>CAZJBP010000037.1:0-23994 GCA_964544115.1 uncultured Victivallales bacterium | reverse complement strand
GCGGACCGCACGGCGCGGCGGGGGCGAATCCTCGTTCAGTGCACCCCGCATATGGGGCTGGCGCTCGGAGAGCGCCGCCCTACCGATGCGCATCCGGTCCTGGGACACGGTGGTTTGCGATCAAGTAGGCCGCGCCTCTCCGAGGCGCCGGCCCGCACAGGGACACCATAGGCACCGAAACGCGGATGCGCCCACGGCGCGGCGGAGCTATGCGCGCCCCGCGTTCGCCTTCAACCAGGCGGCATATTCGGCTTCATCCATCGCGCCGGCAGCCAAGGCGAAGGTGCGAACGGCCGCATCGGCCTCGTCGGCATGCAGGCGCCAGCCGTTGATCTCGAGAAACAGAGCCGCAACCAGAAACCCGACCCGCTTGTTCCCGTCGATAAACGCGTGGTTCTTCACCAGCCCAAAGGCATAACTGGCCGAAAGATCAAACACCGACGGTTTGCCGTAGGTGAAGAGGTGCTCAGGACGAGACAGAGCAGAAGCCAGCAGTCCTTCGTCACGAAGGCCGGTCGCCCCTCCGAACTCCGCCAGCAGCTGGTCATGCAGAGCCAGGACGGTTTCCCTCGAAACCCACACCGGCCCTTTCATTTTGCCAACTCTCTCAGCGTGTGACGGTAGCGACGGATAATGGGCTGCGCCGCTTCCAGCTGCCTCATGACCTCAGGATGCGTGGGGCTCACACGCAGGCTGCCGTCCGGAGCTTCGGTGACGCACACCGTATCGCCTTCCCGGGCATGGAGGTGAGCCAAGGCCTCCTTAGGAAGCACCACGCCCACCGAGTTGCCGACTTTACGAAGTTTGAGCTCAAGAACCATGGTCCACCCTCTCTGGCGTTGCTACAGATGTAATAACGCTCGCACGCCTTACTCGTCAAGGAGACATTGGCGTTCACGTTCACGCCGCAGAGGTGCTCGCATACGCTTACGAAGACGGGCGCGCGGACGCATTATCCGTCCCTGCTGATGTGCTATGGGAGGGTGTAGAAATATCGGGGCAAGGGACTGTTAGTCAGCTTGTTGAATACGTTCGTATACAGAGAAGCCGTAACGGGGTACGGTGGAAGACGGATGCCGAAAGCAACCACCGGGTCCACCCACTGCACGTCTATCTCAGGGGTAAAGAGGTAAGCGCCGCCCTGACGCTTGAACCTGTAGGAACAGAAGAACACCGAGTGCTGTCTCGGCTCGATCGGCTCCTGGCGCCGTACAAAGAGGAAGGCGTAATTGTTCGTCTCGAACGTCGATTCCCCCTGCGAAAGCACAGTGACGATGGGGCAGTTGGTCACGCTTCTCGCAAAGGTGCAGTTCACGAGCACGGGATTCGTCCCGTTCAGGCCCCACCTATCCATCGCCTCTCGCTGGCTTTCATCCGCATAGGCATATAGGTCTGTAATGTTTCTCGTCTCCCAAGCGTGCAGCCAAAGCCTAAGGGCGTTCGTAACCGTATCATTTGACCCCACCACCGGAGCCCTCGTATCAAAGACAATCGTCGGCGTGAAGTTGGTGACGCGGTACGCAGCCGTCCACCCTTCCCATGTCGTCACGTCAATGCCAAGCCGCTCGAACCTCCACTGTTCCTCAACCATGACGTACTGGTCGATGTCCCTCTTTCTGTCGAGCATGTCGAGCACCTTGGGACGCTCATCAACACTAAAGTCGCTCGCGCTGTACGCTGTCTTCACGTTGAAGCGCTCGGAGAGCGGCAACGTATCCCCATTCACGTTCCGCGCTATGGTTGCAGCACAGAGGATTGTGAGAATGTGCCTGGTTGTCCGCTTCTGCATCTGCCCCATGACCTCTCCCCCGCCCTCTTCGCTCCGTCCACGTATTCCTACACGCTCACGCCGCCGTGATGGTCACTGGACACATCGCGGCGGGTTCAAGCCCCAGTTCTCCCTCAATCTACACAGTGGGTCCGCGCCCGGTGGACGAAGACCGTCCGACTGCCCTCGTCTATCGAGTAGACAAGACGGTCCTTGTAGGAGAGACGCATGGAAAAGAACCCAGCGAGGTCGCCGACCAAGCGTTGGCCGCACCGGGGATTCGGCGCAACCTGCTGCCCGAGGATGACTCGCAGTTTCTCCTTCAGACGAGGCGGCTGTCTGTTGACATCCTTGACCGCCTCCTTTGTAAAACGGATAGCATAGGGCGTCACGGCTTCGCTCCGAAGACCTCCTCGAACGAGACGGTCTGGCCCTTGCGCATCTGCTCGATGGAGCGCTTCAGACTCTTCCGGAAGCCGGGGGTGGACAGCAACTCCATGCTTTCCAAAAGGCTGTCGTAATCATCCTCCGCCATTAGCACCACCGAGCCCCGCCGGTGATGTATCCGATACACCTGGTGTTTGTCCGTCGCCCCTTTCACGACGTCGAAGAAATCCCGGCGTGCATCGGTCGCAGTCAGCGTTGTCATACTACCTCCAACATGCACGTATTTACTTGCCTAACGCCCAAACGTGATCGTGTCGTCAATCGCCTCTTCTGAACACTACATTCCCCCCACTCCCTCAGAACGGCAGCTTGATGACGGACTTGCTGAGGAAGGTGATGCCCACGCCGACGGTGCCGATCAGGCCCATGCCGCAGGCGAAGCCGGCCGCCACGACGGGGATGTACTGCCGCCAGCGCAGTCCGAGCCGCTTCTGAAAGTAGAAGCGCCCGATCAGCGCGCCGGCGAACTGGGGGATGATCGAGTGCGGCATGGCCTGCCCCACGCCGCCGATCACGCCGTAGATCATCATGATGGGCGCCCCGATCTTGCTGAGGACGGAGAAGACGACCAGCCCGAAGCCGGAGCCGGCCAGAACGTAGAGCCCGTTGAACGCCTGCTCGAAGATGGAATACTCCCCGAGGGTGGCCGTAAACATGATGCACGTGTTGGCGGCCTGCAGCGGCCACATCTTCTGGGCAAACGGGTAGACGCCGGAAGGAATGTCGCCCAGCCCCCAGAGGAAGTTCATGAAGAAGATCGAGCTGACCAGGATGATGGGATACAGCACGAGCTGGGACTTCCAGATGCTCGTGAACTTCGTCCCCGTCAGTTCGCACTGGCGGTAGAAGACCGTCATCGCCCCGTAGTTGGCCATGGGCACCGGCAGGAACCAGCAGGCGACGCCGCGATAGCCGCTGAGAATGAGGCTGGCCTCCAGCACGTAGGGCACGGACACGGCCTGCCCCACCATGCCTTCCAGGCGGGCCGTCACGTAGCTGATCACCGGGGTGTAGACAAAGCCCAGGGCAAAGAGCACGAGGGCGATGTTCCGGATTCCCGGCGCCCACACCCAGTTGTGGTGCCAGAGCAGGAGCACCACCGAGACCGCAATATAGGTCAGCGTCACGAGCACGTAGCAGACGCCCATGACCCAGCCGGGAATGTCGCCCCGCCCGGCGGGCGTCCGGGCCCCGCCAAACAAGCCGCGGGAGCCGGCTCCGGACGGGTCCGCCAAGCGGGCGGCGCGGCGCGCCCGCCGTATCCCGCGGGCCACCTCGTAGAACCCCACCAGGGCGATGGCCACCGCGATCCCGATGCCGAAACTGAAGTAGAAATCGATGCTGTTCTTGAACATCGTGGCGATCGTGTCGTCGCCCATCTTCCAGCTGTGCAGGATGCCGAACCGGTAGAGGACCGGGTTGATGAGGATCGTGGACACCAGAGCGATGGCGCTGCCGACCATGCCGAAGAACGGCATGACCATGCCTGAGATGAGGCTGCCGAAATCCCAGGTCAGGCCCGTGGCGACCGCGGGCAGGTACTGCCCCGTGGTGGCGGTGAAGTCCGAGAACGGAATGGGGAAGATCTGGATCGAGGCGCCCGTCAGCGCCCCGGTCAGGATCGGCAGCAGGAGGTAGATCGTGCCAAAGGCCAGCCCGATCGCGCCGCCGATGGAGAACACCCGCCAGCGCCAGCTCGTCTCGGCGCCCTTCTCCGCCTTCGCGTCCGAGTCCTCCGCCATGGCCATGACGCCCTGCGCGCCCACCGGCGCCATCGGGAACGGCAGGTTCTCGATATCGCTGGCCACGCGGAACAGGCCGTAGCCCAGGATCATGTTCGACAGGCTGCTGAAGAAGGTGCCGAAGACCACCATCCCGAGCACGGGCAGCCAGTCGGCGTGAAAGAACGTGCGCAGCCGGTAAGACTCCGAGTCCGGCGGCGGCGCAAACCAGCGCGGCAGGTTCTCGGCGATTCCCGCCGCCGCGGCCGCATCGCTGCGCGCGAAGAACTGGTTCCACAGCAGGCCCGAGAAGGGCATGGACATCGCGCCGGCCGACATGAAGAACAGCACGAAGATCTCGGCCTTGCCCAGGGAGCGGTGCGTCCGCTTGGCGACCTCGATCAGCATGATCACCGTGACCCACTGCGCCGCGGCGCCGACGCTCCCGGCGCCCGCCAGCAGCCCCATGTAGACGGCGCCGGGCACCATCAGCAGCGCAACGAAGAGGGCGCCGAGCAGCGACGACCACCGGAAGCCGTCCTCAAAGGTGGACGGCACCTCCATGGCGCTCCGGAACTCCTCCATTTCGCGGTCAATCTTCATGCTTCTCCATGCCGCCGCAGCAACCCGCCGCCCACGTCAGCGGCCGTATTCAGTAGACAGAATTCAGAAGTCAGCATTCAGAAAGGAGTCCTCGCTCCGACTCCTGGTTTCTGGCTTCTGACTCCTGGCTTCCTTGTCCATCCGTCAGCGTCCGATGCCGGTACATTTCCATGGTCTCCTGCGGCAGGGATCTCCAGATCAGGAACTGGCGCCGCAGGTCGTCCAGAAACACCTTGTAGAGCCGCTGCCAGTCCTTGGGCTGGCCGGACGTGCGCTCCAGGCGGACCTTGACCTCATCGATGCCGGGGATCTCGCTCGGCACGCTGCGCAGCTCGAACGCCTGGCCCACGCCCAGGTCGAATGGCGCGAGGGCCACGTGCGCCTCCAGGCCCAGCTGCCCGTCCGCCCCGCGCACGAGGCGCACATCGCGGGCCAGAAAGCGTCCCAGCCCCGTCTCGCTATGCACGTCGAAATGTTCCTTCAGGAAGCTCACCACGCCGGCAATGTCATACTGCGACACCGTGAACGGGAAGATGAGGTCCAGCACGTTGCCCTTGGGCGGCGGCGGCCGCCAGGTGCGCATCAGCCCCGGGTTCGCAGAGCGGGACGCCTTCAGCGCCGGGTAGATCGACGAGATCAGGACCGTCCCCATGACGATCAGGATGGTCACGATCGTGTTCGTGGAGGAGACGTTCATCTCCGGCACCACCGCCAGGCCGTGCCGGGCGAGCAGCGTCAGCACCTTGACCGTGCCCTGAGCCAGCAGGTACCCGCCCATGCCCCCGATCAGGCTGTAGACCAGCGACTCGGCGAAAAACAGCATCGCCACGTGACGCGGCGCCAGCCCCAGCGCGCTGAACGTGTAGATCTCCCGCTCCCGGTCCGCCACCGACCCGAGCATGGTGCCGAAGATCACCAGGCCGCCCAGCAGAATCGGGAAGAACAGGTCCTTCACGCCGCTGGCCGCCAGCAGGACGCCGAGCCCGTGGAAGTAGACGCCGCTGCGAAGGGTGGCATTCACGGGCACCACGAGCGTACGCGCCAGGTCGTCGGCCATCTCGCCGGCGGCATCGGTGTCCGCCGCGTACACCGCAATACCGCAGAGGAACCCTCCGAGCCGGCGGGCCGTCTCCGCCGATACGATCGCCACGGCATCTGCCGGCAGCGGCGTCCAGTTGACCTGCAGGACGGAGGTCAGATCCTTGGAGTCCTCCGTCAGTTCCGTCTTGCCGCCCCCGCCCTGCGTGACGTCCACCGGCAGCACGCTGCCGCCGTCCATGTCCTTGAGGTTGGACAGGGCGACGGCATCCAGCAGCGGCCCGACCCGCAGGCGGACGCCGTTGACCAGGGCCGTGTCGCCCTCGCTCACCCCGAGCCGCAGGGCCGTCTGCCGGGTCAGCCGGACCGTGTCCGCCAGGTTCGTACCGACGAGGGCCGCCAGGTCCGGCCGCCGCTCGAGCTCCTTCGGCTCGAAGCCCACGACCCCCCGCAGGACCATCTCGCTGGCGCCGTCCTGCCGCGACAGGATCGACGCCGTGGTGCACACCCACACGCGCCGGCAGACCGCTCCGCTCCGCCCCCACCGTCCCTCGATCACTTCTGCCATGTCCGGCGCCAGCGGCCCCCACCCCAGGTCGTGCAGCCATACGCCGGCGTAGCCGGGATTCGCGCCGCGCGGCAGCCGCACGAGCCCCTTGCGCGTACCGAAGGACGCGAAGCTCAGGATCGTGAACGTGAGCAGGATGATGGTGACGGCCGTCAGCGACGTGCGCAGCGGCCTCCGCCGCAGGGTGGACACGCCCATGTGCATCGCCGCCATCAGCGTCGTCACGCGCGACACGTCCGCCGTGTGCACCGTCCCGCCGATGCCCTGCACGGCCTTCAGCTCCACGTCGAACTTGCGCATCAGGATGCCGATCACGAGGACCGACATCATCAGGACGGCAAACCCCAGGAAGATGATCATCGGCGTGCCGGCGATCGCGAAGGCCGGGTGCGTGGCGTAGAGCAGCAGGAACGTGAGGGCAAAGAAAACGGCAAACCACAGGACCTGCCGGTAGATCGTCGTGGCCCCGATGATCACGCGCTCCATGACAAACGCGAACGGGATCGAGAGCAGCAGCAGGATCAGCACGGCGAACACCAGATCGTCCAGCGTGGCCCGGACGCTGCGGTACACCGGCTGCGACGCCAGGAACGAGCACGTTGCCACGGCCTCCCGCCGCACCGGATCGCCCTCCGCCTGGGCGGCCAGCAGGATGTCCTCGGAGCGGCCGTGCAGCTCCTCGATCGCGCTGTCCCGGATGTCCTTGCCGCGCAGGATTTGCAGCCGCGATTCGTTCAGGCGCCACAGGTCGGAGGCGGAGCGCTGCGCGACGCTCAGCGGCGGCATGACGGGGTCGGACGGGAAGCCGACCCCGGTGGGGTTGCCGCGCACCGCCCCTGCCGGGTCCTCGTCCAGCGCCTCGCCGCCGTTGTTCAGCGCCACAATCTGCCGCAGGCCGAATAGCTTGATCTCGTTTACCGTCCTGCGGTCGCCGTACCAGTTGATTAGCCCGTCGCCGAGTTCGAAGAACGACTTGGCCGGATCCAGCAACGCGTTGGGCCCGGCGGAGAGGATGCTGACCGCGTCCCCCTTCAGCAGCGAGGTCCTCACCTGCGGAGGCAGGACGACGAAGCCCGGCCGGCAGCCGAACACGTTCAGACGCGTCAGCACGCCCGGCTGGGACAACTGGTCGGACACCTCAACGGCGAGGCCGCGCTCGTCGAAGACCGCCGCAAAGCCCGCGTCGCCGTATGCGGGACCGATTTCGTAGCGGCCGTCGGAGTCGGTCATGGCCAGAAGGAAATTCTCATACGCATAGGGCAGTCGCCGCAGGCCCAGAGACGTGGTCGTCGTTCCGCGCCGGATCTGGACGACGGCGCCTCGAACCGGCCGGTTGGGGATCGAGCCCCCCGGCAGCACGCCCATCACGGTGGGCCGCTGGTCGCCGAGCTTGTACAAACGGTCCGGGCGGATGCCCTGGCGCAGCGAAAGGCCGGCCTGGCTGGCCACGGCGCTATCGAGAACCGTCGCCGCGCCGCGCTCCGTCACCCCCAGCAGCAGCCGGCTGATCTCGTCGGCCTGGCCTGCCACGCGATCGAGGTCCAGGTGCTCCAGCGTATCGGCAGGCGTGCCCTCCCTCGTCAGGCGCTCCTGGCAGGTGCCCAGCGCCAGATTGAAGACGCCGCACAGGCCGGCCATGGAGCCGCTGTGGATCAAGTGCGGCGCCGCCCACAGCATGCGCGTCGGGGCGAGGGTCTGGTCAGCCGACCCTACCGCAAAGTGTTCCGGCGCCTGCCCCTGAGCCGCCGAATCCCTCCACGCCCGCAGGAACGCCGTCTGGATCTTCCCATACATCGCCGGGGTGTCCTCGGCCGAGTTGAAGATCGAGTCCCCGCCCATGATCAGCCCCCAGCGAGGCGTGGTATCCCCCAGCAGGAGCGAGGCGTGCAGCACGATGGAGCTGCCGCCGATCACATCGCGCAGCGCCCGGTCAGCCGCAACCTCCCGCTCCTCGGCGGCGAGCTCCTCGGTCCGCAGCCGGAAGTCGCGGCGCACCTCGGCCAGAACGAGCTCCAGCCGCTCGCGCACCTCCGGCGGGAGGTCGGCGGCGCCCTGCTTGCGACTGCCCAGACGCGCCGCCTGCTCGAGCGCGCGCCGCAGGTCGTTCCACCGGTCCTTGTCCGACTGGCGCGCCCCCGCCAATGCCTGCGAGATCGCGTCGATCCGCTCCTGAGCGCCGGGGCGATCCACGCCCGCCTCGCGCTCCTTCTTCCGCTCCTGACGCAGGGCGTCCCGCTGTTTGCGCAACTTGATCATCGCGTCGTTGACGGCAAAGGTGTGCTCCGCGGCCTTGTCGCGGAGGTACTGCAGGAAGGCCTGGCGCGCCTCGTACGGCACCTCCCCCGCGCTGCCCAGCGGGTCCTCCCGCTGCATCAGCCCGCCGACGTCCCGGACAAACGAGCGACGCTGATCCAGGGCCTGGAGGCGCGCGTCCACGGTGGCGCTCTGCTCCTCGCGCTCAAGGGCGCGGTAGAATCGGCTCACCCCCGCCTGGCCGCGGGCCTCGCCGTCGAAGAACGCGACCAGCACGTTCCGGCGCGGACGGTGGCGGCCGACGTCGCCGGCCAGTTGCAGGAGCGCCGCCCCGTTCGCCGCGCCGCGCGCCCCGGGCGACAGCCGCGGGACGTCGCCATAGCTGTCGAGATCGGCGGCGAGCACGATCAGCTCCTCGCTGCCCTCGCCGCCGAAGACCGGCGCCGTGCCGCGGAAGAAGCCGTAGACGTTGCGGCCGGTCATGCGCTCCCAGACCGCTTCGCTGTGGATCGTCGCCTGCACGCCGGCCGCAAGATCCGCCGCATTGCCGGGGTAGTAGAAGCGCAGCAGGTTGGCCTCGACGTCCGCCGAGTGCGGGTTCAGAGATTCGGCGCCGTCCGCCCCTCCCGTGAAGATGACCGCTTTCGCCCCGAGCCGGAGGGCCCGCAGCCACCGGTCCTCGGAGTTGTAGTCCATGACCACGATAGCGCCGGCCACGGAGTCGACCGTGTAGTCCTCCGCACGGCCCGAGCCCAGACGGACCAGGGGGCCGGAGACCCCTTCGGGTGGTGTGACCGGCGGAATGATCCCGTTCGGCCGCATCGGCACGAGCTTCAGGGCGCGTTCCTCGGCGCCGGCCAGCACCAGCTCGCACCGCAGGTCGCGCGTCTGGAGAACCGGAAACTCCTGGACCAGCACGGGGTCGGCCCCGAGTTCCGTGAGGCGCCGCTGGACGTGCTCTGCGGCCGCGCGCCCTTCCTCAGTGCCCGCAAGGCGATGCGGGCCGCGCGTCAGCGCCTCGGCGTCGGTCCGGAACTCGGGCGATGCCGCCCACGCCACGCCTGCGCACAACGCCAGTCCGAGCGCGGCGGCCCGCGCAAGACGCGCAGCCCCGCCAGGCCTCCCGCATTTGACTGTCGCCTCGCGCTTCATCCGCCTGCCCTCGGCTCCGCCTTGGCTCTCGCCCCGCCGATCGATCCCACTTCCACGTGCACCTCGCTGCGCCGCGCGACCCGCTCGACGCGGCCGTCGCGGATCCACATCAGCCGGTCGCAGATGCGCCCGCGCGATCGCCACCCGCTGCTGCTGCCCGCCGGACATCTCGATCGGCCGGTGGTGCCATCGATCGCTCAGGCCCACGAGGGCCAGCAGGTCCATGCCGCGCTTGCGGGCGTCGTCGGGCAGCACGCCGCCGAAGGCCATGGGGGTGGTCACGTTCTCCAGCGCCGTCATGTACTGGATCAACGCGTATTGCTGGAAGATGTAGCCGATCTTGTGGCAGCGCAGGTAGGCCAGTTCCTCCGCCGTCAGCTGCGCCACATCCACCTCATCGATAAACACCCGCCCCGACGTCGGGCTGTCCAGCGCGCCGACCATGTTGAAGAACGTGCTCTTGCCCGACCCGGACGGACCCATAACGGAGATGAACTCGCCCGTGTAGATCTCCACGTCCAGTCCACGCAGGGCTTCGGTCAGCACGCCCTTCTTAAGGTAGTGCTTCTTCAGGCCCAAGGTCCGGATGATGACGCGTTTATTCAATTCTCATCGCCTCCATGGGCGCCATTCGCGCCGCGCGGGAAGCCGGGTACACCGCCGCGATCGCCGCCAGCACGACACCGGCGCCCACGGCCACGGCCATGCCGACAAGCATGTCCGCCGTTGACAGCGCCGGCAGGCACATGCGCCCGAAGGCCGCAACCATCCGCCCGAGCCCGATCACGCTGCCGAGAACGGCGCCGGCGCAGCCGCCGGCCAGCCCGAGCAAGCAGCTCTCCATCACAAAGAGGATCATGATCGTCTCGTCGAGCGCGCCAAGACACTTCAGCGTGGCGATTTCGCGGAAGCGCTCCGTCACGGTCATGAGCATGGCATTGCAGATGCCGATCGCGCAAACCAGGACGGACACGAAGAGCAGCCAGCCCATGCGGGCGCCGAGACCCATCCATCCGCCCCCCGTGTCCGCGGTCAGCCGCGCGGCGCGCGCCAGGACGGCCTCTTCCCCCGCCCGCTCCGCCAGTTGCACCAGGCGCGCCGGCGTCAGGCCGTTGACATCCTCCCGCGACGTCTTCATCGCCTCCAGATACGCCGCGGCGGCTGTTTCGTCGCGGAGCATCCGCCACATCATCGGGGCGCTCACCTCGCCGGGTGTCACCCGGTAGTGACGGCCGATGACCTTGCGCAGATCCTGCTGCTCGACGCTCTTCTGCAGCCGGTACTGATCGAGCAGCAGCCGCGCCTGGTCAGCGACCTCGGGAGCCGTCACCTCCGCATCCAGCCCGTAGCCCGCTTCCCGCACCGCGGCCCCGAAGCGTCCTTCGGCATCGGCCAGCGCAACCAGCACCGGGCGTCCGTCCCGGGCCCGGTCCACCACCGCAATCGCCGCAGCCCGGCTGCTCCGCACCTGGTCAAGCCGGTTGCGCAGGCCCGGCCACTGGACGAGGAAGGCGCGAAACAGCTCCGGCTTCGTCACGAAGCGAATCGACGCCATGTCCGCCAGCGCCGCCTCGAACCGCGCCCAGCCCGGCCCGGTCGCCAGGCGGTCGAGGATGGCCGTCCCCGAGGCCGAGCTCACCAGGTTCCGCCGCCTGCCGTAGTCCAACTCTCCGAAGAACGACAGGTACATCCAGGCCTGGCGGGCCAGGCCGTGTACCGCCTGCGCCTCGGCCTCGGACCAGCCGGCCATCGCCGCGGTCTCCCGCAAGGATCTATCCCCCTCCTGCGCGGTGGCAAGTTCCTGCAGGATGGAGTCGGCGCTGCCGGCCGACGTCAGGCGCGCCACCCAGTCGTGCACCCGCCGCATCTGCGCGATCTGCGCGCCCGTGCTGCGGGCGACGGCCCGCTTGACAAGGCTCTCGCTCATGATATTCATCAGGAAGGCAACGGCAACGGCGATGACGGCGACGGTGACAGACGCCCGGAACAGGCGGTACCGGACGCCTTCCAGCGCGATCTTCGCCATCCGGCCGAAGCCGAGATTGGCCTGATCCGCGATTTCAATCCGCTTCATTGCGCGTCTCTCTCCTCATCGCAATCGCCAGCACACCGGGCTGAATCAGCGTCTTCAGGTACGCGGTCACAGCCGTCCGCGCCTCGTGGAACGTCAGGCCGTGCGCATCCGCAAAGCAGTCCACGACGTCCTCTACCCTGCGCGTTCCGTCGCACAGCTCCCACACCGCCGCCCCCAGCCGGTCCAGCGCCAGGCACCGCTCTGGCCGCGGCTGCAGCAGCCACGACACCGGTGGCCGCCGGTACCAGGCCGGCAGCTTCTTCACGTAAAGGTTCACCGTCCCATCCGCCAGACGCTCCACCCGCGCCGCCACGTTCCTCAGCGGGACGGCCTCCAGCATCGGCCGCCATGACACCTGCGCTGTGCCGATCGACGCGGGGTTCACGCCCGGCCTCCCGATCGCTCCAGCGCCGCGCAGCAGGACAGGCCGCCGTCGCCTTCCGCGCCGCCCGTGCGGGTCGCGGCATAGAGGCGGCCGTCCGCCGGACAGATCCACGCCTCGCCCTCGTAAGCTGACCGGCGGCCCAGCATTCCCCGCCAGCCGCGGTCGCGCTGCTCGCCGCGGACAGAGTCCACGTCGTGCCCGTCCACCGCGCGCGTCTCCGCCGCAAGGGCCGTCACTTCGCGCGGCACGCTGCGCCGCAGCCAGTCGCCCACCGAGCCCCGCAGCCAGCTGCCCACCATCCCGCGCCGCGCGAAGCGCTCCTCGCGCCGGCCCGCCGCGTCCGCGAACACCATTTCCACGTGCGCCGGCTCCACCGTGCACCGCTCCAGGGCCAGGCCGCGCGACGCCCGCAGGTCCATACCGAACGCCCGCCATCGGCGGCTGCCGCGGCCATCGGCCGGCTCTTCCGCCACGCTGTCGAGGACGCCGCGCTCCAGCGGCACGTCGCGCTCCTCCGGCCACAGGAAGACCAGCTCCACCAGGCAGGACTCGCCCGGAAAGAAACGCCCGAACCGCGTGCTCCGCCCCTCCGGGCCCTCGCCCCCCACGCCCCGCCACGGGCCGTGGTCCGCGCGGCACACGTTCTTCATGCCCCGCTCCAGCAGCCGCGCCTGGTAATCCGACATCATTCGCTCGAAATCCGGCGGGCCCGCCACCCCCCGCCAGTTCAGCTCCAGCCGAAACTGGTAGCGGTCGGCAAAGGCGCAGCGCCCGGCCGCCGCGTTCCGCGAAAACTGCAGCATCTCCCACTCCGCCGGCATCCGGACCCGAAAATGGCGCCATATCCACAGCTGCATGCCGCCCTGCCTCCCGGATCCGCCGGTCAATACCAGACCAGGTGAAGCACCCGGTACTCCACCGGGGCCCGGCCCGTCACAAAGTAATAGATCGCACCTGTGGCCACCGTGATCAGCCCCATCAGCAGGTCGGCGGCGATCAGGCCCATCATCACCGGCATCAGCTTCTGGTAGCTGCGCGTGCCGCCGTACTTGACCACGGCACTCTTGATCATCCAGCCAAGGAGGAAGGAGAACGAGATGCGCATGGTCTGGTAGTTGGCCAGGCCCAGCAGGAGGACCGGATGCAGCGGCCACCACGCAAATCGCTTGCGCAGCCAGCTCAGCACGAAGACCAGCGTGAAGGTCGCCGCAAAGGCGATCGCGAACTCCTTCATCGGCTCGGCGTGGCTGAAATGCGCCAGGCCCGTGAGCGATTCCGAGGCCGCCAGCGAGCCCTGGGCCTCGAGCGAGTTGCGCAGCCAGCGCTCGGCCCGGAAGGGGTAGCCCGGCAGATCGTCGCAGTTCCACCAGGCCGCGCGCGCCATGATCGCCCCGTGCTGATACTGCAGGTACAGCGTCACCGGGATGGCGATGACCAGAGCCAGCACCAGCGCCAGCGCCCCCCAGCGGGCGATCGGGCCGATCTTGACGCCCTTCCACTCCACCAGCCGGAACGCCGAGGCCGCGAACGGCATCATCGTCTCGGTGGGGTTGACGAGCAGCGTGGACGAGACGATGCCCATGATCAGCACGGCGTACGCGCCCGTGGCCTCGTCGCCCAGGAACCCGTGAATGATCGCGCAGGAGGTGAAATACGGCGTCACCGCGAAGATGCCCGCCTCGGCCACCAGGCGGCTCATGACCACCAGGGTCGCCACGATGCCGATGCCGTAGAGCAGGACATACGGCCACTCCAGCCCGAGGGCCAGCATCTGCACGGAGAAGATCGCCATGCCCGCCAGCGCCGCCCGGCCGCCCCAGACGGCGTGCGGCTCGACCGCATCGGCCGAGGGCAGAAACGCCACCCGCCGCAGCACGGCCTTGTAGTACTGGCGGCCCAGGTACAGCAGGACGAGAAAGACGGCCAGGTAGGCGCCGGCATAGCCGCCGGAGCGCCCGCCGGGGAAGATGTACCAGCCGTCGATGTTGATGCCGTAGGTGGCGAGGAGTCCGATCACGATCACGTACAGGTACGGGCCGATCCCCAGGGAGAGCGCGACATCGCTCGCCAGGAGATAGGCGAAGCCCACGAAGGAAAACTGGATCGAGGGCATCGCCAGCCGCTGGAACTCGCCCCAGCTGCTTGACTCGCGCAGAATCGCGACCGTGTTCCACAGCGGCCGGAAGTCGACCTCCCTCGGCATCGCGAGCAGATACTTGGGCCACCACAGGGCCGCGTAGTTGTTCAGGTGCAGCAGGAGGACGGGGATCACGCCCACCCAGAACAGGCGCTCGCGGAAGATGCGGCTGGTGGTCTCGCCTTCCTCCGGAAGAATCGCCTTGGCGAACCGGACCGTCGGGTATGGCAGCTGCTCGTGATCCGACCACTGCCGATGGACGACGAGAGCCAGCCCGATCGACACGATAAAGAGAGAGAGGATCAGCGGCGCCCAGAACAGCAGCGTGCGCGTCCACGCATACCAGGGCACCTCCGACACCGCGATCCTGCGCTTGCCCTCCGGCAGCCCACGCACAAAGCCCTCCACGACGTCGCCGAAGTTGCGGTTCACATCGACCACCATCTGGGGCGGCGTGTTCTCGACCGGGCCGGGCCGGCGGGCGGTGATCTGCCCGGCGAAAAGCGTGTCCAGGATGCCGCGGTTGAGCCGGCACACCGCTTCGTCGGACAGCGCATCGAGGTCCTGCTTCAGCAGCAGCCGGACATAGCGCGGGGGTTCCAGCGCGTCGAGGCGCGTGTTCCGGGCCAGGTCCCGCCCCCCGGCGATCATCGCGTTGAGCTCCGCCACCACACGCCGCTGCAGGTCGAGGCTGGGCGGTGCCGATGGCGACGCGCGAATCGCCTCCTGCAGATCCTGCGGCAGCCGCGTCCACACGCCGCTGCGCGGATCGGCGGGACGGCCCTCGGCGCCCCGCAGCGCGGCCAGCACGGCCGGCCAGTCCTGCTCCCTGATGTCCGACGCCTGCAGGGCCGGCACGTCGCCCTCCATGATGCTGGTGGTCCAGGCCACGGGCTTGTGGGGCATGAGCAGGTTGTTGGTGAACGCCTGCAGGAAGCCGAACCCGGGGATGCAGCAGCCCATGAGCGCGATGGCCATCACCACGGCGATCTCGTTGCCCGAAAGGGCAAGCCGCTTCGAGAGGCGGCCCAGGGCGGGGTTGATCAGCATGACGAAGAACATGATCAGCCCGAACACCGAGATCGGCATGAAGGTGCTGACCAGCGGCGCGCCGCGGATCACGGTGTCGTTGAAGTACGACGTGGCCGAGATCAGCACCACCAGCACCAGCCCCCAGATAATCGATCGCTTTGTCATGGCGTCAACGTTGCCCGCCGGCCCGGGCCGCGGCTCACTCAACTTTCCCAACGCGGATGTCCAGATCCTCACGCCGCTCGATCCGGTCCACCCCGCCGTCCTTGACCCACAGGATGCGGTCGGATGCCGCCAGCATCTTGTGGTCGTGGGTTGCGGTAATCACCGTCACGCCCGTGTCCCGGCAGATGCCGCCCAGGAGCTGGATGATGGCCTCCCCCGTGTGCAGGTCCAGGTTGGCCGTCGGCTCATCCGCAAGAATGATGGCCGGATCGTGCGCCAGGGCGCGGGCAATCGCCACCCGCTGCTGCTGCCCTCCGGACATCTCGTCCGGCCGGTGGCTGAGGCGGTCGCCCAGCCCCACCCGGTCCAGCACGATCCGCGCGCGCTGCTTCGCATCGGCCGGGCTCACCCCGCCGAACAGCAGGGGCATCGCCACATTGGTCAGGGCGTCGTAGGCTGGCAGCAGGTTGTAGTTCTGGAAGACGTAGCCGATGTAGTGGCCGCGGAAGTGCGCGAGCTGGCGCCGGGTCAGGACCGTCAGGTTGTGGCCGGCCACGCGCACCTCGCCGCGGCTGGGCTTATCGAGCGCCCCGATCATGTTGAACAGCGTGCTCTTGCCCGAGCCGGACGGGCCCATGACCGAGAGGTATTCGCCCTCGTAGATCTCGAAGCTGATGTCCTTGAGCGCATGGACCACGGCCTTCCCGAGCCGGAAGGTCTTCGACACGCCGCGGACGTCGATCAGCACGTTTTTCATGAGCACCCAGGGCACCGTCGCCACGCGGCCCGCAGGGGGCGACCTCACGCCGCCGGCCCCCGCCGCCAACCGGATGCGTACCTTACCCATCCCCAAGGATCAAGTCCAGCGGACAGGCGGCCACAGGCAGGGCAAAGGCGGCTGAAGCGGAGCGTGGGGATAGCGGACAGGATCAACAGGATTATCGCGATTTCCGGCCCGGCAGATCTGACCTCCGAGCCGTCCTGCCCGTCCTGTCCATCCTGTTGGCCCCCGTCCCCTTCTCGGGAGCGAACGGCATGAGGCGAGCTCTCGCTTCAGCAGGCCGTTTCGGTGGGCGCGAAGATCGGATGGTCGGCGTACTTCTTCCAGATCACCTTGGTGTGGGACCAGCCATCCCCGGTGCGGGTTCCTTTGCAGAGCTGGAAGGCCGCAATGATCGGCATGAACGGTATGATCAGCGGCAGGTTCCGCTTGAACGACATGAGCAGGCCGCCTGGTTCACCGGTGGTGGCGTCAATGACCCTCACGCCGCAAATGAGTTTTCCAAGCGACTGACCGGCGAAGCCGTCTTTGCAGCAGAAGATCGGCAGGAGCAGCCAGCCCAGAGCGTTGCCCGCGGCGGAGATTGCCGAGGGGGATGATCCCGAGATGGCCATCGCCGCCCCGATCGCAAAGCCGACGGGAAACAGGATGACGCGCCATGTAATCGTGTCCAGGAAGAAGGCCAGTTGCCGTTGATTGGCGAAGCCGTAGTAGCACTTCTTGCACACCCTGTGCCCGTAAAGCGGCCTTGCCTTCTCCATGTGCTTGGCGTCGCCACACAAGGGACACACCTCCGGCTTCTGGGACAGCGGCGGCGGAGTCTGCACAGCGGGATCCGCCGCTTCAAAGGCCGCTTGCATCGTTGACAGGGCGGGCAACGTGAGCAACCCCTCGCAGGTGGGGCATTCCATCTCCACGCCCAGGAGATCCTCCGGGACGTCCAGATGCTGCTTACAGTGCGGACACGAGAATTTGTAGTAGTTCATTGACCCACCTCGCCTCGGACGCACCCGCATGATTCCGTTCTATGCCCGGGAGAGTACCAGCGGCCGCGAGGCTGTCAAGACGGTGAGCGACACGGCATTCTGTCTTGCATGCATCAGGGCCCAGGCACACATTATGCAATCGGCACTGGCGGACAGCGCGCCCGGATGCGGCGAGCCACCGCATGGAGGAACAGCGGATGAAGCAGTTCAAGATCGGCGTGATGAGCGATTCGTTCCGGATCGGCCGCATGGAGGGCATTCGCAAGGCGGCGGAGCTCGGGGCAGACGGCGTGCAGGTCTATCTGACCGAGCCGGAGAAGATGACCGCGGCGGACCGGAAGGGCTTCAAGCAGTTCTGCGCCGACCAGGGCATTGTCATCTCCGCGCTCTGCGGAGACATGGGCGCCTACCGGGACGCCCGGGAGAACGCCGCGCGGGTCGAGCGCTTCAAGCGCATCCTCGACCTGGCCAAGGATGTCGGAACCCGCGTGGTGACCACCCACATTGGCGTGGTGCCCGAGGATCCGAAGGACGACATCTACAAGGTCATGCTCGCCGCCTGCCGCCAGATGGCGGACTACGGCGCCTCCATCGGCGTGACCGCGGCCATCGAGACCGGCCCGGAGAAGGCAACCACGCTCAAGCGATTCCTCCAGGATCTCGACTCCAAAGGCATGGGCGTCAACCTCGACCCGGCCAACCTCGTCATGGTGGTCGCCGACGACCCCGTGCAGGCCGTGCATACGCTAAAGGACTACATCGTGCACACCCACGCCAAGGACGGGATCCAGCTCTGGCCCTGCGACGCGGTCCAGGCCTATCACACCGGCCTGCCCAAGGATCGCGGACCGGCGTGGAAAGAGGTCCCTCTCGGCGAGGGCAGCGTGGACTGGGACCGCTACCTCGGCGCCCTCCGGGCCATCGGCTACACCGGCTTCCTGACCATTGAGCGCGAGGTCGGCGAAGACCCGGCTGGGGACATCGCCAAGGCGATCGCCTTCCTGAAGCACAAGATGAAGTGAGCCAGCCGCAAGCTGCGATGCCCACCCGCTACTGCACGAGGATCTTCGTGCATGGGTTGTGACGATGACCAAACACGCTACGGTTTGGCGTTGCATACTGACTGTATTTATATTAATACAGTCACATGAAGAGTCCGTATTACATACCGCAAGCTCAACTGACGCGACTCACATCGCTTGTTCAGTCCGGTAAAGTGGTTGTGATTTACGGCCCGCGGCGCGTCGGAAAGACGACGCTGATCCAGCACTATGCGAGACAGACCGACGCCAGGGTTCTCATGGTGACCGCCGAGGACATTACCGTACGCGAGCATCTGGGAAGCCAGTCGATCCCAAAGTTGAAGGCCTTCGTCGGAGGGCGCGAGATCCTGATCGTGGACGAGGCCCAGCACATCCGGGAGATCGGCCTCAACTTGAAGCTGCTCGTGGACAACCTGCCGGGCCTCAAGATCATCGCCACCGGGTCCTCTTCCTTCGACCTGGCCCACCAGACCGACGAGCCGCTGACGGGGAGGCGCTACACGTTGCTCATGCTCCCGCTGGCCCAGATGGAGATCGCGGTCACCGAAGCCCCCCACGAGACACAGGCCCACCTGGAGCAGCGCCTGATCTACGGCAGCTACCCGGAAGTGGTCCTGATGGCATCCAATGAAGAGCGCGAGCTCTATCTCAAGGAACTGGTCGGCGCCTATCTCTTCAAGGACATCCTTCAATTCGAGGGGATCCGGCATGCCGACAAACTGACCCGCCTGCTGCAACTGCTCGCCTTTCAGATCGGCCACGAGGTCTCCATCGCGGAGCTGGGCTCGCAGCTGGGCATGAGCAAGAACACCGTGGACCGGTATCTCGACCTGCTGGAAAAGGTGTTTGTGATCTACACCCGGCAGGGGTTTGCGCGCAACCTTCGCAAGGAGATCACCAAGAGCAGAAGGTACGGCTTCGTGGACAACGGCATCCGGAACGCCCTGATCAACAACTTCAACCCGTTTGCCCTGCGTGACGACATCGGCGCGCTGTGGGAAAACTATGCCCTGGTGGAGCGCATGAAGGCCAATCTGTACCACGGCCGCAATGTGCAGAGCTACTTCTGGCGGACGTACGACCGGAAGGAGATCGACCTCATCGAGGAGGCCGGAGGCGCGCTGAAAGCCTTCGAGATGAAATGGTCTGCCGGCAAGAACGCCGCGCCGGCGGGTTGGGCCCAGGCCTATCCGGGATCGTCATTCACGACGATCCACAGGGACAACTACCTCAGTTTCGTGATGGAATGACACCGGCTTCCTGACCATCGAGCGAGAGGTCGGCGAGAACCCGGCCGGGGACATCACCAAGGCGACGCGCCTACGACCGGTAGGCCAGGTCGCTCGACAGGTCCAGGTAGAGCTTGATCGCCGCGGGCGGCACGTTGTACGGGATGTGGTTTCCGATGCACATCATGTACCCGCCCGACATCCGGCCGGTCTCCACCATCGACTCCACCATGGCCCGGATCTCGGCGGGGTTGTTGCGCATCAGGATGCGGTTGTCGCCTTCTCCCGCGATGAAGCAGTCCTTGTACCGGCGCGCCAGGGCCTTGTAGTTCGTGTAGGGCTCGCTGATGATGCCGCGGGCTCCGCAGGCCATCACGTCGTCCGCGAAGGCGTCCACGCAGCCGTCCACCATGAAGATCGGCTCCTTGCCCGCCGCCTTGAGAATGCTCCAGAACTCCTCGTAGCGCGGGAAGATGAACTTGCGCATCCAGGCGGGACTGCACACCGGTCCGCTGGAGAGCACGATGTCATCGTGGCACACCACGAAGTTCACGGGCAGGCGGGCCATGGCGCGAAAGACGCGCCGGTTGATCTCCGCGAACTCGTCCATGATCCGCTCGAACTCCGGCCGGAGGCAGATCGAGAGAAAGTTCTCGTACCCGAACACCAGCAGCGGCCACATGAACATCGTGTTGTAGAACCCGGAGGATGCGGCGGAGCCTTCCGGCGCCTTGTCGCCCCACTCGGCCGGATAGCCTTTGCGCCACCGCTGGTAGAGCGCATCCTCGTCGCGGTAGTCATCGTCCACAACGACGTTCCACCCCCGGAAGTCGCCCTGGGCCAGCGGGCTGAAGCTCAGCATCTCCTCCTCGCTCTTGAAGCGATGCCCCGCCACCTCCTGCTGCCAGTCGTTGCGATAGGCATCCCCCCAGCGCCCCTTCCCCTTGTCCTCCTGCTGGTCGAGGCGCCGAATGGGATCGTCCGTGGCGGGAATCCCGAGATTGAGCTGCGGATACAGTTCTTTCAGCCTGAGCCGGCACTGGCGCGGATGGGCGTAGTAGTCGATGCCAGTGAGAAAGGTTTCGGCATCCGGGCAGGACCAGTGCTCCCAGTGCTGGATCTTCCTCGGCCCCCGACCCATGTAGGTCAGATACGTATCTTCAGCCATGCTGCCTCCCCGTCTCGGCCCAAGATTGGACCCCGCCCTTGTAGAGGACGGATCCCGCGCGCGTACAGCCCATTCTTTCGCCGACCTGACAACGGCCCCCTTCAGCACGCATCCTCCGGGATGCTGAGCCGCGCAGCCGGCCGTTGCCACGCGGGCGGGAAGAGCGTATACGTGCCGACGTGCACACGGCTTTTCCATCAGCCTTCGGAGGGCTCATCCTGCGCCTGCTGGCCGTCGCGATGGTCGCGACCGCGGCCGGTTGCCGTCGCGCGCCCGAACTCCCCGCCGCCCGCCCGGAGGACCGCTACCTCGTGGGCGCGCACTATTACCGGTGGTATCCCTCAAACTTCGACAAGGGCTACCTGCGCGCCCGCCTCAACCCGCCACAAGAGCCGGCCCTCGGGCGCTACGCCTCCGACGACGTGCGCACGGTGGAGCAGCAGATCGCCTGGTGCTCGGAGTTCGGCATCGACTTTCTGACGCTCGACTGGTGGCCGCGGCGGGAGGCGGGCCGAGATCCGAAGGCCCCTGACGTCTTCCTTCAGGCCGCCAACATCGCCGACATCCGCTTCTGCATCTTCTACGAGACCTGGTCGCTCGCGTTCAACCCCAAGACCGGCGCCACGGAGTTCACCGACGACACCGTTCAGGCCTTCCGGGCGGACATGCGGCGCCTGGCCGGCGCCTACTTCAGCCACCCGAGCTACCTGCGCGTGGACGGCCGGCCGGTCATCATCCTCTACCTCACGCGCACCCTCGCCGGCCGCTACGCCGAGGCGATGGCCGGCATGCGCGATGACCTGTCCGCGCTGGGCTTCCACCCCTACGTGATCGCGGACGAGGTATTCTGGAACATCATCGCCGACCACCCCGGCCGCAAGGGCCAGCCGCGCGGCGCAAAGCGCCCCCAGATGGACCGCATCCGGCTGTTCGACGCCGTGACGGCCTACAACGCGTACGACTGGTCGCGCTCCGAGCACGCGGGCTACGGCAGCAGCAGCCGCTTTGTGGAGGACGTGGGCCGCCTCTACCAGCAGTACCGGCGAGCGGTCTCTCCCGAGCGCGCCTTCGTGCCGGGCATCCTGCCGGGCTACAACGACCGCGGCGTGCGCCGCCGGTCGGACCACTTCGTCATTCCCCGCCAGTGGGGCCCGGGGCAGCCCGAGACCAGTTTCCTGCGCGAGAGCTTCCGCCGGCTGGCGTTCCCGAACCTCGACCCGCGCCTGAACATGCTCCTCATTACCTCGTTCAACGAATGGAACGAGGACACCGCCATCGAGCCGCTGCGCGCGGCGCCTCCGACCGCGCGCGACCAGACCGAGTCCGGCCGCGAGTATACTCAGGGCCACGCCTATGAGGGCTTCGGCACGCAGCACCTGGCGGCCGTGCGCGACGCGGTGATCGCCGTCAGCGGCCGCGTGAGCCGCCCCGATGGCGCTCCGGCCGCCGGCGTCAGCGTGGAGGCGTCTGCGGGGGGGCGCGTCGTGGCGCGGGATGCCTCCGATTCGCGCGGCGTCTACACCCTCTCGCGGCTGAGGATGCCGGCCGGCGTCTATACTGTGGGCATCGCCGGGCGGAGCGGCGTGCGCGTGTCCGTCACAGGGGAGACCTGCGTGGCCGGCGTGGACCTGGTGGGGCCGCCGTGATCTCGGCGTAGCGGAAGCAGTCGACCAGGTGATCGTTCACCATGCCGACGGACTGCATGAACGCGTAGCAGATGGTCGACCCCACAAACCGGAAGCCCAGGCGCTTCAGCTCGCGGCTCATCCGGTCCGACTCGGGCGTCGACGCCGGCAGTTCGGCCAGCGCCCGCCACGCGTTGAGCCGCGGCGTGGAGTCGACGAAGGTCCACAGGAAACGCGCGAAGGAGCCGTGCGACTCCCGGACCGCCAGGAAGGCCCGCGCGTTGTCGATGGCCGCAGAGACCTTGAGCCGGTTGCGAACGATGCCGGCGTCCGCCAGCAGCATGCTTACCTTGGCCGCGTCGTACCGGGCGATGCGCTCCGGGTCGAAGCCGTCGAACGCGCGCCGGTAGGTCTCGCGCTTGCGCAGGATCGTCAGCCAGCTCAGCCCGGCCTGCGCGCCCTCGAGGATCAACATCTCGAAAAGGTGCGCATCGTCGAAGGAGGGCACGCCCCACTCCCGGTCGTGGTAGGCCACGTAGAGCGGGTCCTCGCCGCACCACCCGCAGCGGACAACGTCGCGGCTGCTGCTCACTCAATCCATCCGTTGCGCCCCTGGCACAGCGACAGATCGATCAGCACCAGCGCGGCCATGGCCTCGACGATGGACACGGCGCGCGGCACCACGCACGGATCGTGCCGACCCTTCGCCTCCAGCACCACCTCGTTGCCGTCCAGGTCCACCGTCGGCTGGGCCTTGCCGATGGTGGCCGGCGGCTTGAACGCCACGCGGAAGACGATCGGCTCGCCATTGGAAATCCCGCCCTGCACTCCGCCGCTGTTGTTCGTGCGCGTACGGAGGCGTCCGTCGCGGACCTCGAACCGGTCGTTGTGTTCGGACCCCTTCAGGCGGGAGCCGTCAAACCCCGAGCCGATTTCGAAGCCCTTCGTGGCGGGGATCGACAGCATGGCGTGGGCCAGCCGGGCCTCGAGCTTGTCGAACACCGGCTCCCCCCACCCTGCCGGCACATTCCGGCACACGCAGGTCAGGACGCCGCCGACCGAGTCGGCCTCATCGCGGGTACGCTGGATGAGATCGATCATCCGCGCCGCAGAAGCCGCATCGGGACACCGGACCGCCGACGCATCGACCTGCGCGCGCGTCACGGCGGCCACGTCGGGCATCGGGCATTCAACGGAGCCCGCGCGGCTGACCCAGGCGACGATCTCTATCCCGTGCCGGATCCGCAGCAGTTTCTCGGCAATGGCGCCGGCCGCCACGCGGCCGATGGTTTCCCGGGCGCTGGAACGGCCGCCCCCGCTGGACGCCTTGATGCCGTACTTCAGCAGGTACGTCCAGTCGGCATGCGACGGGCGAGGAATCGCCGCCATCTCGCCGTAGTCCTCGGGGCGCTGGTCCCGGTTGGCCACGAGCAGGGCGATGGGCGTGCCCAGCGTCACCCCTTTCTCCGTGCCGGACAGGATCGTCACCTGGTCGGCCTCCTGGCGCGGCGTGGTCAGGCCGCTCTGCCCCGGGCGGCGCCGGTCGAGCTGGGGCTGGATATCCGCCTCGGTCAGCGGCAGGCGCGCCGGGCAGCCGTCGACCACCGCGCCGACGCCCTTGCAGTGCGACTCGCCGAAGGTCGTGACGCGGAACACCGTTCCCAGCGAACTGAACATGTCTGCCTCCCCGGGGAGCAACAATCGCCCACCCGCTCCATACCGTCGGCACTGGAAAGGAATTTGTCAACTTCGCGCTTGTGGCGGGCGCATCCTCGTTTCACTGACTTGGCCCTCTGGGGCGGCCCCTCCGGTCCGGCGA
>CAZJBP010000036.1:0-24054 GCA_964544115.1 uncultured Victivallales bacterium | reverse complement strand
ATCCACCTGGGCAAGAAAAGGCCATCGGTTCTACACGGCTAAGTTGGGCAGGTGGATCAACCGGGATCCGATTGCGGAGGACGCCGATCGTCAGGTGCCGTCATCTTGCCGTACTCCCGACGTGGACACGTTGGGCCGTCTTCGAGGGTGGTTCCGTGGACGAAGCAAAGCGGTCGCCGGTTCCGATCGAATCCCCGCCGGAACTCAACCGGTCATCTCCAGCCTCTCCCTTCGGTGACATCTAATGTGGAGCAATTCGCTGGCGATTGCTGGGCTTGAGCGCCGAAGCGGGGTCGCGTATGATGGCCGCATGTGAGAGGCGTTGTAAGCGACTCTATTGGGCGAGGTATGGTCATGAGATTCGGTCGGATCACAGTGAATGACAAACAGATGGGGGGGGTTCCGTGCATCCGAGGCCTGAGGATCCCCGTCGCCACGGTTGTCGGGATGGTGGCCGAAGGAGTGTCTCGAGAGGACATTCTCACTGCCTTCCCTGATCTGAGGGAACCCGATCTGCAGGAAGCACTGGCTTATGCCGCAGAGGCCGTTCGTGAGCGTGAACTCCCTCTTCGGGCGTCGGCATGAGGTTTCTGATCGACAACGCAATCTCTCCGGCGGTGTGTCAGGGCCTCAGCCTTGCCGGGCACGACGCCGTACATGTGCGCGACATCGGCCAGGCGGATGCGACTGATGAGGTCATCTTCGCTATCGCGAAGGAGCAGTCCCGGATCCTGGTTTCTGCCGACACGGACTTCGGCACACTGCTGGCCCTCCGCGAGGACCGGAGTCCGTCGGTGATCCTCTTCAGAGGAGATGTTACACGGAACCCACGCCAGCAACTTGCGCTCCTCACCGAAAACCTCGCGGCTATCGTCGATGACTTGGACGCTGGCAGCGTTGCTGTGATCGACGGCCGACGCATCCGCGTCCGCCGGCTGCCGTTCTGACATCATGGTTGCGCGCCCCCTTCCGCCTTGCATTGTCCTCCCTCTTGCTGGCACCGTGGGCGCCTTGACTGCGCCGGATGGAGAGCGCCGAGGCGCGGCGAGCGGCAGACAGGAATAAGGAGAACGGTAAGCGATGAAAGGGATTCAGTGGACATTGATTGCGGGCGCACTCGCGGCCATGGTGGGGGCGGTGACGCCGTCGGGGTCGGCACAGGCGCAGCAAGTGGTGTTTGAGCCGCGCGTGTTCACGAGCGCAACCAACACCAGCGAGAGTTTGCCTTACGTGGTAGCGAAGCCGGCGGACTGGGCTGCGGGGAAGAAATACCCGCTGCTCGTGTTCCTGCACGGCGCAGGCGAATGCGGTTCCGACAACCAGAACCAGCTGAAGTGGGGTCGCGAGTGGATGGAGCAGGCGGTCACGCAGCACCAGGCCGTGGTCGTGGTGCCACAATGCCCCAGCGGCTGCCGCTGGGTGGAGGTCGACTGGGGCCTGCCGGCTCATGACATGCCCGCGGCGATGTCGCTGCCCATGCGCCTGCTGCTGGAGTTGCTTCCGGCCATCGACAAGGAGTTCGGCATCGATCCCGCGCGTCGCTACATCGCCGGGATGTCCATGGGCGGGTACGGTGCCTGGGACGCCCTGTGCCGCCGGCCGGACTATTTCGCGGCCGCGGCTCCCATCTGCGGCGGGGCGGACGAGAAGCAGGCTGCTGCCATCGTGCAGATCCCGGTCTGGGTGTTTCACGGCGCCGCCGATGACGTGGTGCCGGTCATTCGCGCGCAGCACATGGTCGAAGCCCTGAAGAAGGCGGGGGGCCAGCCGAAGTACACCGAGTACCCGGGCGTGGGACACTTCAGCTGGGTGAACACGTTTAATGAGCCCGATCTGCTCAAGTGGATGTTTGAGCAGAAGCGTTCAGCGGCAGGCGCAGCGACGGGACAAGGTCGATAGGCGGCGGCCGTGTCGCCACGGCTACGGAGAACGTGACATGACAATGGACTGGCGCGCTGACGTGTTCAAGCCCCTGCCCAGGGCGGAGGTCGTGAAAGCGGTGGAACGGAAGCGGCCGTGCCGCATTCCGCTCGCGTTCGCGCACTGGTGGGGCGAGGGCCTCTGGGAGCAGTACGGCGAGCGGCTCAACGAGCTCAATCGCTATCCCGAGGACATCCGGGTCTGCGGCCTTCCGAAGTTCGACGTGAACGCCATGAATCTCTCCTGGAAGATTCAGGGGGGCAAAGCGCACGACGCAAACGTTGTCATCGACGACTGGGCCAAGCTGGACGAGTTCATCGCGAAATTGCCGGATCCTGCGCGCGACTTCAACTTTGAGCACATTGCGCAGGAAGCGGCCAAGGTGCACGAGCAGGACCTGTACCTGGTGGTGGGTTGGTGGGGGCTGTTCTTTGAGACCATGTGGGGCCTCCGGGGCATGGAGAACCTGATGGTCGACTACTACGAGAACCCGGACAAGTTGCACCGTCTGCATGCGGCCCTGTGCGATCTCTACTGCCGGATCATCCGGAAGGCCCACGACGTGGCGAAGCCCGACGGGTTCTGGACGAGCGACGACCTGGGCCATCAGACGCAGTCCATGATGAGCCCCGGGACCTTTGACGCCCTGATCAAGCCGTACTATTGCAGGGTGGGGGACGTGCTCAGGAAGAGCGGCATCCATTGGTGGCTCCACAGCTGCGGCAACAACACGCCGCTCATGGAGTCGCTGATTGATGCCGACGTGCGGCTCTTCCATCCCGTGCAGAAGCACACCATGGACGAGAAGGCGATCGCGGAGCGATTCGGCGGCCGGATCGCCTTCTGGAGCGGGTTCGACGTTCAGCACCTGCTGCGCGAGGGGACGCCGGAGGACGTCCGGGCCGAGGTGCGACACCTGATCGACACCTTCGACCGGCCGGAAGGCGGCATGGTCATCGCCGCCGGCAACGGCATCGTCGCGGGCACCCCGTTCGAGAACATCGAGGCCTACCTGGATGAATCCGTGCGCTACGGCGCGGAGCACAGGGGCCGGTTCGCGGTCTGACCCTCCCGGGCAAGGCGCAGAGCCTTGTCGCCGATCATTACGTCGATCGGGCGAGGGCCGGCTTTCTCCAGCGTCACGGTTGCCGCACGGCGCTCCAGCGCGACCCGCAGGACGGCGCCCTTGTACTGGAGCCGGAAGCGCAGGGCCTTCCAGGCCGGCGGCAGGTGCGGGTCGAGATGCAGCCGGCTGTCGTGCTGCCACAGGCCCGCGAAGCCCTGGATGACGGCCTGCCAGGTGCCGCCGAGGTTGGCGAAGTGCAGCCCGCAGATGGTGTTAAGCTGGATGTCGGCCAGGTCGAGGTAGGCGCAGTCGCGGAAATAGCGGTAGGCCTCCTTCAGCATGCCCAGCCGCGCGGCCATGACCGCGTGCGGCGCGTAGCTCAGCGAGCTGTCGTGAACCGTCTTCGGCTCGTAGAACTCATACGCCACGCGCTTCTGCCGCGCGGTGAACTTCCACGGCAGCAGGTTCATGAGCGTCACGATGTCCGACTGCTTGGTGATCTGGTAGTAGGCCATCGACTCGTAGGGGAGCGTGCCGTCGATGACGCGGCGCGAGTCCGGCTTGCCGCGCTTCATGTCGAACGGGACGCGGTGGAGATACATGTCGTCCTCGGCATAGAGGTCGCGCGACGTGTCGTAGGCAATCACCAGCCCGCGCGCGCACTCCGTCCAGCCGTCGAGTTCCTTCGGCTTGAGCTTAAGCCGGGCGGCCAGCTTCCGCCATGCCGCCGGATGGTCACGCTTGAGGAGGGCGGCGGCCTCCAGGGCGTAGCGGATGTTCTCCCGGGCCATCATGTTGGTGTAGCAGTTGTTGTTGACGATGACGTCGTACTCGTTGGGCCCGCGAACCGCCAGGATGTTGTAGGTCTTGCGGATCGCGTCGTAGTTCGCCCGGCTCGTCCAGAAGCGCGCGGTTTCGAGCAGAATCTCCGCGCCGTAGCGGACGAGGAAATCGTCGTCCCCCGTGGCCTCCCAGTACTGGCGCAGCGCATAGGCAATGTCCGCGACGATGTGGATGGCGTAGTAGGCACCCACGCCCATCTCGGTCTCCTCCACGCCGTCGTCGCCGGATTTCCAGGCATACATCGCGCCGTCGAACCAGAGCTCCTTCGCGTGGCGCCGCGCCTCGGGCAGCGTGCGGTGGCGGAACCGCAGCATGGACCGCGTGGCCTTCGGGTTGGTGAAGGTGAAGAAGGGCAGCTTGAAGATCTCATTGTCCCAGAAGATGGAGCCTTCGTGCATCTCACCGCTGAGCCCGCGGGCGCCCAGGCTCACGCGGGAGTCGTGTTCCGGGCACGCCTGGATCAGCTGGAAGAGATTGAACCGCAGCGCCTGCTGGTCGTCCTCGGCCCCGTCGATCTCGATGTCCGCGAGTGCCCACTTCCGGGCCCAGGCCCGCATGTGCGCGGCGAGGAGTGTGTCATAGTCGCCGGCGCGCTTCAGGCTCTTGCGGAGCAACGCCATGGCGTCGCCGTCGCGGGAGGTGAAGACGTGCACGACCTTCGTGAGCTGCACCGGGGCGTTGACCTTCCCGGTGAAGACGAAGCGCTCGGCCGCCAGTCCCGGCGCCGGGGCGGGCCGGCCGGCGATGGGGCCCGCGGGCCCTTCGACGAGGATCTGCTGCCCCTCGGCGATCCGGACGCCGTCGGGCAGCGTGTCGACCTGCGCCTCCAGCGCGTGGTCGCGGATCTGCAGTGTCTTGAGATGGCGGCGGCCGGGCTGGACCGGCAGGGGGATGGTCGTGACCATGTTGTGCTGGATCACGTTCGCCTGGATGCCGCTGACGACCTCGATCCGCGGGGTGCCGTTGAGCGGCGTGATCCAGACGCGCTGGCCCGCCAGGTGCAGATCCGCCACGCTGATGAAGCGCTCGAAGCCGAAGCGCACCTTGATGCCCTTCGCGCTGCGCCAGACGAAGGACCGGGTCATCGTGCCGTCGCGCATGTGCAGCGAGCGGGTGTAGTTGCTGATGCGGCCGGGCCGCGCCAGAACCTGTTCGCCGTCCACTCGGATGGAGAGCCACAGGAAGTTGGGGGTGTTTACCAGCTCGCGGTGCATGCCCTTCCACGCCTTGAGCGCCCCCTCGCCGAAGACCCCGGCCATGTAGATGCCGCCCAGCCCCTCAACATCCTCCTGCTCCTCCTCGAAGAACCCGCGGCATCCGAGGTAGCCGTTACCAAGGGTGAATAGCGCGTCCATCCCGCGCCGGCGGGCAGACTGGAAGGGACTTTCGACGAACGCCCAGGGATTCAGCATGCTTCATCTCCGGCACGGGTGCGCCGTGTGGCGGCGGTCACTTCCCCGCTTCAAACACCCGCACTTCGACAAGGTGCACAGCCGGGTTGTCGCTGTTCTTCAGCATGTTGACCCGGACGTAGCGGGCCTTCGCGGGCTTGAACGTGTGCAGGTAGCCCTTTTCGGTTCCGGACTCGGTGTTCTGGCTGGCGTCCGCCACGAGGGTCCAGCTCTTGTCGTCGGCTGAGACCTCGACCGTGTACTGGTAGTAGCGACGGCCGTCAAAGTACGGAACCACCTGGATGCGATCCACGGAATACTCGTTCTCCAGGTCCACCTTCCACCACTGCGGGGCGGGAATCGTGCCCCAGAACTTGCCGCCATCCACATAGCCGTCGGCCACGAAGCTGGCCTTCTCGGTCTGATTTGTTGGACCGGAGAACGATACGGGCCTGCCGGTGCTGAGGCTCTTCTCGAACCCAACGTAGCGCCCCCGATTATCGAGCGCGGTGTTTCCGATCCGCTTGCCGTTCTTGTCGAACAGCGCCGCGCGGATCTTCAGGGTTTCCGCCGCTTTGAAGGGCTTCTCGTAGAGCGGCGACTCCAGAGTCGGTTCCTTGTCGTCGAGCCGGTAGCGAATCTGCACGTCGGGCACAACCGTACTCATCGTCAGGGTGACCGGCTCGCTGAAGATGTCATCCTTGATGTCACCTTCAATCGCAACCTTCACCGGCTGGGTGATCATCTCCATGCGGTCGCTTTGCTTCGTCATGCGGTTCTTGTGGTAATCGTCCTCGATCACGTTGTCCGGTCCCCAGGTCCGCTCCTGGCGCTCCGGCAGCCCGCGCATGTAGCCCTTGGCCATCGTGTAGCCGTCCACCTCCCACATGGGGCGGGAAGCGCCCAGCACGCGGTCCTTCTTCGGATCCAGGTCGACGTCGTTGCAGTGGTACATGCTCCAGTCCTTGAACGGAATCTTGATCTCCCACGGCACGGTGATCGTGGCAAAGCCGGCATCCTGCGCACGGCGGGCGCCGCCGTACCAGGCATAGATCACGATGTCGTTGGCGAGGGACGGATCGAACGGCACGCCGAGCGGGAAGCCTTCCCACATGAGCGTCTTCTTGCCGTGCTTCTTGACGATCTGCGACATCTTCTGGCCGTACGGGAGAAATATCGCGGGCTTGTTGTCTTCGCTGATCTTATTCTCCGCCATGTACTTCTTGACGTGCTCATTGCCCATGTACCAGGCCGGCTCGACCTCGTCGTTGCCGATGTGGAAGTACGGAGAGCTCTTGAAGACCGCGCACATCTCGCCGACCAGCACATCCAGAATGGGATAGATGTCCGGGTTGAGCACGTCCATGCAGCGCTGGCCGGCGCTGCCCAGCCTGCCGCCCATGCCGTCCAGCAGCGACGTGCAGTGCCCCGGGCCCTCGATCTCCGGCACGCAGGTCACGCCGCGGGCATCGGCGTAGGCCACCAGGTCTTTCAGCTCTTCGAGCGTGTACGGCACGAGGCCGCTCTTGCTGCTGGCCTCGGGGTAGGTTGTTGAGGGGAAGGTGAACGCATTGTCGTCGCTCAAATGCAGGTGCAGGTAGCGAACCTTGAAGAACCGGCACGACTCCACGACTGACTTCAGCATATACGCTGGATTCTGCTGCCGCGCGACGTCCGGCATGGTCCCCGTAAAGTCCGCGTGCGGCCAGTCCTTGACGGTCATCTTCGGCAGCGACGCCTTGGCGCCATCCAGCGCAAGGGCCTGCAGCAAGGTCGCTGTGCCTTCGCAGACGGCGCGGTAATCCCATCCTTCGACCACGGTGCGGTCGGTAATGCTGATCGTGTGCGCATAGTCCCGCACCTGCACCACGTCCTGGCCCTTGACCGTCCAAATATCCGCGTCCGCACGGAGCTTCGGATTGATCTTCAGGACGATGTCGCCCGCCTTCGGTTCATCCTCCGCCGTCGCCAGGGCGATGGCGGTGATCAGACGAATCTCGTCCGACAGGATCGCGGCGAGCGGCTTCAGGCTGGGGTCGGTGGCCACAATGCGGTTGTCCGCCGTAAGCGGGAGCTGCCCGCCCTCCACCTTTAGCACCTTCGGGGTGGGGAGCAGCTTGAGCGGGTTATCGGCCCGGGCACTGACCGCCAGAGCACAGGCGGCGAGAGCAAGACCAAGGGCCACAACGATTGGACGGGGACGCATCAGTATCATTTCATCTTCCTCCAGCGCTTCCAGCGCGCATGACCTGTAATAGACCCGCAGGGATGCCTATGAGTCAAGTTCTTACGGCAACCCGACGTCCAAGGGGTGGGGTGAACGTGGCACGCTCACGCCATCTTGCCCATGACGCGGACGACGGAGCCGGCGGGCATCTCAATGCGCAGGAGTCGGCCCTTGGCCTTGACGACTGCAGCCTTCGACAGCTTGACGGCGTTCGGCTTCGCAAACGTGTTGTGGGCCAGCATGTCCTTGCCGGCCAGCACCACGACGCTCGCCTCCGCAACCTTCCCTCCGCGCGTTTCCAGCTCCATCTCGATCGCCTCGGTGGGATGCGTATTGCAGGCCGTCACGCAAAGGACGCCGTCCTTGACGGAGGCCGATCCCTCAAGCGCCTTGAGCGTGAAGCGGCTCTTGTCGGCATACTGTGCTGTGCATTGGTTCGCGCAGGCCCCTCCCTCGGTCAGGCTCTCCCCGGCTGTAAGGAACCTTACGGCACTGGCGCCCTTGTGCGGCCGGTACAGGTCGAACACGTGGTAGGTGGGCGTCTTGATGCAGGAGTCGTCCTGCACGAGCAGCAGTGCCTGTAGAACATTGATCATCTGCGCAATGTTGGCCATGTAGATCTTGTCCGCATGGTTATTAAACACGTCGAGCGTAAGGGCGGCCACCAGCGCATCGCGCATCGTGTTCTGCTGATAGAGGCCGCCCATCGGCTTGCCGGGCTCCACGACATGCCACGCGCCCCACTCGTCCAGCAGAAGCTTGACGTTACGCTGAGGATCATACTCATCCATGATGGCCCTGTGGCTGACGATCACACCCTCCACGGCGCGCGCCTTGGCCAGCTGTTCCAGCCACTCGCCCGCGGTGTACTCCGTGGCGCTCTTGCCGGTGGTGCCGCAGTAGTAGTGCGCAGCGAAGCCCTGAACCATGCCGCTGCGGTTCCAGTAGTGGCGATTCGTCCGCTCGAAGAACCGCCGGGTCCAGGCGAAATCGTTGCCGTTCGGACCTGCGGCTATGCCAAAAGGATCGCTGCCTGGATAGCGATAGACGTAGGTGCGGAACCGCGTGTAAAGGTCGGCATACTGCTCCGGATTCATGCAGCCGCCGCAGCCCCAGTTTTCGTTGCCGATGCCCCAGTACTTGATGTTGAACGGCTCATCGTGGCCGTTCGCCCGTCGTTCCTGCGCCAGCGTCGAGTTGCCTGCGAAGTTGCAGTACTCGACCCACTGCTGCAGTTCCTCGACGGTTCCGCTGCCGACGTTGGCCGCGAAGTACGGTTCGGTTCCGATCGCCCGGCAGAATTGAACGAACTCGTGGGTGCCGAAGGCGTTGGGTTCCGGCGCCATGCCCCAGTGCACGTTGACGCGCATGGGGCGGTTCGCGCGCGGGCCGATGCCGTCGCGCCAGTGATACATGTCGGCGAAGCAGCCGCCCGGCCAGCGCAGCACCGGCAGCTCAAGGCGCTTCAGCGCCGCGACGACGTCGTTGCGAATGCCGCCGGTGTTGGGGATGGCCGAGTCCTCTCCCACCCAGACGCCCGGGTACACCAGCTCGCCAAGATGCTCGGCGAACTGCCCATGGAGATAAGGACTGACGGATCCGATCGCTTCGTTCAGCAGCACTACCGCCTTCTGGACAGTTTGCATGGCACTTCCCCTTCCGCTGACTCCGCTGTTCACGCTCCGCTACGTGCGGTCGCCCGCGCGACGACATGTTTGGCCCGCCTGAACCCCATCGTCTAAAGACAAGCAACTATAGTCAGTTCAAGTGCGCCGCCACAAGGCCCCTGAGCGCAGGAGGCTGATGGCCGTATCGGCCAGCAGGTCGCCGGCCTTCGGGGCCAGCATGCTTCCGCCCCCGAACGTGGTCTCGTATCCGCCGCGCCTGAATGCCTCCTTGTGCGGCACATAGCCGACCATGCCGTTCGCGCAGGAGACGACCAGAGCGCGTCGCGGGTGGGCGGCCTCCTTGATCCGCAGCCCGTGCTGCACGAAATACTCTGCTGGGATGCTCACGAAGGCATGGTCGTTAATGAACAAGGCCTGGACCTCGGCCGGCTGTGTGCCCCGGGTCCGGATGCGCTCAAGGAGCGCGGGCATGGCACGATCATAGGCCGCCGAATCAACAAATCTCTGGGCGCCGCGGACGGTGCCTTTGATCTCGGCCTTCGTGACGGCGCGGTAGGGGAGCTGGATCGTCCGCTTCTTCCCGGAGAGTATGGCCTCTGAACCAAACTCCATCTGAGCGATGACCTTGCCGGCGTCCTCAGCCAGTCTGGCCCCGATCTGCTCCTTTGTCATGCCGTCGCCGTTCCGGGTCGGATCCGCGAAATGCAGGTTGCCGCTCGGACCGTTCAGGAACACGGTGACGGGCCAGCCGCGCCTCTTCATCTCCCGCGCCAGCGCGCCGGGATACCCGGCGGAGAGTTCTCCGGTGGCGCCGTGATGCGTCGGATGGCACGCGAACGTGACGACGGCACCCAATGGCCGGCCGGCCATTGATCTCGCGGCCATGACGCCCACTTCCGGGTCAATAGGCCCTTCCAGGCAGAGCGAGTCGGGATCGGAGAATGAGCCGTGGGTCCGAACCGTGCCGTCGCGCATGATGACGCGGCGGTTGTGGGCCACCCCGAACTCAAAGCACGAGCCGAACCCGATCTCGGCCTCCTCCGCGCCCGCCAATGCCCGTCCGAACGACTCGACGACCTTCGAGATCATCGTCTCAATGTAGGCTTCGTCCCGGGGCGTGCTCTCGAACTTCTTGACGGCCGGACCAGCATGATTGTGCGTGGCCGCGACCATGATGTTCCGGCCCGGGAACCCGTAGCGGGCGCTGATTCGCCTCCTGATCTCCGCCACCTGCGTCCAGCGGACGCACAGCGTATCCAGGCTGATGAGACCGAGGGAGTTGCGGCCGGACTGAATTGCAGCCGCCCGCGCGTACAGCGGATCGATGACCTGATCCGACGCGATCCGGATGATCCAGCCGATCTTCAGCGTGCCGACCGGCGGAGTGATGTCCACTTCGGCAAAGCCGACCTTGAGAGGCATGCTTCCCTCCTAGAGCGCGACCTTCTCCACCTGATCAATGCGGGTCATGACTTTTCGAAACGCCTTCCCGAGCAGCTCGACAGTCCCGGTGCCGTTGGGCGGCCGCAGGGGTGTTGTCATTCCCGTGTGCCAGTCACAGTGGCGCCGGGCCACCGGGTACTGGTCGAGCGAGTAATCCACGCGCCCCGCGTGCCGGCACGACCAGGGGCATCCTCTGCCGTAGGCGTCTTTCGCCTGAAGGGCGGTCATCTCCGGCACCGGCCATCCCTGCCAGATGCCGGTGTCCACGCCCTCTGCCCTGAGCGAGGCGACGATCTTGTCCCGGAATGTCCGGGCGTCGCGCTCATGATGCATCGCCTCCATGTCGAAGCGGATGGTGTAGTTATAGAAATTGTGGTGGTGCCCCTTCGGCGCTGTCGGCAGGATGAGATGCGGGACATCCGCCAGGCATTCGGTGAGCCGCGCGGCGTTTGTCTGTATGCGGGCCAGGTTTGCGTCCAGGCGGGTCAACTGGGCGCGGGCGAAGGCGGCCACAAGGTCGCTGCTGCGGTACATCCAGCCCATCCCATAGGCGTGGTAGCCCGCCGCGGCGTCGGGAGGGCGGTTCTCGCCGAAGTACCAGAGCGTCTTTCCCCGCTCGAACATCTTGTCGTCGTTGCAGCAGAAGAAACCTCCCTCGCCGCTGCACATGACTTTGTTCTGGTTGGTGCTGAACGCGGCACAGTCGCCGAACGACCCCGCCATTCTGCCCTGGAAGCGGGCTCCGTGGGCCTGGCAGCAATCCTCGATGACTTTGAGCCTGTGCTTCCGGGCGATGGCCATGATCTCTTTCATGTTGACCATGAGTCCGTGCAGGTGGACGACGATGATCGCCCGCGTTCTCGGCGTGATCGCGGCCTCGATCCGGTCCGTGTCGACGTTCATCGTTGCCCATTCGATGTCCACGAACACCGGGATAATGTTGTGATGCAGGCAGCAGGTGGCCGAAGAGGGCCACGTGTAGGCGGGGGCAATGACCTCATCGCCCGCGCCGCATTCGCAGGCGACCAGTGCCATGTGCAGCGCCGCGGTCCCCGAATTGCAGAACAGCGAGTGCTGGATGCCGCTCCAGGCGGAGAACTCCTTCTCGAGCTCCGTGCAGTTCGGGCCATACGTATGCTGGCCGCCCTCCAGGGACGACAGCACCATCTTCCGGTCCAGGGCGCCGACCGGCGGCCACGGTCTGATCGCACCTTCGGCAATCACCCGCTCTCCGCCCAGCGCGGCCAGCGTTTCAGTTCGTCGCGTCGATTTCATGGCAGCCCCCGCTGTGAGCGCTCAAACATGGTGGCATCCGTCTGCAGAGATCCAGTTCCAACGCTGTGTCAGTCTCCCTCGTCAGGGCGGTTCCGTTGGTCACACTGCTCCCTGCTTCTTCTCTGGCCGTACCATCGGCTGGTCGACGTTCTCGATCGTGTTCTCCCGCAGAAGCTCCCCGGCGACCGTCGTTTCGACGTTGATCCCGATGCTGGCGTTCTCAACCGTATTGTGCTCGACCACGGCGTCCGCAATCCGGCCGACCAGCTCGATGCAGGCGTTGTTGTGAAGCCGGTTGCGGCGGATCACGACACAGCGGACCAGCGGAGAGACGAAGAGTGGATCGGCGGGATACATCTGACCGATGGCGGCAATATGGGAGTCCTTCGCCGGCGTCTCGTTGCACGGGCCCAGGATGCCGTTGCCTTCCAGGATCTCGTTGTCCACCAGCTGGCAGTACCACGACGGCTGGGCGCTCCCGTAGATGAGGCCCCACACGTGGAACCCGCCGGCCCGGGAAGATGTGTTGCCGGCGATGACGTGGCCGATCGAGATGCCGAACATCTGGATCGCGCAGGTCGAGTCGGAGTAGTCGTTGCCGACCAGGAGGTAGTTGCCCTGGAACGTGGAGATGGACACGATGCTCGTCGCGTCCGGCGCGATCCGCCACGGCTGGTCCAGCTCGACGGTCCGGCCCTCCTGCCCGACCACGCGCCGCCACTGGCCGGCGCCGCGTCCCTCCAGAATGTAGGCCCCCATGCCCGGCCTGGCCTCCTTGTACCAGATGTCGGTGATCATGGGAGGCTCATCCGACAGCACCAGCTTCACGCCCTCGGCGGAGATGATGTGCCCGGTATGGTTCCCGCCGCCGCCGTCGCTGGAGGTGCCCTCGCGATCGCTGCCGAACACGGTCCGTATCCGGTTGTTCGCGAAATACAGGTTCCGGCTGCCGTAGGAATTGTAAAACGTGTTCAGGCTGCCGCCTGCGGACATGAGGTCGGCGCCGATGATCTCGTTGTCTTCGAAGATCAGGCCGTCCATACCCGAGAGGGTGTACCAGCCGTAGCGCCCGTTGTGGATCTTGTTGCCGCTCACGCGCCCGCCCCGGACGCCGGTCAGCGCCAGCCCGCGCCCTGAGCCATACAAGTCGCAGTCGGTAATCTCAATGTTGCGCCCGCCCACCATCACCGTGCATCCGCCCTCGGAGTGCGAGGTGGATTCGACAAACCGCTGGTGGACCTCGTCCATGGTCCTCAGCCGCGAGTAGCGCAAGGCGCGCACGCGTATCCTGCGGAGGAATACGTCCCCGGACGTCGCCATCGAGCCCTCGTCGCTCTCAATGCCGTCCAGGTAGTTGAAGGCCGCCAGCGTGATGTCCTCCAGGCCGAAGGAGTTGGAGCCGCGCACCAGGACGAACGGCTTGGGCTGGTTGGGCCACAGCAGTTCGACCCACTCACGCTTCGCGCCCCGCAGGACCGTAAACCGCGGAACCTTCAGTGTGTCGCTCACCGCATACCGGCCGCGCGGGAAGAAGACGATGCCGCCGCCGTTGACTTCCGCCTTGGCCAGGGCCGCCTGGACGGCGGCCGTGTCGTCCGCCACGCCCCTGCCCGTGGCGCCGAAGTCCATGACGTTGAACACCTGCTGCGGCCAGGGCTTCGGGTGCTCCACAACCATGAACGGGATCGGCTCGCTCCATCCGGCGTCCCGGCCCCAGCCGTTGTGCGCCTGCAGCATGTAGTCGCCGGGCGGCACATCGGCGGGCAGCGCTGCTGTCAGCGTGTACGGCTCAGATGTCTCGACCGGCACGTCCACGTTCCCGGGCCCCGTGAGCCGCACGCGAACGGCCTTCGGGTTGCCCAGCATATTCCTGCCGCAGAGGCGAAAGCGCCCGCCCGGCGTCTGGCGATCGCCGAGGTCGCCCACCCACCAGATGTCGGCGGGGCGATTCAGAAGCGCGGCTGCCTTGCCGGCCCCCGTGCGCACCTGAAGCCCGTATACGTTCGGCTTCCAGTCGGCGGGAATGAGGGCTTTGAGGCACTGCGCGCTGCGGCCCAGGACCTCAAGCGTCCGCATCGGCTGCCCGGGCGAGGGGGATGCCTTGACGACTGCATCCTCTGTGAATGCGTGGCCCTGGATCATCAGGGTCTCGCCCGGCCCGATCGGATCGGAGGCCCAAAGAATGATCGGCTCTTCCGCGGCTTCAACTTGTGATGCCTTGGGACGTTCCGCCAGGATGTTCGCTTTGTTCATATCACTCCTAGTGTCGCTCCAACGTAGGGCTCTCGGCAAACTGCCGCTATCGGGCCTCGTAAGCCCGCAGCTCAACTATGTGAACGCCCTGGTTGTTGCTGTTCTTCAGCATGTTCACCCGGACGTACCTGGCAGGCGTCGGCTTGAAGGTGTGCGTGTAGCCCTTCGCATCGGCCGCCGCTGCATTCGTGGATGCGTCCACCAGCGTGTGCCACGCCTTGCCGTCGGTTGAACCCTCGATCGTGTATTGATAGGAACGGCCATCGCCCCAGAAGGTGTATAGCTGCAGCTCTTGCAGGTTCGCGGCCTTCTCCAGATCCACCATCCACCACTGCGGATAGGGCGCAGAGCCCCAGAATGTGGGCTCAAACGCGGACTTCACCTCGACCATGCCGTCCACGGCAAGTTCCGGGACTTCCCCGCTGCCCGACCTGGACGCCGTTGCCGGCTTGCCGGTCGTCAGGTTGTCCTCCACGTTGGCAAGGGTATACTTCTCCTGGAAGATGCGGCCGTACGGCTTGTTGGCGGCGTCGAAGCATCGAGCCGCCACCGTCGTAGTCCTGTCCAGTACGATCGGCTTTGTGAACGCAGGCGAGTTAGTCGTCGGCTCGCCGCCGCATTCCGGGCCGGCGCCTGGCGGGGGCGGGTCCAATGTGTAGCGGACCAGCGAATTGTTTGCATTCAAATCGAAGCTGACCGTGGCGGTCTTGCCAAAGAACAGGCCGGGCACCTTGATCTTCGCCAGCCCGTCCACCTTCACGGTGAACGGCTGGTACTGGTAGGTGAAACTCCACGGGATGCCGCCTTCCAGCCTGCCGCCCGATTCGGCGCGCGCCTTGACCGTCGTCGTGCCCGTGAGCTTGAGAGGCGCGCCGTAGAGCGGCGAGCTCGCGGTCGGATCAGAACCGTCGAGCGTGTAGCGAATCTTTTCATTCTTGTCCGCCGCCGCCAGTGCCACTTTGACTTCCCGCAGGAAGACCGCCTGTTCCGGCGCAACAAGCCCATCGGTGTGGGCGGTGATCCGGCTTGTCGTTTCGTGTAGCACGCTGTTTTCGTAGGCAAGGGGTTCGGGGCTCTGCGGATCCTTCTCTTTGCGAAAGAGCGACACGACCTTCGGATAGTCCCAACGCTCCTTCTGGTCTCCCCGCACAACCACATCCACGCCTTCAATCGGCTTGACCAGCGGCCTGGACTCCGGCAGGTGGAGCACAATGCGTTTCGGTGCAGTCCGGGCGGGCTTCACAAGATCCGCCTCCACGCCCTTGTCCGTGCCCCGCACGACGAGAGAAAACTCGCCAAAGTCCGTGGGGAGCCCCTCGGCGCGGATCTCGCGCCCTTTCTCCAGCCACCAGTCCGGGATGACGCACAGGAGGTGCAGTTCGTCGCCGCGTTCGTCCACCAGCATGTGCCGCAGCATGAGCGCGTAATTCACCCCACCCCAGGTGTGCGGGATCGTCTCGTTATTCGCGTACCGTTTCTCGTAGCCGATGATTTCCGCGAAGGCATGGGCTGAACTGGTGTGCAGAAGATACCAATAGAAGTCCTTCACGGCCTGCTCGCCATAGTTCCCCTGCCTGATGGAGGACATGATGTTGAACGCGCCCATGTAGCCGTGGATGATCTTCATGCCGCGCTCCCACTGGATCAGGCCCTCTTTGAAGCCGCCCTCGAACTCGTCATGGACGTAGTTGATTGTGCCCGCGACTCGGGGATCCTTCGTGTCGAATAGCTCCGTTGGCCAAAGCGTCTCGGTGTTGCCCCAGGAGGTTCCGGCCTTTTCCCAACTGGGAGGGAAGTATACAACTCCTGCCTTCTTCGATGCTTCGTCGATAGCCTTCCGGTAACCGGTGGCGTCCTTCAGCCAGGCCTCAGCATCTTGAGTCTCCCCAAGAGACTGCGCCACATCTGCCGCGCACAGGAGGCCGCGCAAATTCCATAGGTCATAGCCAACGATGTGGTGCTTGCCGTCCCAGAGGTTCTCTCCGTCCGCCGGAGCACCGGGAAGCACTCCAGGGAACGGGTTTTCCGGCTTCTGTCGGGTGGTCACGATCCAGTCAGCTGCCTGTTTCAGCCGCGGGTAGTTCGCCGTCATCCACTCCCTATTGCCGGACAATGTGAAACACCGCCAGATGGACCAAATGGCCTGGCCGTTGCCGTCGTACTGGGGCCCCTGCTGACCGTCGTACGCGCAGTCGAAGTTCCCGTCTGCCTGCTGCCACGACCACATGTATTCAAACCCCTTCCAGACCACGTCCCACTTACCCATTTCCGCGTAGTGGACTTCCATGTAAGCCGCATCACGCATCCAGTAGTTGTCCCAGAAACCCTCCCCCGGACGGAACTTGCCGTTGTCGTTGGATATGTACTGATAAGCAAGCGCCGCCCAGAATGCATCCGAGACCTTCCGGTCCGGCACCTCAATCCGCGGCGCGCTATCCCTGACGCTCTGCCAGTAGTCGATCGTGCGCGCCAGCCAGAGGTCGGCGTCTTCATCGTCGAAGTTGCCCGCGGCCCCGATGGCCTTCCGCAGCACGCCCCGGGCGCATGCGCCGGGAGCCAGGGTCCACGAGAAGGTCTTGTCGGCCAGCGCCGCCTTGGCGTCAGCAGGCTGCCTGCCGGTGTTGGTGGCCCTGACCATGGCCCACAGCAGGTACTTTTCGCCCTCGACCGGCCAGTCATAGGCCGCACGCCAATCCTTCACCGTCGGCAGCGGGCTAACCCAGATGAGCGTATCGTAGGCCACATCGCCTTCCTTTGCCCTGAGCACGGTAATCGGCATCCAGCCGTTCAACAGCGTCTTCTTGCAATCGGCCGTGAGCGGGGTAAGCTCCGGGCCCACCTTGACCTGGATCCCACCGAACGAATTGTCCGGTTCGATCCTCACCCCCGTGTCGTAGTCTTTGAGTCCGACAACCGACCGCGAGTTGGAAAAGTAGTCAAAAGGCTGGCCGGCCTTCGCAGGCACAACCAGCATCACGCTGCCCACGGCGATCATCAATCCGCGCAACACAGATGACGCTTTCCTTGTCATCGGATCCTCTTCTGCCGGCATCGCGCCAGCGCTTGTCGATGCATTCCGACACTATTCAACGGCCGTCCACTCACCTCTTCCGGGTGAGCAGGTACAGCCGCCCCTCTCCCGCTTCAAGGGGCATGTCGAGCGTCTTGCCCTCGACACTCACGAGAGGGAGCAACTTGCCCGTTTCCTGCGAGACCTCGGAAGCGGAGAGGATATTCCCGTCCAGCGCCAGCTTGGCCTCGCACTTCCCGGAGAAGGAGCGGTTGACGACAAGGATGTATTCGCGGGCTTTTCGATCGACAAAGCAGCCGATGGCCAATGCGCCGCCCTCGGCAGCCTTTACCGGCGCGCCGGCCGCCAGCCCGCGCCCTCCCGGCGGGACGGGTTCGGTGTGGTACACGCCGGTTGAGGTCACCTGCACGAGCGTCGGGCCCAGGTTGGCAATGCGGCGGTTGACCTTCTTCACGAAGTCCCACTTCACATCGCGATTTCCGTACTTGCCGATGAGGGACGGAGCCTCGGCCCAGGCCAGCCAGCCGGCATACCAGTACGTGAAGTACATGACGCCGCGGGTGCCGTACGCCAACGACGTGTAGACCTGCCAGCGCAGATCCGCCTCGCTACACTCGCGGTAGCCCATGTGCTTCAGCGAGCAGATGATCTGGAACATCGGCACTTTCGCCTGCAAGGTCAGCCGGCGCATGATCTCAAGGTTATGCCAGTAGAGGCTCTCGTCACCGCGCTCGAACACCTGCCGATAGTGGTCCCAGCTCACCAGCACGGGGCTGACCGTCTCAATGTACTTTGCAACGGCCGATTCATACGCCGGTCCGTTCCAATCCGGAAGGTTCACGTAGTTCGGAAACAGGTTGATGAACGGCAGGTGCTTCGGATCTTTCTTCAGCAGATACCTGTTGATGATGCCAATCCGATCGAACTGGGCGATGTAGGGCTCGTCGCGGAGAAAGAAGCCAAAGAGCGCCGGGTGGGAGGCATACTTTGCGATCGACACGTCCAGAGACTGTTCTATATCCGGGATCTCCCCGGCGGCGGGCTTGCCCCCGTCACCCCACGGCAGCCCTTTGTCCCCGTTTTCAAGGAAGACAAATCCCTTGATGCCGGCTTCCTTGCAGAGATCCAGATGCTGGCTGCTTTCCTGCCCGCCCGGCGCGAAGGCGACGTTAAAGCCGCACTCGGCGATCTCCTTGTAGCGCGCAAGCGTCATCTCCTCCTTGGGCGGGCCACCCCAGTACGAGATGATGAAGGGGGGATCGAACGGGAACGCAACCGGCTCGATGCCCACCGGTCGCGTGGCCGCGGCAAGCGGGTTGATGGAATCAGCCTTGTCTTTCCGACTCGTCATGTCTCCGCCCACCGAGCCACCGTTGCCCGCACCGGGGCCCGCCTGGGCCAACGCTGACAGCGCGAAGAGAAGCATGACAGCGCCAAGAGGGAATGCAGGCTGACTATCGCGCATGCCCACGCTCTGTTCTCCCCGGTCTCATTTCTGCCCGGCCGGAATCAGCGGATCATCCACATTGACGAACGTGTTCCCTCGCACGACCCCTCCGGTCACCGACGGCTCAACCCGGATGCCGACGTCCGCGTTCTCAATGAGATTGTGTTCCACCACCACATCGCTTACGCCGCCGGTCAGCTCGATGCAGGCATTGTTGTGCAGCCGGTTGCCGCGAATGACGGCGCAGCGCACCAGCGGCGAATTGTAGCCGGGGATCGGCGGCCCCATGGCGGCGATGTGGGAGTCCTTCACCGCTTCGCCGGCCGGCCCGTAGATGCCGTTGCCTTCCAGGATTTCATTGTCGATCATCTGGCAGTACCACGACGGTTGAATGCTGCCGTAGCAGAGCCCCCACACATGGAACCCGCCGGAACGGGAGGACGTGTTACGCGCCATGACATGGCCGATCGAGACGCCGAACATCTGGATCGCTATGCCGGCATCGTAATAGTCGTTGCCGACGAGGATGTAGTTTCCCTGGAAGGTGGAAATGGAAACGATGCTGGTCTGGTCCGGCGCCACGACCCAGGGCCGATCCAGCTCGACGGTTCGGCCCTCCTGTTTGATCACCCGCCGCCACTGGCCCGCGCCGCGCCCGTCGAGGATGTAAACCCCCATGCCCGGCTTGGCCTCTTTGTACCAGATGTCGGTCACCAGCTGGGGGCCGTCCGACAGAACGAGATTCACGCCATCGGCGGAGACAATATGCCCCGTATGATTTCCGCCGCCGCCGTCGCTGGAGGTGCCCTCCCGGCCGGAGCCGTATACCGTCCGGACCTGGTTGCGGGCAAAGTACAGGTTCCAACTTCCGGTATGGGCATTGAAGAACGTGTTCAGGCTGCTGCCGTCGGCCGCCATGGACGCACCGAGGATCTCGTTATCCTCGAACACCAGCCCCTCAATCCCGGTCAGGCTGACCCAACCATAGGGCCCGTTGGAGATCTTGTTTCCTGTGACCCGCCCGCCCCGGACGCCCGTCAGGTGCAACCCCATGCCCGAACCGTAGAGATCGCAATCGGTGATTTCGATGTTGCGACCGCCGATCAATACCGTAGTGCCGCCGCAACGTGGCGCCGACTCGGCAAACCGCTTGGTGAATTCATCCATGCTCACACGCGAATAGCGCAGGGCCCGCGTGCGTATGCGGCGGAGGAATATGTCGCCCGATGTCGGCAACCAGCCCCCGTCGCTTACAATGCCGTCAACATAGTTGAACGCCGACAGCGTAAGCTCCTCAAGGCCAAACGAGTTGGAGCCCTGCACGAGGACAACCGGCTTGGGCAGGTTCTGCCAGAGCAGTTCCACCCACTCGCGTTTTTCGCCACGGAGAACTGTGAACCGCGGCACGGTAAGGGTGTTGCGCACTTCGTATCGGCCACGCGGGAAGTAGACAACGCCGCCGCCGTTGGCTTCTGCCTTGGCAAGGGCCGCCTGGACGGCGGCCGTGTCGTTCGACGTCCCTTTGCCCGTGGCGCCGAAATCCTTGACGTTGAACACGGCCTGCGGCCACAGCGCGGCACGGTCAACGACAAACGGGACCGGATCGCTCCATCCGGCATCCTTGCCCCACCCGTTGTGAACCTGCATCTCGTACGTCCCCGGCTTCGTGTCAGCTGGCAGGGCCACCGTGAGGGCGTAGTCCTCCGCTTTCTCCACCGGCACGTCGACGGCGTTCAGTCCCGTCAGCCGCACGCGGACGGACTTGGGGTCGCCGAGCATATTTCTCCCGCAGATGCGGAACCGTCCGCCCGGCGTCTGCCGGTCGCCAAGGTCACCGACCCAGAAGATGGCCGCCGGCCGGTTCAGCAGCGTGGACGCCTCGCCCGCCGCGGTGCGCACCTGAAGCCCGTACACGTTCGGCTTCCAGTCGGCGGGAATGAGGGCCTTGAGGCACTGCTCTCCGCGGTCCAGCACCTCAAGCGCGCGCATCGCTTTGCCCGGTGCCGGGGATGCCTCGACGACGGCGTCACTGCCGAACGCATGCCCCTGAATCATCAACGTGTCGCCGGGCCGGATCGGATCCGAGGCCCAAAAGATCACGGGCTTCTCTGCGGCCAGGGCCTGGGATGCCAGGATGCCGCTTGCTATGATGCCGACTGTCTTCATCGTTCTCCCTCAGGGCTGGTCGCCCGGTCCGCTAGCAGTTCGATCTGGCCGATCCACATGATGTTGGGGCGGGAAGAACAGCCGCCGCCGGCAAGCTGATAGACCCGGAGGAACGCGAACGGCTCGTTCGGCAGGGGGTGGCGGCCGATCGCGTCGAGATTGCCCTTCACGTCCGCGACGGTCTTCCAAGGATCGTCAGCCTCAGCCTTGACCTGGACGCAGTAGTCGCGGGAGGCGTAGCCGTGCGTCGTTCCTTCGGAAGCCCATGTGATCTGGAGGCATCCGCCCTTCAGTGGCTTGCTGAGCCGGATTTCGACGGCATGAGGGGAGGCATCTTCGATCGACGCCCAGGATCCGCCCAGCCAGCCCAGCTCCTTCCGATCCCGGATGCCGTCAACCAGGGGGAAGAGGGAGTAATCCAGACAACTCGGCGTGGCGATCAGCTCGGTTCCGGCCGGCATGCCGTTACGATCCGCTTCAAGCGTCATGCTGGTATTGGGGTCCAGCCGCAGGTCCGGCGACGGGTCCGCGGGCAGGCCACTGGCCGCGGGGGTCGCGTTGTCGATCGCGGCGTCCAGGCCACTGGATTCAAGGCGAAACAGCCGTCCCTCTCCCGGGTCCAGCGAAACCGTCAGGCAGTGCGCGCCCGGATCGTATGCCGCTTTAACGGGTTCGCCGGTTTCCTGCGAGATCTCAACCACGGTCTTCACGCCGTGCCGCAGGACGACCGCCCCGTCGGCTCTATCCCTCGACTGCCGGGAGTCCCGCTCGATTTCCAGGCCGCAAAGCGGCTTGCCGTCCGGCCCGACCAGGCGCGCCGCGGCATTCATGTGGCCGACGCCGCGCGTCAGCTTCAGGAGCAGGACGTTCCAACCGGGCTCAAGAGCAACCCGGACCTTGCTCTCCTGATCGCCGGGGCCGACTGAAAAGACCGGCTGGCCGTTCAGCCACACCTTTGTGTTCGTGCTCGTCCCAAGCTCCAGGACCGCGTCCTGCCGGGTCGCCGACTTCACACGGGTGCGCAGATAGGCCACGCAGTTCTGGGGTGGGGTCCGCAGGCACAGGAGATCCGCCTTCCCCGAGACCCGGACGCCCACCGTTGGCCAGTGCCCGTGCTTGCCCTCGGCGGTCTCGGGGGCAAAAGCGACGTCCTGAAGCTCCTCGAAAGTCTTGCCCGGGGCCATGTGCGGCCCGCTCAGCTCCCAGCTTCGAATCATGCCCTTCTGGTAGTCAAAGGAGCGATTCACCACCCACAGGTAGCTGCGCCCGTCGCCGTCCTTGAGCCAGCCGAGGGTCATCGGCATGCCGGCCGCACTGACGACCGGGAACTGATCGTCCAGGCGCGAGGCCTTTCTGGGCGCCGGCTCGGTGTGGACCACTCGCACGACCTCCAGCTGCACGAGCAACGGCGCCAGGGCCTGCAGCATCCGGTTCAGCCGCTGCACGTGCTCGTACTTCTCGGACCGCTGGCCGTTCTCGTCGATGATCGCGTTGCGATAGAATCCGCCGTCGGGCGGCGTGACATAAGTGAAGTAGATGATGCCCTTGGCGCCGTAGGCCAGCGTGGTGTAGATCTGCCAGCGGAGATCGGCTTCGTTGGGGTCGCGGTACGCGAAGTGGGGGACGGACAGGATGATCTGCACGAACGGAAGGCCGGCCTCGCGGCACAGCCGGGATACAATCTCCAGGTTCTCGAAGTAGTCCGGCCGCTCGCATGAACCATAGAGCGCGTAATGATCCCAGGACACAAACGGGGGTTTGCAGATCTCGATATACTTGCGGACGTGCTCCTCGTACGTGGGTGACCCCAGTTGTTCCGGTGTGGCGTACGTGGGCAACAGGTTGATGTACGGGATGTAGCGCGGGTTCCCCTTCTCGACGGCGCGGCTCAGCTCTCCGAGTTCGGCGAACTGGGCCGTACGGGGCTCATCCGCGAGAAAGATCCCGACCACGGTCGGATCGTCCCCGTATGTGGGCACATCGGCCGGCTCCCCGGATGCAATGACCTTGATCCCGACCGCCTTGGCGAGTTCGATCTGCTGACGCGGCGCTCCCAAGACGAGATTGAACCCGCAGTCCGCATACTCCTTGTAACGTTCGAGGGTCCCCTCAGGGCCGCACCAGGCCGAGATGATGAACGGGGGGTTATACGTTGGCCTTGTCATAGTTCACCCAACTGAGAAATCTGCGTCCGCTCGCGATAAGAGCAATCCCGAGTGGCACCCCATACTCCCAAAGGGCGGCACCCGGGATTGTTCAGACTGGATCGGTCGTCGTCACTTCCCCGCTTCGAAGGCTCTCACCTCGACCAGATGGACGGCCGGGTTGTCGCTGTTCTTCAACATGTTCACCCTTATGTACCGTGCCTTGACGGGATCGAACTTGTGCGTATAGCCCTTTTCGGTCCCCGCGGCGGCGTTTCCGCTGGCGTCAACCACCTGCTTCCACTTTTCACCGTCGGTTGAGACCTCGACGGTGTACTCGTAGTAGCGCTTGTTGTCCCAGTAAGGGATCACCTGGACACGGTCGATCTTGTAGTCCTTCTCAAGGTCAATCTTCACCCACTGCGGCGACGGGATCGAGCCCCAGAACTTGGAGATGTCGCACCAGCCGTCGACGGCAAACGAGGCTTTCTCCTGGTCGTTCGTCGGGCCGGACGCCTGCACCGGTTTGCCGGTCGTCAGGCTCTGCTCGAACTCGCGGTACGCCAGCATCGGGCCGAGAATGTAGCCGCTGATTGGATCGCCGGACGTGTTGTCGAGGATGACCGCGCGCGGGCGCAGGGTCCCGGTGACTTTGAACGGCCCTTCGTAGGCGGGGGATTTCGCCGTCGGCGTGGATCCATCCATCGTGTAGTGAAGGGTGCAGTCGGCCGGAATCTTGCCCGGGAAGGTGACCGTTAGCGGACCGCTATACTTGTTTTCAGCGATGTCGCCTTCTCCGTGAAACGCGACCGGCTTCAGGAGCAGGGTGAGCTTCGCGTCGCACGCGGCCGTACGCGACTTGAGATCCTCCTCGCTGATCGGGGCGGGATCCACGCACCAGGTGCCTTCAGCGCGGGTCTCGCCGTAGACGTGCGAATTGGCATAGCCCTCGCCGTTGCTTTCCCAGGCCACGCGACAGCCGCCCAGGACGCTGTCGGAGCGATTGAGATCGTCGCTGTTGCTGTTGAAGATGTTCCACTTCCAGCGGGGCCCGCGAATTTCCCACGGCACGGTGATGATCGTCTGGCCTTTGTCCAGCGCATCCCGCGCGCCGGTGTACCACGAGTAGACGATGCAGTCCTTCATCTCGGGATCCTGTGGCGGGCCCTGGTAGCCGCCCCAGTAGATGGTCTTCTTGCCGCGCTTCTTGATGAACTCGT
>CAZJBP010000035.1:12346-24315 GCA_964544115.1 uncultured Victivallales bacterium | reverse complement strand
AGAGCGGCGTCGTGCAGGGGCTGCTGCGCGTGCGCGGCTTCACCCAGGACGACGCGCACATCTTCTGCACGCCGGACCAGATCGAGGCGCAGATCCGCCGGGTGCTCGCGTTCTCGCTGCGCATGCTGCGCGCGTTCGGGTTCGAGCAGGTTTCGGCCTATCTGGCCACCCGGCCGGAGAAAGCCGTGGGCGATGCGGCGCGCTGGGAGCAGGCGACCCGCTCGCTCGAGCAGGCCCTGAAGGATGAGGGCGTGGCCTACGAGGTGGACGAGGGCGGGGGCGCGTTCTACGGGCCCAAGATCGACCTCAAGATCAAGGACGCGCTGGGCCGGGAGTGGCAGCTCAGCACGATCCAGTTCGACTTCAACCTGCCGGAGCGCTTTGACCTGACCTTCACCGGCGCCGACGGGCAGGAGCATCGCCCCTACATGGTCCACCGCGCCCTGCTGGGCAGCCTCGAGCGGTTCTTCGGCATCCTGATCGAGCACTACGCCGGCGCCTTCCCGCTGTGGCTGGCTCCGGAGCAGGTCCGCGTGCTGCCGGTGACCGAGGCGCAGAACGACTACGCCGGGCGCGTGGTCGCGGATCTGAAGCGGGCGGGCGTCCGCGTGGCCGTGGACGAGCGACCCGAGCGCGTCGGCAACAAAATCCGCCAGGCGCAGGCCGACAAGGTGCCCTACATGCTGATCCTGGGGGGCCGCGAGGCCGAGGCGGGCACCGTGTCGGTGCGCAGCCGCAGCGGCGAACAGAGCGTACTGGACCTGGCCGCATTCGCCGCCAGGTTGGAGCAGGAGCAAACGCAAGCACAAGGAGGTCAGCCATCCGCTCGTTCATGAGAGTCAATCACCGGATCAAGGTGCCCCGGGTGCGCCTGATCAATGCCGACGGAAGCATGGTCGGCATTGTGGATACCCGTAATGCCCGGACGATGGCCGAGGAGCAGCACCTCGATCTCGTCGAGGTTCAGCCGATGGCCGACCCGCCGGTCTGCCGGATCATGGACTTCGGCAAGTTCCGCTACGAGGAGAGCCGCAAGGAGCGGCAGGCCCGCAAGCACTCGCACGCCAACGCGATCAAAGAGGTCAAGTTCCACGCCAGTATCGGGGAACATGACTACGCCACCAAGCTGACCCACATCCGCGATTTCCTCACCTCGGGATACAAGGTGAAGGTGACGCTGACCTACCGCGGGCGCGAGAACGTGCACCGCGAGCTCGGCTTCCAGCTGGTGGAGAAGGTGATGAAGGACTGCCTGGATGTCTGCACCGTCGAGTCGGCTCCCCGCCTCATGGGGCGGAACCTGATTGCCTTGCTGGCGGGGAAAGCGTCCAAGGCCTGAAAAACGGCGGGCCGCTCAAAAAGCTGGACGGCGGGGGTTTGATTCGCTACGTTGCGCGTTTTGCGTTTCCCCGGCGGTGGGCTGTGCACCGCGGGCGGATGTGAGGAAGGACGGGTTGGCGGTATGCCGAAGATGAAGACCAGGAAGTCTGTGGCCAAGCGGTTCAAGTTGACGGCGAACGGCCACGTCAAGTTCGCCCGGCCCGGCAAGGGGCACCTGCTGACGTCGAAGTCCCGTAAGCGTAAGCGCAACTTGCGGCACGCCACTGTGTTGTGCGCCGCCGACACGCCCAGGTTCAGGGACATGCTGTCGAGCTGAACCCGCGATCTGAAGGAGACGACTCATGCCACGAGCAACAAATGCACCGGCCTCCCGTCTGCGCCGCAAGCGCCGTTTGGATCAGGCCAAGGGGTTCCGGGCCCAGCGCAGCAAGCTGTACCGCCAGGCGACCGAGGCGGTCGACCGGGCGATGGGGCTGGCGACCATTCACCGCAAGCTGAAGAAGCGCGAGTACCGCGCGCTGTGGATTGTGCGTCTGTCGGCCGCCTGCCGCCAGAACGAGGTCAGCTACAGCCGCTTCATCCAGGGGCTGACCCGCGCCAAGGTGGCGCTGAACCGGAAGATGCTTTCGGAGATCGCCATTCACGACCCCGAGGGTTTTGCGGCGCTGGTCCGCGAGGCCAAGGCGTGCCTGGACTGACGCGAGCGCGTGCGTACAGTGAAGACAGCCGACGGCCATCTTTCGGGATGGCCGTTGCGTTTTCCGGCGCGGGCGCGATGAGGCGCGGGCGCGGGCAAAGCGAACCGAGAAGCGAGAGCAGCACGGCATGAACTTAACGGAACTGAACCGGATTCTGGAAGAGGCGCTGGCCGAAGGGCGCGCCGCGACATCGCCCGACGAAGCCGAGCGCGTGCGCATCAAGTACCTCGGTCGCAAGGGGCTGCTCCCGCAGGTGATGAAGGGCCTGAAGGATCTCCCCCCCGACGAGCGGTCCAAGGCCGGTCAGCTGGCGAACCGCCTGAAGGATGAGCTCGGGGCGCTGCTGGACGCCCACAAGGCCGAGCAGGCCGGCGCCGCGGCCGGCGCGACGTCGATGGACCTCAGCCTCCCCGGAAACTGGCGGGCGCTGGGCGGTCGGCATCCCGTCTCGCTCGTCATCGAGGAGGCGGCCCGCATCTTCGCGCGGCTCGGGTTTACCGTGGCCGAAGGGCCGGACGTGGAGACCGCCTACCGCAATTTCGAGGCGCTCAACACGCCCGCGCACCACCCCTCGCTGGACGCCACCGACACGTTCTGGCTCGACAGCGGCGACCTGCTGCGCACCCAGACCTCGCCGGTTCAGATCCGCGTCATGGAGCAGAACCGCCCCCCCGTGCGGATCGTCACGCCGGGCCGCTGCTACCGCCGTGACACCACCGACGCCACGCACAGCGCCAACTTCCACCAGATCGAGGGGCTGTACGTGGATCGCGACGTCTCGCTGGCCGACCTCAAGGGCACGATGGCCCACTTTGCCCGCGAGATGATGGGCCCGCGCGTGGGCGTGCGCTTTCGCCCGCATTTCTTCCCCTTCACGGAGCCGAGCGTGGAGTGCGATTTTTCCTGCCACGTGTGCGGCGGCAAGGGCTGTCGCGTCTGCAAGTTCAGCGGCTGGATCGAGATCGCCGGCGCCGGCCTGGTCGATCCGCGCGTCTTTGCCCGGGTCGGCTACGACCCGGCCGAGTTCACGGGCTTTGCCTTCGGGATGGGGGTCGAGCGGATTGCCATGGTCAAGTATGGCATCCCCGATATCCGCCTGCTTTACGAGAATGACATGCGCTTCCTCTCGCAGTTCGCGTGAGGAGGGGGCGCATGCACAGCGCCGACGGTGGTGTATCATGAAGCTTCCATTGAGCTGGCTGCGGGATTACGTGGATGTGGACGCGTCGGCGCGGGACATCGCCGACCGGCTGACGTTTTCCGGCACCGAGGTCGAGGGCATCGAGACCGTGGGGAGCGACTTCGCCGGGATCGTGGTAGGCGAGATCGTGGCGGTCGAGCCGCACCCGCGCGCGGACCGGCTGAAGGTGTGTCGCGTCAACGACGGCCGGCAGGTGCTCCAGGTGGTCTGCGGAGCGCCGGACGTGAAGGTGGGCGACAAGGCGCCGTTTGCAGGCGTCGGGGTCACGCTTCCCGGAGGCATGCAGATCCGCGAGGCGAAGCTGCGCGGGGAGTCCTCGTTCGGCATGCTGTGCGCCGAGGATGAGCTCGGGATCTCGGACGACCACAGCGGCCTGATGGCGCTGCCGCCGGAGGCGGCGGCCGGCGCGGCGCTGAGCTCAATCCTCGGCCCGCCCGAGGTCGTGCTGAACGTGGAGATCACGTGGAACCGGCCTGACTGCCTGAGCATCATCGGCATGGCGCGCGAGGTGGCGGCGCTGTTCCGCCTGCCGCTGCGCCGCCCGGACATCCGCCTGCAGGAGGCCGGCGAAGCGGCCGAGCGCGCGGTGAGCGTGTCGATCGAGGCCCCTCAGGACTGCCTGCGGTACACGGCGCGCGTGATTCGCGGCGTCGTCCCCGGACCCAGCCCTGCGTGGATGCAGAAGCGGCTGACCCTGTGCGGCGTCCGCCCGATCAACAGCCTGGTCGACATCACCAACTACGTCATGCTGGAGTGCGGCCAGCCGCTGCACGCCTTCGACTACGACCTGCTGCGCGGGCGGCGCATTCTCGTGCGCCGGGCGCGCGCGGGCGAGCCCTTCGCCACGCTCGACGGCGTTCCGCGGTCGCTGGATCCGAACATGCTGGTCATTGCCGACGCGGAGCGCGCCGTGGCCCTGGCCGGGGTGATGGGGGGCGCCGGTAGCGAGATCGGGGACGCCACGCGGACGGTGCTGCTGGAAAGCGCGGCGTTTGCGGCGCCGGGCATTCATCGCACGTCGACACGGCTGGGCCTGGTCTCCGAGTCGTCGCGGCGCTTTGAGCGCGGCGTGGATGTGGGCGCGGCGGATTGGGCGGCCAACCGCGCCGCGGCGCTGACGGCCGAACTGGCCGGCGGCGCGGTTGCCCCGGGGCTGGTGGACGTGTACCCGGGCCGGCCGGCCGTGCGCAGGATCTCCCTGCGCTACGCGCACGCGCGACGGGTGCTGGGGGTCGACGTGACGCCGGACGAAATCACGGCCACGCTGGACGCGCTGCAGGTGCCGGTGGTCGACCGTGGCGCCGAGGCGTGCACCGTCGAGGCGCCCACGTTCCGTCCGGATCTTGAAATCGAAGCGGACCTGGTGGAAGAGGTCGCGCGTATCGTCGGGCTGGAGCGGGTGCCCGAGGCGCCCGCAGCCTCCCGCGTTGTCTCCGGCATGTCCGAGGCCCCCTTCCGGGCCGAGAGCGCCTGTCGCGGCTCGCTGGTGGGGCTGGGACTCACCGAGACGCTGAACTACAGCTTTGTGGGACCGCAGCTGCTGGACCGGTTCACGCCCGCCGAGGCGGCGCGGCGGGTGGTGCTGCCGAACCCGGTCAGCGCCGAATACTCCGTCATGCGCGACGCGCTGGCGCCGCAGATGGTCGAAACCCTCGGCCGCAACCTCTCGCGCCAGGTGGGCGATGTGCGCGGCTTTGAAATGGGCCGGGTGTTCCTGCGCGATGCGTCCGGGGCGATCCGGGAGGAAGACCGGGTCTGCATCGGGCTGATGGGCGCGGTGGGGCGGAGCCCCTCCGACTTGCGCCGCCCGGTAGAGGCCGGCGAGATGTTCCTGTGGCTGAAGGGCGTCGTCGAGGGCTTGCTGTCGGCGCTGCATGCGGGCGAGGTGGCCTTCCGGGCTGCGGCCTGTCCATGGATGGATCCCGACGCGGCCGTGGAGGTGCTCATCGGCGGGCGCCCGGCCGGCCTGCTGGGGCTGGTGTCCCGCGCCGTGCGGCGCGAGTGGCGCATGCAGGCGCCTGTCGGCGTGGCCGAACTGTCTCTGAAGGCCCTCGTCGCCGGCGCCTTCAGGCCGCCCGAGCTCAAGCCCGTCCCGGCCTTTCCCGCCATTGTTCGCGATGTGGCCATGGTCGTGGGCGAAGGGGTCCGTCACGACGACGTGGTTCGGGTCGTGCGCTCCGCGGCTCCGTCTGAGTTGACGCATATCGAGCTCTTTGATATATTCAGGTCGGAAGGTTTGGGACAGGGTCGCAAGAGCGTGGCCTACGCCTTCGAGTTCCGCTCCTTGACGCGCAGCCTGACGGACGAGGACGCCAATCGGTTCCGCGATGCCATCAGGAATGCGCTGGTCCGGGAGCTGAGCGCTGAGATGCGGGAATAGTCGGACGCGTGCCGCCCTCGAGCGAGGGAACGGGGCGTCCGCAGGTGGAAGCAACAGACAGACGCAAGCGGGCACGGGTGCGGGGTTGGAACCGATGACGGTCTGGTTGAACAGCTTGATCCTCCTGCTGCTGGGACAGGCGTGCTGCCTGCTGGCGGCGGGAATCGACGTGAGACGGATGTGCAGAGTCCCGGCAGTGGCGCCGCATAGGGGCGCGCGGGGTGAGCCGGGGTTGACTGGGTGTGGAAAAAGCTGCGATGAGCGGCTTGCGGGCCAATGGCCGCAAGCCGGGCCGGCGATTGAATTTGGGAATACCCTGCCTTGTTCGCTTGAAGGCAGATATCTCTGACCCTTTATGACTGCAGGGAGTCCGAACACGCTTCGGATCACAGGCCCTTAACGGGGACGTGAGAAGAGCGGAACAGGGCGCCCACCTCGTTAGACGAGGTCCGAGATACCGCCTGTGTCGACAAAGTGGGGTATTCTCTTTTATGGACCTGTTCGACCGAGCGCCGGGGTCCGGCGACGGCGTGGTGCGCGAGCCCCTGGCGGCGCGCCTGCGTCCCGCGACCCTTGACGATGTCGCCGGACAGGACCACATCCTGGGGCCCGGGCGGCTGCTGCGCCGGGCCATCGAGGCGGACCGCCTCCAGAGCCTGATCCTCTATGGCCCCCCCGGCTGCGGGAAGACATCCCTGGCCGAGGTGGTCGCGCGCGTGACCCACCGCCACTTCGAACGCACCAGCGGCGTGCTGGCCAACGTGGCCGTTCTGCGCGAGCTCATTGACCTGGCGGCGCGCCGCCGGCGCCAGGAGGCCCGCGAGACGATCCTGTTCATCGACGAGATCCACCGCTTCAACAAGGCCCAGCAGGACGTGCTGCTGCCGCACGTCGAGAACGGCACGGTGACGCTGATCGGGGCCACCACGCACAATCCCCAGGTCTTCGTGAACAGCCCCCTGACGTCCCGCTCGCTCGTGTTCCAGCTGAGGCCGCTGAGCGAGGGGGCGATTGCCGTCCTGCTGGCGCGGGCGCTGACCGATCCGCGCGGGTTCGGCGGGTTGCGCGTGGAGCTGGCCCCGGACGCGGCCCGCCACCTGGCCCGCGTGTGCGAGGGCGATGCGCGGCGCGCCCTCAACGCGCTGGAGGTTGCCGTCCTGACGACCGCCCCGGACTCGGCCGACGGCGTCATCCGCCTGACCGCCGAGATCGCCGCCGAGGCGATTCAGCGCCGCATGGTGGTCTATGACCGGGATGAGGACGGCCACTACGACACGATCTCGGCGTTCATCAAGAGCGTGCGGGGCTCGGACCCTGACGCCGCGCTTTACTGGCTGGCAAAGATGCTGCACGCTGGCGAGGATCCGCGGTTCATCGCGCGCCGACTGATGATCCTGGCGTCGGAAGACATCGGCAACGCCGACCCGCGGGGCCTCACGCTGGCGGTGTCCGCGGCGCAGGCCGTTGACATCGTGGGCATGCCCGAGGCGCGGATCATCCTCTCCCAGGCGACCACCTACCTGGCGTGCGCCCCCAAGAGCAACGCCGCCTATCTCGCGATCGACAAGGCGGCCGCGGCGGTCGAGGAGGGGCGCACGCTGGCCGTGCCCGCCCACCTCCGCAACCTGCGCGTGCGCGTGGCGGACGGCGCAGAGGGCGAGGGCGACCGGTACGTGTATCCCCACGATTTCGAGGGGCATTTCGTGGCGCAGGCCTATGCGCCGGCTGACCTGCATTTCTATGCTCCCACCCGCGAGGGCTACGAGGAGACCCTGAGGCAGCGCCTCGAGCGCTGGCGCGAACAGGCGGCCGTGAAGGCGGCCACGGACCCGAAGGGAGATGTGGCCGGCGCATGACCAAGAGCGAGATACGACAGTCGGTCGACGGGTGCCGGCGGCAGGCCGGCGGCGCCGAGGAGATGGCCGGGCGGGGGCGACGCGCGCAGGAGCGGCTGATCGGCCTGCCGGAGTTCCAGCGCTCCTGGACGCTGGCCTGCTACCTGGCCATGCCGGTCGAGGTCCAGACCGACGGGATCCTCGCGGCCTGCGCCGCCGACGGGCGGCGCGTGGCCGTTCCGGCCTGGCGCCCCGAGCAGCGGGCCTACGGGCTCTGCTGGCTGGAGCCCGGCGCTCCGCTGCGCCGGGGAATCTGGGGCATCGCGGAGCCGGAGCAGCCGGCCTGGCTGGGCGACGAGCCGCTGGACCTGATCGTTGTGCCGGCCGTGGCCTTCGACGAGCGCTGCGGCCGGCTGGGGCACGGCGGCGGCTACTACGACCGGATGTGCCTGCTGCCTGCGGCCGCGACAGGCCTCAAGGTGGGGCTGGGGTTTGAGTGGCAGATGTTTGAATCGGTGCCCATGGAGGCGCATGACGTCTTCATGGACGCCGTGGTGACAGAAGAAAGAACGCTGAGACGAGGAGGGGTGTGACATGGCTTGGATTGCAGCGGTGATCGCCGGCCTGGCTGGCCTGGCGTTGGGATATGCGGCGCGGCTCGTGATGGCGCGGCGCGGGCTGGAGGATGCCGGACGGCAGGCGGGGGATGTGCTGGCGAAGGCGAAGGGCGAGGCGGAGTCCATACAGAAAGAGGCCCAGCTTCAGGCCAAGGCGGAGGTCATCAAGGCCCGCGAGGAGTTCGAGCTGTCGACCCGCACGCGCCGCCAGGAGCTCTCCGCGATCGAGGAGCGCGTCGCCCAGAAGGAGCTCAACCTCGAGCGCAAGGTGGCCGTGGTCGAGAAGAAGGAGAAGGCCCTGGATGACCGCGTCAAGATGATCGAGGACCAGTCCGCCGAGCTTGCCGCGCAGCGCAAGGACGTCGAGCGCCTCGGCCAGCAGGCCCGCGATGAGCTGCAGCGCGTGGCCGCGATGACGCGCGAGGAGGCGCGGAAGGCCATTATGGCGCTCGTGGAGACGGAAGTGCATGCCGAGATGGGCGCGCTGATCCGCCGGATGCAGGAGAAGGCCAAGGACCAGGCCGAGCGCGAGGCGAAGAAGATTGTGGCCCAGGCCATTGAACGCTTTGCGTCAGGCCACGCCGGCGAGCTGATGACCAGCAGCGTGCCGCTGCCTTCAGAGGACATGAAGGGCCGCATTATCGGCCGCGACGGGCGCAACATCCGGTCCATCGAGGCGGCCACCGGCGTCAGCATCCTGATCGACGACACGCCCGAGGCGGTCGTGCTGTCCTCCTTCGATCCGATCCGCCGCGAGGTGGCCCGGCTCTCGCTGGAGCAACTGCTGGCCGACGGCCGCATCCACCCCGCCCGCATCGAGGAGGTGGTTGCCAAGGTGCAGGAGGATATGACGGAGGTCATCCGCAAGGCCGGCGAAGAGGCGCTGTACCTGGCCGACGTGCAGGACGTGGAGCCCGAGCTGGTGCGCACGCTGGGCCGGCTCAAGTTCCGCACGAGCTACACCCAGAACGTGCTCCAGCACAGCATCGAGGTGGCGCACCTGATGGGCGTCATGGCCGCGGAACTGGGGCTCGAGCCGGCGCTGGCGCGGCGCATCGGCCTGTTCCACGACATCGGCAAGGCGCTGGACCACGAGGTCGAGGGCGGCCACGCGGTCATCGGCGCCGACGTTCTCAAGCGCGGCGGCGAGAAGCCGATGGTGGTCAACGCCGTGGCGGCGCACCACGAGGAGGTGGAGCGGGAGAGCCTGTACGCCGTGCTGTGCATGGCGGCTGACGCCATCTCCAGCTCGCGGGTGGGCGCGCGCTCGTCGACGGCGGGCATTTACGTCAAGCGGCTGGAGAAGCTCGAGGGCATCGCCAACGAGTTCGAAGGCGTCCGGAAGAGCTACGCCATCCAAGCCGGCCGCGAGGTCCGGGTGGTGGTTGACCCGGAGAAGATGGACGACAACGCGTCGATGGTGCTGGCCAGGAACATCCGCAACAAGATCGAGACGGACCTGAAGTACCCCGGCCAGATCCGCGTGACGGTCATTCGCGAAACGCGCTGCGTGGAATACGCGCATTGAGTCAGTAACCAGTGATCAGTAACCAGTAACCAGTGATCAGTCATCCGTGAGGCGTAGTACTGATGACGGGTGACGGATTACTGACCACTGCCCCTGAAAGAGGGACGCCATGAGAATTTTAATGGTCGGCGACATCGTGGGGTCGCCCGGACGGCGGGCCTTCGCGTGGGTCGTCACGCGCATGAAGGCGGACGGCAAAGTGGACGTGGTGATCGCCAACGCCGAGAACGCCGCCGCCGGCAAGGGGATCACCGAGGGGGTGGCCGATGAGCTGCTGGGCGCCGGCGCCGACGCCCTGACGCTGGGTGACCACACGTGGGACCAGCGCGAGGTGTATTCCTGCCTGGACCGCAATCCCCGCGTGGTGCGCCCGGCCAACTTCGCGCCGGGCTGCCCCGGGCGCGGCGTGACGGTGGTGGAAACGCCCGCCGGCTCGCTGGCGTTGATCAACCTTGTCGGCCGCGTGTTCATGCACCCGTACGACTGTCCGTTCCGGACCGCCGACGCCGTTCTGCGGGATCTCGGGCCCGGCCGCCCGCGCGTCATCCTGGTCGACATGCACGCCGAGGCCACCTCGGAGAAGGTGGTCATGGGGCGCTACCTCGACGGCCGCGTCTCGGCCGTGGTCGGCACCCACACGCACGTGCAGACGAGCGATGAGGCGGTACTGCCGGGCGGCACGGCCTACATCACCGACCTGGGCATGACGGGGCCGAAGGACAGCGCCATTGGCCGCGAGCTGGATGCCGTGCTCAAGTCGTTCCTGACGGGAATGCCCGGCAAGTTCGAGGTCGCCACCCAGGGCGTGGTGCTCGAAGGGGCGCTGATCGATGTGGACGAGAACACCGGCCGCGCCCGCTCGATCAAGCGGGTGCGTGAGGCCGTCGGCGGGGGCTGACCCCGGCTTCCCACCAGAATGGGGCTTGGCCGAGGACGGGGTGTGGGGTAGGATGCTGCCTGGTTGCAGGGGACATTCGATGACCACGGCGACAGTAAGCATAGAAACGGATGTCGAGGCGGCCCGTTATTTCGAGCGGGCTCCCGCCGAAGACAAGAGCAAACTCGGAGTTCTCTGGGGCGTCTTGCTTCGGGAGTACCGAGCCAGACCGGTCCCGCTGAAGCGGCTGATGGACGAGATCGGAAAGCAGGCGGCACGCAACGGTCTCACGCCTGGGAAGTTGGATTCCATCCTGAATGCCAATGACTAGGCGTTACGTCCTGGACGCGAACACCGTGGTCAGTGCGGCCTTGTTGACGGCGTCTGTACCCCGGCAGGCACTCGAGGAAGCCCTCGACCGGGGTACTGTTCTCCTCTCCCCGCAGACGGTAGCCGAACTGGAACGCGTCCTCAGCCGTCCAAAACTCGACCGCTATGTCACCGAGAGCTACCGTCTTTCCTTCATGGTCGCCCTGGCCCAACCGCAGTACCTGAGCCGCCGACGTCGCCGAACGTGTCGCCCCGAAAACGATCTGCCCCGATCCACCTTGGCAAGACCGGGCAGCGCGAAGTGGGTGCTGGCGTTCTTTCTTGCCGGCATGACTGCAGCATCCGGTTGCCTGCCCAGATCGGACTTCGATAGTACGCCGCCGCCTGCGGATGATGTTCTGCGGGACAACGCAATCCGGATGAAGGTTGGCGTGCGACCCGTCGGCCCCACTTGGTGCTATTACGGCAAGGAGTTCGGGTTCGAGAAGTGGAAGGTGGACTGCGAGAAGCCGCTTGGCAAGTGTGTTACAAGAACAGAAAAGGGAGACCTGAAGTGCGACACGGACATCTACTACTCCGGCCATCAGTATCGCGCTGCCGATGACGGTTCCCTCGCGGACGAAAGCATGTCAGTCGTCTACGATTACCGAGACAACTCGGCGCGAGCTGTGTACTGTGGCACCAATGAGGTCCTTCTGGCGCTTGAGCGCAGGTCGCCGTCGATGACAGCATGCGACGTCTTGCTGGCTGTCGACGAGGTGGTTGCGGGGTGGTCGCAATAGGGCGGGGCGACTATGCGATGCCCTTCAGACGCTGTTCATGATTCAGGTCGATGATGAGGAGTAGGCATTGTCGCAGTTGGCCCTGAACGGCCCATCTCGGCGGTGAATAGGCCCTCCTTTGACTAATGCAGGGCGCAGCGTTGCGGCTGCATGTAACGGAGGCAAGCGTGAACAAGAACTCAAAGCACGGCGATGGGTTCCAAGATGTTGCATTGTTGAAGCACGCATGGAGATATGCGTTCTTGTCTGTTGTCGTCATGATGTTCCTGTCGGCGCTCAGGTCGATCGTCGGCAGTCACGTGCTGCTGGAAAAGGCCCTTATTCTCACCCACTGGCCGTTCGTTGCGCTTCGCGCAGCGATGATTAGGAACATGGGCGGG
>CAZJBP010000035.1:0-12336 GCA_964544115.1 uncultured Victivallales bacterium | reverse complement strand
TGCTGACGCTCTGCTGCTCGGCGCGGGGTGCGCGTCGAGCGGCGGTGGTTACGTGCTGGGGCGAGGCGCGCATGTGGATGGCGATCTCGTGGCCGGCGATTGTGCTCTACTGGGGTTTTCTTGGACTCATGGCCTGCATACTGGTCAACCTGTGGTCGATAGGCCCTCGGCTGCTCGGCAAGCAAGGCCGTGTCGGGACACCTAGACCAGGGGTGCAGTAGAAGCAGGTCTTGCGTCGTTCAACCGCCACGCCTACCGACCCGCGCCCGGCGGGGCGCCACTGGCTGATGCAGAAATGCGCTTGGCGGCCGGGACGGTGCGCAGCTCCAGCCGCTGAGCCGCCCCGTCGGCGTGCTTGGAGCCCCGAAGCCGATCTACCCCGATCCACCAGGGCAAGACAGGGCCTCGGCTCTGCTCGTCATCGCTGGCTCGGTTTGTAACCTGGTGAGTTCGCAGACCGCACGGCTGTCAGCGCCGAGTCGCGCTGACCTGTACCCGCCCCTTGCTTCCCACGTGCTGCATCTCGTATTCTGCCGCTGAGGTTGGAGGAGAATGACAGGCGCAACCCAAAAAGTTTACACGGTCGCCGAGTTGACGCGGCGCATCCGGACGATCCTCGAAGAGGAGGTCGGGCACGCCTGGCTCGAGGGGGAACTCTCCAATGTGCGCCCCTCGGCTGCGGGGCACTTCTATTTCACGCTCAAGGACTCGACGGCCCAGATCCGCGGCGTGCTGTTCCGGGGCGACCAGCGCGGCATGAAGGTGACGCCGCGCGACGGGCTGCTGGTGCGCGTCTTCGGGCAGCTGAGCGTGTATGAGCCGCGCGGCGAGTACCAGCTGATCATCCGCCAACTGGAGGGCGCCGGCGAGGGCGCGCTCCAGCAGCGGTTCGAGGCCCTGAAGGAGAAGCTGCGCGCGGAGGGCCTGTTCGATGCCGCCCGCAAGAAGCCGCTGCCGCTCCTACCGCAGCACGTGGGAATCGTGACCTCGTCGACCGGGGCGGCGATCCGTGACATTCTGAACGTCATCTCGCGGCGATTTCCGAACCTGCACGTCGTCCTGTGGCCCGTACGGGTGCAGGGCGAGGGCGCGGCCTCGGAAATCGCGGCCGCGATCGACGGGTTCAACGCACGCGGCGGGATGGATGTGCTGATCGTCGGCCGCGGCGGCGGAAGCCTTGAGGACCTGTGGTGCTTTAACGAGGAGGAGGTGGCCCGGGCCATAGCGCGGTCGCGAATCCCCGTGATCTCGGCCGTCGGGCATGAGATCGATTTCACGATCAGCGACTTTGCCGCCGACGTGCGCGCGCCGACGCCGTCGGCCGCCGCGGAGCTGGTGGTGGGCACGAAGGAGGCCTTCCAGACGCAGGTGGCCGGGCTGACGCGGCGGTTGGCGCGCGGCGCAGAGCGAGCCCTGATGTCGGCGCGGGCGCGGTTGGGCGCCGCGGCCGGCCACCACGTTTTCCGCCAGCCGGAGCAGGCCGTGCGGCAGCACCGGCAGGCGCTGCGGGCGCTGGCCGACGGCCTGCGCTTCGGGCTGCAGCGCAGCCACCGCGACGCCGTCCAGCGCGTCGACGATGCCGCGCTGAGAATCGGGCACCGGGTGCAGGCGGCGTCGGCGGCGGGGCGGGCGCGCGCGGAGCGCGCCGAGGCCGGGCTGCGGGCGATGAACCCGCTGGCGGTGCTGCAGCGCGGCTATAGCATCACGTGGGGGGCCGATGGGCGCGCGGTTCGCTCGGCCACGGGCGTCCGGGCCGGCGAGCGCGTGACCACGCAGCTGGCCGACGGCCGGCTGGTGTCGGACGTGGTGGAGACGGTGATTGAGAAGAGGAGAAGGCAGGCATGAAGGCAAAGCAAACCCAGCCGCCGCAGGAGGCGCAGGAGCCCCGGCCGGCGAACTTCGAGGCGGCCCTGAACCGCCTGGAGACGGTTGTCGGCGAGATGGAGGGCGGCGCGCTCAATCTCGAGGAGACCATCGCTCGCTTCGAGGAAGGTCAGAAGCTGGTCGAGTTCTGCACCGGCAAGCTCAACGAAGTTGAGCGCAAGATCGAGATCCTCATGAAGAAGGGCGAGCGCATGGAGCCCCAGCCGTTTGGCGAGGATGTGGCCGAGGATAGTGTGCCGTAGGCACCCGGCGGAAGGCGGGGATCCCGGCTCGCTTTCCGGTTACGGGCGGCACAGCCGGTCTCCGCACGTTCAGGCGGCCATCCAGCGGAAGCGGAACTGGGTGTCGGCCAGCTTCTGCCCGTGGATGCGGTCGAGCGCCCGGCGATAGCGGGCGGCGAGGCCGCAGATGTAGTCCTGGGCCCGCGCGGCCTCGGCCTGAAGTCCCGTCAGCGCGGCCACGCCCCACGCTTCGACCAGCGACTCCATGATCTCCACATAGTCCAGCGCGGTGTAGATGCCTGAGCGCTGGGCGATGACCTCGAATTCCTTGAAGGTGTCGCCCCGTCCGGCGCCGGCCTCGCGCAGGTTCATGGCGGGCATGATGATCTTCGTGCGGAACATATCGGCGATGGCCTGCACAGCCTCGGAGGTCTCGAGCTCCAGAAACTTCTGCACGAACAACCGGTAAGCGGTGGCGTGCCAGCCTTCGTCCCCGGCAATGACGCGCGACATGCGGTGCAGCCTCAGCGCCCCGGCCTTCTCGGCCAGCAGCCCGACGTTTCGGTGCGATCGCAGGGTGGCTAGCTCCTGGAAGCTGGTGTAGACGAAGAACCGGAAGGGGTCGGTGCCGGTCTGGATGTCCATGCCGTCGTACACCAGGTGATGGATGGCCACCTCGACTTCACGCATGCGCACGCGGCCGCAGAGACGGAGGTAGCAGGCCAGAACGTCGCCGTGGCGGTTCTCCTCGGCGCACCATGCGCGGTTCCATGCGGCCCATGGGCTACTGGTCAGACAGCCCGCTCCGCCCACGCCATCCATGGACGCCAGCCACTGGGCATAGGTCGGAAGGGCTTCCTCGGTGATCGTGTCGCCCACCAGGGTGTTGAGCACGTCGTCCGGAATGCTGCGCGCCTCGGCCTGAAGCTCCAGAAGCTCGAGGTGGGCGCTCTCGGCCGTGAAATCGGGCAGAAAGTCCGAGGGCTGCCAGAGGCGGTCGGTGGCGCGAAGCAGGGTGGGCATCTGCTCCTCCACATAGGACTCCAGGTGCTTCATGGTCTCGAGTCTCGACGGGTGCATGCGGCTCTACTTTCCGGGGTGCGGTCCCCCCCTGTCTGTATAAGGACACAGTAACGGTGGCATATTAGCGCCCTAGGATCCAGCCGAATCTTTCGGCCGTGATTGTGGCGGGAAGACAGGGACCGTGCGGCGCCGTCCTAGCGCGGGCGTATGCCGTGGTACTCGCGGTACCATTGCACGAAGCGCGGAATGCCGACGGCGATCGCCGTGGTCGGAGCGAACCCCAGCTTGCGCGCGGCCAGCGCGGTATCGGCATAAGTTGACGGCACGTCGCCCGGTTGCATCGGGTGCATCTCCAGCTTGGGCTCCACCCCGAGCGCCGAGGCCAGAGTGCCGATCATGTCGAGCAGCTGTTCCGGGTGGTGGTGACCGAGGTTCAGCACCTCATACGGGGCCAGCCCGTCGCGGAGCAGCGAGGCCACAACGCCGCTGACGATGTCGTCGACATACGTGAAGTCGCGCTGCATGTTGCCGTGGTTGAACACCTTGATCGGGCGGCCCGCCAGCATGGCCTCGGTGAACAGCCACAGCGCCATGTCCGGGCGGCCCCACGGGCCGTACACGGTGAAGAACCTCAGCCCGACCGTCTGCAGTCCGTACAGGTGCGTGTAGGTGTGGGCCATCAGCTCGTTGGCCTTCTTGGTTGCCGCGTACAGGCTGACGGGCGAATCCACCGGATCGGACTCGCTGAACGGCAGCTTCGTGTTGCCGCCGTACACGCTGGAGCTCGATGCGTAGACCAGCCGCCGCGTGTGCGTCCGCCGGCAGGCTTCGAGAATGTTCAGGAACCCTTCGATGTTCGACTTCTGGTAGGCGTGCGGGTTCTGGAGGGAGTAGCGTACGCCGGCCTGGGCCGCCAGGTTGCAGACGAGCTCGAACCGGTTCTCGGAGAAGCAGCGGTCCAGCGTGTCGCGGTCGCACAGGTCGGCCTCGACGCCCTTGAAGTTGGGGTGCTTCGCCAGTTCGGCGGCGCGCCGGCGCTTGAGCTGCACGCTGTAGTAGTCGTTGAAATTGTCGTAGCCCACGACCGTGTGGCCCTGCGCGAGCAGCGCCTGCGTGACGTGCATGCCGATGAACCCGGCTGAACCCGTGACCAGGATCGGAGGCATATCAGGCCCTCACCACGTTGGCTGCGTCGGGGCAGGACCCGCGCGAGTCGATCACCAGCGGCAATGCGCGCACCAGCGCCCCGTGGTCCACGCCGTCGTGCGCGGTGGAAACGACCGCCACGTCGAACCCGCCACCGACCGCTTCGTCCCACGTCACGCTGCGGACGCCGGCAAAGTGCGGGTGCTCCCGCGTGGGCCGCACCACGGGGCAGAACGGATCGTAGTACGAAACCTTGGCGCCGTGCCGCTCGAACTCCTCCCACAGCACGTAGGTGGGGCTCTCGCGGTCGTCGTCGACATTCTTCTTATAGGCCAGCCCGACCAGCAGGAGCCGTGCATCCTTGAGCGATCGCCCGCGCTCGTTCAACGCCATCAGCGTGCGCTGAACCACGTAGCGGGGCATGCCGGTGTTGATCTCGCCTGCCAGCTCGATGAAACGGGTCGCCACGCCGAACTCCCGCGCCTTCCACGTCAGGTAGAAGGGGTCGATCGGGATGCAGTGTCCGCCGAGGCCCGGGCCGGGATAGAAGGGCATGAACCCGAACGGCTTGGTGCTGGCGGCGCGGATGACCTCCCAGACGTCGATGCCCATCTCGGTGAAGACCACCTTGAGCTCGTTGACCAGGGCAATGTTGATGCAGCGGAAGATGTTTTCCACCAGCTTTGTCGCCTCGGCCGCGCGGCAATCCGAGACCGGCACGGTCTTGCAGATGATCCGGTCGTAGAAGGCCCGGGCGACCTCCAGCGAATCGGCGTCGATCCCGCCCACCACCTTCGGGATGGTCGACGTGCTGAAGTCGCTGTTGTTGGGGTCCTCGCGCTCCGGGGAGAACGCCACGAAGAAGTCCTCTCCCGCTTTGAGGCCCGAACCGGTTTCCAAAATGGGCACCAGCACCTCGTCGGTCGTGCCGGGGTAGGTGGTGGACTCCAGGCTGACCAGTTGGCCGGCGCGGATGTGCGGGGCCATCGCGTGGGCCGTGTCCTCGATGTAGCTGAGGTCCGGATCGCGGTGGCGGGTGAGCGGGGTCGGCACGCAGATGATCAGCGCGGCGCAATCGGTCATCTTCCTGAAGTCGGTGGTGGCCGTCGCCCGCGAAGATCCGGCGAAGGTCTGGCGGATGCGGTCGGCAGGGATGTGGCGGATGTAGGACTCGCCGGCCAGCAACTGCCGGACCTTGGCCTCGTCGATGTCAAAGCCCGTGACCGGCAGCCCGGCCTTGGAGAACTCCAGCAGCAGGGGCAGACCCACGTAGCCGAGGCCCACGATGCCCACGCGCGCTTCGTTCCGGCTGATTGCCCCGAGAAGGTCTATCTTCTTGCTCATGGTCCGGCTCCGGTTTCGTCGCGCCCCGTGCGCGGCTCGTCCGCAAAGAAAATCAAAACCGCAGTCTCTCGCAATCGATTCCGGCCCGTCAAGCGACATCTCCGGCGTGACGCGGACCGACCGCAGCAGGGCCCCTTAGCCGCTGGAGATCTTCTTCCGGCAGAGGGTCATGTAGGGTTCGAAGCCCATCTTGCGCCAGAAGGCGGCGGACAGGGGGTTGGTCGTGGCCACGCGCACCTCCACGGTCTTCACGCCTTGGGAAGAAAACCAGCGCATCGACCGGCGCAGGAGCCGCTCGCCCACGCCCCGTCGTCGGAAGGCCTCGGTCACGGCAAGGTCGGCGATGAGGCCGTGCTCGCCCCCGGCAAAGACGCGGGCGCGCCGGTCGAGCTGCGCCAAAACAAAGCCAACCGGCCGGTCACCCTCGCACGCCACAAAGACGGCCTGCTCTTTGGAGCGGACGACCTCCTGCATGGCGGCGGCATACTCCTCCCGGCCTCCCCGTCGGATCTTCCAGAGCGGATCGTGTTGAGCGTGAAAGGCGGCCATTTCATGCCACAGCGCGGCGAGAGCCGGCGCGTCCTGTACGCGCGCTTCACGGATGTGGAGGGTCACGCTCGTCTCCCGCGGGGTTTGGCCGCCCGAACCGGACGGTGATGGGGCGAGGGTAACATCCGCCCCCCGGGAGTCAAGCGGTGGGTAGTCGGGATGCACCCCGGGATTGACTCCCGGCGGGCTTCCGCATATGGCAGGAGCGGCCAAGGGGCCGGAGAGGCGCGATGAACAACCCGAAACCCGAAGTGCTGGCGCCGGCGGGCGACCTGGACGCCGCCTTTGCGGCCTTCGAGCACGGCGCTGACGCCGTCTATCTTGGCCTGCAGCGCTTCTCCGCGCGCGCCGATGCGGCCAACTTTACCGTGGACGAGCTCGGCGAAATCGCCGCCTATGCCCATGGGCAGACGGTGCCGCGCCGTGTCTATGCCACGGTCAATACGCTGGTTCAGCAGGACGAGTTGCCGGAACTGGTCGATACGCTGGCGGTGCTGAGCGAAGCGGGCGCGGACGCGATCATCGTGCAGGACCTGGGCGTGGCCCGCATCGCGCGGGCGCTGTTTCCCGCGCTGCGCCTGCATGCCAGCACGCAGATGGCAGTGCATAACGTGGCCGGCGCGCGGGCGCTGCGCGAGCTGGGCTTCTCCCGCGTCACGCTGGCGCGCGAGTTGTCGCTGAATGAGATCCGGGCCATCGCCGCCTCCGGCGGCATCGAGGTCGAGGTGTTCGTCCACGGCGCGCTGTGCTACTGCTACAGCGGTCTGTGCCTTTACTCGTCGCACCTGCGCGGACGCAGCGGCAACCGCGGTCGCTGCGCGTATCCGTGCCGGGAGGCGTTTCGCGCGGCGGACGGCCGATCGGGCCACCCGTTCTCGATGAAGGACATGGCGCGCGTCGAGCGCGTGGGGGATTTGGCGGCAGCGGGCGTGGCGTCGCTGAAGATCGAGGGGCGCAAGAAGAACCCGCTGTACGTCGCCTGCCTCGCGCAACTCTACCGTGGCGCGGTGGATGGGACGCTCAGCCGCTCCGAGCGCGAGGCCATGGCGGCGGATGCGCAGACGATCTTCAGCCGTCCGTGGACCGAGCTCTACCTCGACGGGGAGTCGCACCGCGGCGCGGTGGACGCGGAGACGGTGGGCCACCGCGGCGCCCGGATCGGGGCGGTGGCCGGCGTCAGCAGCGGGGCGCCGCCGCGCCGAGGGGAGCCGGCTGCCGGCCGCCGGCTGCGGTTCGTGACCAACCGGGCTCTGGAGCGGCACGACGGCATCCAGGTCGATCTGCCGGGGGAGAGCGCGCCGTACGGGTTTGCGGTCGACGACCTGTGGGCGAGCGACCCTGCGGGCCGCTCGCGGCGCAGCGTGTTCGCGGTCGATGCGGGTGCTTGGGTGGAAGTTGCCCTGCCGGCCGACGCGCCGGAAATCCCCGAGGGCGCGGCCGTCTACTGCGCGTCGTCGCAGGCCGTGAAGCGCACCTACACCTTCAGCCGGCCGCGTCCCGGCGCCTGGGCGTTTCGCCAGCCGCTGCGCGCGGCGCTCGGCGTGCGCGCCGACGGGCTGAGCTGGCGGGCCTCGGTGGAGCTGAACCTGCCGGGCGCCCCCGTGGCGGCCGCAGCGGGCGAGTGCGCGGGCCGGTTCGAGCCCGCGCGCGACGCGGGAGTCGTGGCGGAGGCGGCGCGGCAGGCCTTCGCCCGACTGGGGAACACGCGCCTGGCGTTGGCCGACCTGGCGGTCGACAACCCCGCGGGCCTGTTTGTGCCCGCCTCGGTACTCAACGGCGTGCGCCGCGCCGCGGCTGAGGCTGTCGAGGCCCAGGCGGTGCAGGTGCGCGCGGCCTGGGTGGCCCGGGCGCGGGCGCACGTCGGGAGCGACGTGCCTGATGTGACGCCGCACGCCGAGGGGCGGGAGACGTGGGCGCTCAAAACCGACCAGCCCGAGTGTCTGGCCGCCTTCACGGACGAGGACTGGGCCGGCGTGGATGAACTCGTCGTGGAGCTGAACCCGGACGCGCTGCCCACGCTGGACGACTGGATGCGGCAGTGCCCGCTGCCGCGTGACCGCGTGCGCATCGCGCTGCCGGTGCTGGAGCGCGGCGAGGAAGAGGCGGCGTTGAACGCCGCCGTGCGCCATTGGCGCGACACCGGGTGGTCGCGGTGGGAAGTCGGCGGCTTGGCCGGCTGGACCTGCCTGCGGGAGCGCGGCGAGGGCGGGCCGCAGGTTCTCGACCTTTCGGCGGACTGGACGCTCTACGCCCTGAATGCGTCGTCGGCGGCCGGGCTGGCGGCCATGGGGATGTGCAGCGTCACGCTTTCGCCGGAGGACGACCTGAACAACTGGCGGCGCCTGCCCGAGGCGGTCGCCCGGATGGCGGTGGCGCCGGTCTACCAGGATTCGCCGCTGTTTGTGTCTGAGACCTGCGTGCGCGGAGAGGCCTGCGCCCGCTGCCGGCAGGAGGCCGGCAGCCGCCGGACGGAGACGTTGGTGTCGGCTTCCGGCGACCGCGTCATTGCCATCTCACACCACTGCCGCACGACGGTCGTCGGCGAACGACCGTTCTGCCTCGCGGCCGTGCTCGGCGAGTTACGCGGTGCCGGGCTGCGCCATTTTCGTGTGGACTTCATGCATCGGCCGTACACGCCGGAGCGGGCCCGTGAGGTCTGGCGGGCGGTGCGCTCCGGCCACGTTCCGGGACCGTGCCACACCGGCAACGTGCGGCGCGGCATCGATGCCGGCGCAAGACAGGGCTGAAGGTGGGGTGTGGGGCGAAAACAAGTGATTGACGTGTGCATACAGGTGTGCATACATTATGGCAATGTTTGAGTGGGATCGGTCGAAAGCCAGACAGAACGAGTCGAAGCACGCGGTGTCCTTTGCCGACACGTTTGCCGTGTTCGAGGATCCGAACGCGCTCACGCTTGACCAAACAGTCGGCGAGGAGTGTCGCTTCGTGACCATCGGCATGGACGGTTTCGGTCGCCTGCTCGTGCTCGTGTATACGTGGCGAGGTGAGAACATCCGCATCATCTCGGCGAGAAAGGCCGCGCGGTCAGAGGTGCAACAGTATGAAAGCCAACTATGACTTCAGCAGGGCCCGGCGGGGGGCCGTCTTGCCGGCATCCGAAAACAAGGTGCGAATCACGATTCGGTTGGACCGCGCCATCCTCGACTGGTTCAAGACCAAGGTCGAAGAACAAGGCGGCGGAAACTACCAAACCATGCTCAACGACGCTCTTCGTTCGCACATTACCCACAAGGAACAGCCGCTTGAAGATATCCTTCGCAAAGTCGTCCGCGAAGAGATCAAGAAGGCATCGTGAGCCGTTTGACTGTTGCGTTTCGCTGGGCGATTTAGCATCGTGGGCGCCTGCCGAAGGTGATGGGCAGATGTTGCAGGCGGGAGGGTGTCTATATGAACGCGCGTATTCTGGCTCTGGGCTTGATCGTGGTGTGGGCGGCTGGCGGCCAGGCTCTGGCGGAGCCCGATACGGAGGCCATGAAGTCGGCCGACGCTGCCCGCGGCTGGACGGTCGGCGTGTCCGGCGGCTGGCTCAATTTTGAGGGGGACGAGGCGCTGGACGACGGGTTCGTCGGCTCGCTTCAGGTCGGCCGCGACGTCTCCGAGCACTGGACGCTGGAAGCGGTCCTGGACGTTACCCCGGACCTTGAAGAGAACATGCGCCGTGACTGGCGGACCGATCAGCCCGTGTCCCGGCTCGAAGAAGAGGCCGGCGCCGGCGTACATGACACAGCGTCGTACCGGCTGAGCCTGGACGCGCTCTACCACCTCAGCCGCTGGGATCGCTTTGACCCCTATCTGGCCGCGGGCATCGGCGCGATCCGCTATGACGAGGACGTCGGCGATCAGACGGAAGCCTGCCTGCGGGCGGGCGCCGGCGCGATGTACCACCTGACCGGCGCCTGGGCGCTGAGGGCCGACGCCCGCTGGTTGTCCGCCGGCGACGACACTGAGCAGAACCTCATCCTGTCGGCCGGCATCGTCTGGAGCAGCGAGCAGGAAGGCCCTGAGCCCATCGTGGCGCCCGCCGCGGCCATCCCCGCAGAGGTGGCCCCTGTCGCTGTCACCCAAGCCGTTCCCGAGAAGGTGACCCAGCCCGCCGTGGATGCCGACACGGATCGCGATGGTCTGACCGACCGTGAAGAGGTGGAGACGTACAAGACCGACCCGCTCAATCCGGACACCGACTACGACGGGCTGAAGGATGGCGAGGAAGCTCTTACGCACAAGACCAACCCGCTTCTTCGGGACACCGACGGCGGCGGCGTTACGGACGGGCACGAGGCGATCGAGGATCACACCCAGCCCCTGGAGAAGGCCGACGACCTGGAGTTCTACGAACTGCAGATGACGTTCGACAAGGACGAGTCGGACATCAAGGCCGAGTACGTTTCCGATCTGGACGCGATCGCGAAGGTGCTGAAGGCCGACCCCGGCGCACAGGCGCGCATCGAGGGTCACATGGACCTCACGGCTGGAGCCGTCACCAAGGACGACCTCAAGCAGACCCAGCGGCGGGCCGAAGCCGTCCGCGACCACTTTGTGAAGAAGTGCGGCGTGGAGAAGAATCGCGTCGAGGCCGTCGGCTACGGGTCCAAGCGCCCCAAGGCTGCCAACGACCCGGCCGCCGGAAACCCCGTCAATCGCCGCATGGAGATTTACATCCGCCGGACGCCGCCGACGCCGTAAGCGGGCGGAAACGGGGCCGCGAGCGCGAGCGGGCCGTATTACGGCGGGGCCTGGTAGAGCGGCATGAAGCGGTAGTAGACCTCGAGGCAGAGGCAGCCCATGACCGTCGTGTAAAGCCGGCCGCCGCGCTCGGCGAGCAGGCAGGAAGGCTCCCAGCTCCCCGCCGCCGGCCCGCTCTTCACTCGCCCCTCCAGTAGCGCGCGGGTCAGGGCCGCGTTCCACTCCTTGAATTCCGGCGCGGCGGACAGGTGCAGCGCCAGTGTCGCATAGTACCAGTAGTACAGGTTGATCGCGCCGCGCTCGACCGGGTTCCAGACGGGCGGGGCCTGCATGAGGTAGCTCACGGATTCGGACTGGCCGCGGGTGCGGCCTTGAGCGCCCATGAACAACTGGCAGAACCAACCCTCGGCGGTCATGATCGTGGTCACGGCGTGCCCCGGCTTGTACGTGTAGAGGCCGCCGGTTTCGCCCTTCCGGACCTTGTCCAGCCACATCCCGGTCCAGCGCAGGTGCTGCTCGGGAATAGCGAGGCCTGCGATCTGCGCGCTCTTCATGGCCAGGATCTGCCAGCCGGTCACCGATGTGTCGCTGTCTTCACGGGGCTGGTAGCGCCAGCCCGATTCAGGGGTCTGCGCCTGCAGAATGAACTGCACGGCGAGTTCGGCCGGCGGCCGCAGCCGCTCGTCGCCGGTCAGGGACAGCGCTTCGCACAGTGCCGCCGTGGCCATGGCCTGGTCGTACATCTGTCCGCCGCGGCGCAGGTCGCCGTCGGGCTTCTGCCCGCCGATCACCCAGTCGAGCGCCTTGAGCACGGTCTCCTTGTGCTTGCCGTCGGCGTGGGTGTAGCCTGCGCCGAGGTAGGCGAGCAGGGACAGGCCGGTGATCGCGACGTCGGCGTCAATCCGGTCCCCGGCCCCTCCGCTGACGTTCACGGTCTTGAAACCATCGATATCCCAGCGCCCGTCGTCGCTCTGCACCTTGGCCAGCCAGTCCAGCCCATCTTCCACCGCCTGCTCGGTCGCCGGGGACCCGCCCAGCTCGCTGATATGCTGCCGGCGCTTGTCGGGCTTACGCATCTGGTAGATCGCCTTGTCCGGCACGGATTCGGGCGGGGGCGGCGTGCCGACGGCGATCAGCGACTTGTGCAGGCGCGCGGCGCCCTGCGGCGTGGCAATGTCGGTGGGCGTGAGAGCCCTTGACTCGGATGCGCTGGGTACGCTGACGTCCATCGCCGCAGGCCCCCGTGCCGCGGCGGCCAGCCCGGCTCCGCCGGCGCTTGCCGCCTCCGCCGGCTTCGTCGCTTCGCCCGCCGCCGCCGACAGGCGCGCGCGTTCGACCGGGCTTCCCGCCATCGCGTCCGAGCGCGCGGCTGCGGCCCCGCCTGCCGTCGCGGCGGCTCCGCCGCCATCGCTTGTGCGTTCGGCCGATCGCGCGGCGACGGCCAGCGCCACGGCTCCGGCAGGAG
>CAZJBP010000034.1:13343-24843 GCA_964544115.1 uncultured Victivallales bacterium | reverse complement strand
CCCCGATGACGTTGCAGCGTCCGGAAGGCTGGCTGGCTCAGTCCTTGACGGGCAAAGCGATTCAGCCGATCACGGGTCCATCATCCTGTGTAGAGGCGCTGAACAAACCTGAATATTGGTAAATCATTTGCGGACAATGCCATGGACCGTAACCTCCACCCGCGGCACGCCAGCTGCATACGCACCTGTCGCGCCGGGGTTCCGGTTCCGGTCATGGCTGACGTTGAACGGAGACATGAAATGATTCTGAAACTCAAAGTCACATGCGTTCGAGGTGCCTACCTGCGAGGAGAGTGCATCCGCATCATTGCGATGGAGGATTTCGCGTCACTGGCTGATCTACACGAGATGATACAAGACGCGGTTTTGTTTGACCGGGATCACCCCTTCGACTTTTACACCGCAAACAGTGCATCCCCCTGGGCCGAGAAGAAGCGGCTTACGGATGTAGAGGATTGGGATGAGCGAGAAAGCGTCTTCCATCGGACGCAGCTTAAGGATGCGATCCCAACGGGGCGGAAGAAGCTCTACTACTGGTTTGACTTCGGTGACGACTGGATCTTCGAGATCAGGAGGATGAGACTTACGAAGGACGATGCAACACTCTCCACCCCTCGCATCATAGAGCGAATTGGAGTTGATCCGGAGCAATACCCAGCGTGTAATGAATAGGACGGCCAACGACCGCGTTAATGCGACTCATAGTGTTGCTAGCCGCGGCGTGGCCACTGTCAGTGGTTGTCGTTTGGGGAGTCGTATTCGGAAGGTTTAAGTGGTGGCATGCGACCATCGTCGTGCACGGTAGGCTCGCAAGCTGGGAGCCGTGACGACCGACGTGTTGGCGCGAGAAGTGGGGGCACACATGAAGATCATCATAGCAAACACGGCGCGGCTACTGATTCTGGTGCCCGCAATCCTTGCAGGTGGGTCGTCCTCACTTTGAACAGTCTGTTCACCAGCAAGGACGTCGTTTATGACCCTGCCCTCGTGGAAATATGGCACAATGCCGAGGCAACATTCGCGATCAAAGCGTTCGACAAACGGACGGGCAGATACGTTGTGCGCACGAGCATAACAAATCAGCCTCCTGGCGAGTTCTATGCGACTCTTGGAACGATTGGCACAAAGCGGTTCCTGGAATTCACCCCGCAAAGACCCGACGCGATCCACCAGAAGTCATTCTTTGGCGGGCACTTTCTCCACTTGAACAGTTTCTGGAAGGTCGGACTCAGCGGCGACCAGCTCACGTTGACCCCGATGTCGATTCAATGGCTCGACAACATGATCAAGAACCAGGAGGTGAGTATCAAGCACGAGGACGGTGGAGTTCTCTTCCTGACCGCGACTACCCTGGAGCTACAGGAGTTCGTGGCCAAATACGCGGACGATCCTGGAGCGTTTCCGTTTCCATCAAGAGGTGGCGCGGGTGGCACAGTGTTCGTGCGTAGCCCCGTGAACTGACCCTGGCATCAGACTCTTGGAGGTGTGAGATGCAGGTCTATACTTACTCACTGGACGTTCCGTCGGTCGGGGCTCGGATCTCGGCAGGGGAACTGGTGGATCTGGTGCGGAAAGAGAGAGGCAGAACGAGAGGGTGGAAGCTACGGCGCTAACCGCTCCGCACTTCGCCCCCAACGACATCATGATGCCCAGGGGCGGCTACTGCTTCGCCCCTACTCACCAACTGCAGGACAATTCTCCCACCGAGAACGTCGTGGCCATGTACGAGACGGCGAGGACACATGGAGCCTACTGAGTATCGAGCGCTGATGGATCGAATGCTGAGCGGATGGAACACGTGGTATGTGAAGAACATGCTGGCCCACGTGCTCATGCCGGAGGGCCTGGCGATCAACCTCGGCATCAAGGAGTACCGGAATGGCCAGCACCTGCGCGAGATCGTGAAGGGACACATCAATGTCGTCCCGGGCTTGCGCTCCTATGACGGCGCGTACACGGACCTGACGCTCACCTGGGAGGATATCTGCCTGCGGGTGGAAACCGGGTTGGACGGCGGCGATTGGGTCGCCCTGGTGACGCCGCTGGCCATGCAGAAGTACCCGGCGCTGCTCGTGGCGGAATGCGGCCTGCTCTGGAACCGCCCGGGCTCATGGCGACGGGATGGCAACGCCCTGCGCGGCGAAGCCGGCGTGCGACGCATCGATCTCTTCGCCACGTCGGCGACCGTGCCGGAAGGTTGCGTCTGGTCGCTGTCGCCGTACCTGGCCCTGCCCCTCACGGGTCCCGTCGGGCTCAGCACCGGCCGCGCGCGGAGCGTGGCAGACATCGAGGCTGTGCTCGCACGACAGCGAAGGTCCGAGGAACAGGGCTTGGCCCGGTACGACGAACTGGCTGAGGTGTCCCGCCCCATCCGCTCGGTCCTGGCCTGGAACACCATCTATGACCCCGTCCGGGACCGCGTGATCACGCCCGTGGCGCGCACCTGGTGCAGCAGCCATGGCTGGGTCCTGTTCGAGTGGGACACTTACTTCGCCGCGTACATGCTGTCCGTTGACAATCCTGACCTGGCCATGGCCAACGCGATTGCCATCACCCACGAGATCACGCCCGAGGGGCTGGTCCCCAACTTCGTCAATGCCACCGGCTTCTCCAGCCGGGACCGATCCGAGCCACCCGTGGGCGCGTGGGTGTGCCGGGAAATCTATCGCGGCCACCGGGCCCGATGGTTCCTGGAAGAGGTCTACCCGAACCTGCTGACCTGGAACCGCTGGTGGTGGAGCGCCCGCCGGAACAACGGCGACCTGTTGTCCTGGGGATCCACGCCCTACGAGCCGGTCTACGACGCCTACTGGGAAACCAACGCCGTGAATGAGCGCTTTGCCGCCTCGCTGGAATCCGGCCTGGACAACTCCCCCATGTATGACGATGTGCCCTTCGACAATCAGCGCCATCTCCTGCAGATGTGGGACGTGGGGCTGAACGGCCTGTACGTCGCCGACTGCGAGGCGCTTGCCGACATCGCCGCTGTACTGGGCCGCGCCGACGACGACGCGGAACTGCGCCATCGCGCCGCAACGGTGCGTGCCGCCATGTCGGCGGAGCTCTGGGATGGGTCCTTCGGCCTGTTCCTGAACAAGCGCGTGGATACCGGCGAATTGAGCCGCCGCATCTCCCCGACGAATTTCTATTCACTCCTGGCGCGGGCGGCCACGCCCGAGCAGGCGGAGCGCATGATTCGCGAGCACTTCTACAATCCCGCCGAGTTCTGGGGCGAGTGGGTGCTGCCGTCTATTGCGCGCAGCGATCCGGCCTATTCAGAGCAGAGCTACTGGCGCGGACGGATCTGGGGACCCATGAATTTCCTGACCTATATCAGCCTGCGCCGCGGCGGACAGCCCCAGGCGCGCAGGGATCTCGTCGAGAAATCCAAGGCGCTGCTGCTCAAGAGCTGGCGCACACACGGCCATGTGCTTGAGAACTACAATGCGGAGACCGGCGACAACACCGTGGCCCAGGGCAAGGCCGGGGGGGACTCGTTCTATTACTGGGGCGGCCTGCTCGGCACCATCGCCCTCATGGAGGCTGGCTTCTATCCCGACCCCGACGCGCCGCTCGGCGCCTGAAGCCGGATCGAGGAGATGTCGAGGAGATTGACCCGCCCCCAGCGATCCACTAGCCTCATGCGCATGAAGGAGAGGCGACAATGGCAACGGTGATGAAGAAGGAAGAGGCCCACAGGTTGGTGGACCGCCTGCCGGACAGGGCGACATGGGATGACCTCATGCACGAGATATACGTGCGTGAAGTCATCGAGCGAGGGCTTGCAGATAGCCGGGCGGAACGCACGAAGCATGTGAGAGAAGTCCGGGCGAACTACGGCCTGCCCGAATGAGAGTTCACTGGACAGAGACGGCGCAGAAGCATCTCGCCGCCATTCATGCTTACATTGCACAAGACTCGCCGGAATACGCATTGCGCGTGGTGGACCGCCTGACCCGTCGTTCGCAGCAGATTGCGGACGTCCCCCACTCTGGTCGTCGGGTTCCAGAATACGACATGGAGCAGATTCGAGAAATGATCGAGGGACCGTACCGCGTCATCTACCACATCAGGCCCGGCCAGATCGACGTCATAGCGGTCATCCACGGAGCGCAAGACGTCCTGCGCGCTGGCGAAGACGTCGTCTGAGCCGGATCGACCCGCCAAAGGTCAGCCCTTGATGCCGCCGGGTATTGCCGCACAGCCACGCCCGACGCATCCGCGCCTCCGCCGACGGCCGGACCACCGGACTACTTGCCCGTCGCCGCGCTCATTTCGCCCCGTATGCAGTCGCGGAATTCGGCGTAGGCGCGATCCAGATCGTCGTTGACGATGCGGTGCCGGTATTCGCCGCGCCGCGCCAGTTCGACCTCGGCCTGGCGCAGGCGACGCTCAATAACGTCCGGGGCATCCTCGGCCCGACGTTCGAGCCGGCGACGGAGCGCGTCCAGCGACGGCGGCTCGATAAAGATATCGACGAAGCCCTCCCGCAGGGGGTCCCCGGCCGGCAGAGCGGCCACGCGCTCGCGAATCTGGGCCGCGCCCTGGACGTCGATGTCCATCAGGACGCTGTGCCCCGCCGCCATGGCGGCGCGCACCGTTTCTTTCAGCGTTCCGTAGCGGTTGCCGTGGACCACGGCGTGTTCAAGAAAGAGCCCTTGCGCCACGCGCCGCTCGAACTCGGCCGGCGTCAGGAAGACGTAGTCCTCGCCGTCCACCTCCTGACCCCGCGGAGCGCGGGTGGTGCAGGAAACGGAATACGCAAGCTCCGGGTGCTCGCGCCGCAGCCGGTCGCACAGGGTGGTCTTGCCCGCCCCCGAGGGGGCTGAGACCACGATCAGGAGCGTGCGGGTCACTGGCATTCGGGCTGATCCCCTTTCGCGGCGGAAGCGCGTCTACTCCACGTTCTGGATCTGCTCGCGCATCGCTTCCAGATCGGTTTTGAAATGCACGACGTGCGACGCGATGGTCGCGTCATTCGCCTTCGAGCCGATCGTGTTGATCTCGCGAAACATTTCCTGGCAGAGGAAGTCCAGCGCCCGGCCCGAGGGCTCGTGCGCGCTGATCAGGTCCCGCGCCTGAGCGAAGTGGCTCTGCAGGCGCGTCACTTCCTCGGAGACGTCGCAGCGGTCGGCGTACACGACGATTTCCTTCCACAGCCCCTGCCCGTCGGGGTCGGCCTCCACCCCGGCGCGCGCCAGGCGCTCGGTCAGCAGTTCGCGGTAGCGCGGCACCACCCGGCGGGCCTGCGCGCGAATCCGGGTCAGCCGGCGCTCAAGGCGCCGAACCCGGCCGGCCACGTCCTTCTCCAGGGCCTTCCCCTCGACCGTCTCCATGCGACGCAGGTCGGCCACCGCATGCCCCAGGGCGCGCTGCACGATCGGCCACAGCGGCTCGGCGTCCTCGGGCACGCCCTCGACCACAAACAGGTCCGGCAGCGATGCCAGGGCGCTCGCGCCGAGGTCGTCGCGGAGGTTCAGCGCCGCCGCCGTGGCCCGCAGGTCGCGGATCAGCGCCGCCGCCGCCTCGGTATCCACGCGGACGCGCCGCTGCGGCCCACCGGCCATGCTGACCTTGACGTTGCCGGTCACGTGGCCGCGCCGGACGGACTTGTGAATCACCTCGTAGACGCGGGACTCGAGGGTCGCCCACCCCCGCGGCAGGCTGATCCGGGCCTCGAACTGCTTTCGGTTCACCGAACTCAGCTCAACATCCACCTTCACGCCGGCGCCACTCGCCTCGCCGCGTCCGAACCCCGTCATGCTGATCAGTGGCATCGGATCACCTCACTTCTTCCCGCCGGCCGCGGCGCCGGCGGCCGCCGCGTCCTGCGCGCGCTTCTTCAGGTAGGCATCGATAAACATCTGGATCTCGCCGTCGAGCACGGCGCGGATATTGGAGGTTTCCACGCCCGTGCGGTGGTCCTTGGCCAGCGTGTACGGCTGCAAGACGTACGACCGGATCTGGCTACCCCAGGCGATCTCGCCCTTCTGGCCGTAGAACCGCTCCAGGTCGCGCCGCTTCTGGTCCTCCATCCACTCGTACAACCGCGCGCGGAGCATGCTCATGGCCTTCGCGCGGTTCTTGTGCTGCGACCGCTCGGCCTGGCAGGACACGACGATGCCCGAGGGCCTGTGCGTGAGGCGGATCGCCGAGTCCGTGCGGTTGACGTGCTGGCCGCCGGAGCCGCTGGAGCGGTAGGTGTCGACCCTCAGGTCGTCCTCGTTGAGGTCCACCTCGACGTCGTCGACCTCGGCCACCACGTCCAGGGCCACGAAGGAGGTGTGCCGCCGCTTGTTCGCGTCGAACGGGCTGATGCGCACGAGGCGGTGAACGCCCCGCTCGGTGCTCATCGTCCCGTACGCGTAGGGCCCCATGACGGCGAACGTCACGCTGCGGATGCCCGCTTCCTCGCCCGGTTGCACGTCTTCAATCTCGAGCTGAAAGCCGTGGTCCTCGCAGTAGTGACGGTACATGCGCAGAAGCATCTCCGCCCAGTCGCACGACTCCGTGCCGCCGGCGCCGGCATGAAGCGTCAGGTACGCATTGTGGGAATCGAACCGCCCGTTGAGCAGGGAGGTCATCTCCAGCGTCTCGAACCGCGCCGAACACGTCGAGAGCAGTTCGCCGACCTCCCGCAGGGAGGCGTCCCGGGTGGGCCCCTCGGGTTCGGCCTCGGCCAGCTCGGTCAGCACGGTCGCGTCCTCGAGGGCCTTGACCATGTCGCTGAACGGGCGGACGACCGCGCGATGCTTGTTCGCCTCCTCGATGACCGTCCGGGCGCTGTTCGAATCGTTCCAGAAGGAGGGCTCGCCGGCGCGCGCATCCAGCTCGGCCAGCCGTTTCACATGGCTGGCGACGTCAAAGATAACCTCGCATTTCCACTACGTGCTCGTGCATCTCCGACAGGCGGGTCTTAATTTCGTCCAACATCGCGCTCTCCCTCTCTTCAGCGGCGGGCTCAGCCCGCGTTGACTGCCGGAGTCTAGCCCAGCCGGCAAAGGCGACTCAAGGATATCCCGTCGGCGCCGTCGCATCACGCTCCGCGAACGGCCTTCTGCAGAACGGCGGCCAGCCAGCGGAGCTCGTCTTCGCTGCGCTGAGACAACAGCCCCACTTTCTTTCCCTCGTGCGGATGGATCTGGAGCTCGAGGACCGGACGGTTATTGACGGACATGCCGCTCGGACCCACGCGGATGTCGGCAATGTCCGTGAGCGGCAGGTGCGACTCTCGAGTCTTGAACGGGCCGATCTGGCGCACGGTCAGTGCCCCTCCGGTCACGGCCAGCAGCACGTGGCACCGCCCCATGTTTACGGCGATCAGCAGGACCGCAACTCCGACCGCCAGGAACGGGATCATGAACAGGCCCAGCGCCGCGGGCGGGCCGCCGCCCCCCCGGTTACGTACCCACCCCGCCAGCAGGACAGACACGAAGACGGTGATGAAGCCGTTCCAGAGGATCGCAAACAGGAACAGGCCCTTCGAACCGCGCCACAGTCCCGCCGCAGGAACGGAAAGCGCCACGCCATCGGGAAGGGTCTTCAGCACGATATCGGTCTTCGGCGGGTGCTCCAGCAGCCGTGCCAGTTCAGCCTCCCGCGCCTGATCCGCATCGACCACGGTGACCGGGTCGCCCTGCGCATGGGAAAGCACCGTCGTCGTATTGAGGTCTGCCGCCAGCCGCTCCGCCAGCGGCTTCAACACGGCGAGCGGGTATCCGAGGCCGATCAACAGGCGATTCCTTCCGGCACCTCCGGCCACGATGCAGCCGAAGGCGCCGTCGCTGGACGAGGGAGCCGCCTGGTCGCAAGCGCTCCCGGCAATCGCCGGACCGGCCTGCAGTACAAGGTGCCGGACGTCCCCGGTCCGACGTTTGAACCGCCACGCGAAAGGGCCCACGCGTTCGGACAGCAGCAGACGGCCTGCCGACACCTCGACCTCGCACCGCGACCGGCCCAACACCAGCCCCACGCCGAGGATCAGCATGCCCAGCCCGGGGATCAGGCCAATCAAGCCGGTCAGGCCGAACGCCAGCATGAACCAGCGCATCGGGGATGTCGTCCGGAAGACATCCCCGATCGGGCTGCTCATCCAGAAGACCATGAACGCTGTGATCAGCGCTCCGAATGCGGCCAATCCCCAGCCGGCGGCGCGCACAGCACGACCACGGCGAAGGGGTAGAATGTACCCGTTCCCACCCGGCGTGATCACGGTCCGGACGCACTCTTCACACCACGTCACACGTCGCTCCCGTATCCCGCCACCTCTTCCACAGCGCCACCGGGCGGACGGTCCAGTACAGCAACCCGGCCGCCAGCAGGGCGCAGGGCAGGGCAAAGCCGGCATCGCCGAGGCGCGTGTAGCGGGTGACCGCGGGGAGCGGACCTGCTGTCGGCACGGCGTAAACGCCGAATCCGGCCGACGGTGCGCCAGGATCCCGCGCGCCTGTGAGTTCGCTCACAGCGCCGTTGCGATCGATGAAACACGTCACCCCCGTGTTCGAGGCGCGCACGGCGGGAACGCGATTCTCGACGCACCGGAACACGCACTGGCTCATGTGCTGCCGCGCACCGGCCGACCCGTCGAACCAGGCGTCGTTCGTCTGGTTGACCAGGAACCGCGCGCCGCTGCGCACCGCCAGGCGCGCCAGGCCCGCAAAGGCGTCCTCGAAACAGATCAGCACCGAGAAGGCGGCATCCTTCCGCCCCGGCACGGAAAAGACGGTCATCCGGTCGCCCGGCAGGCAACTGATGCCCAGGGGCGAGAGGCGTTGAAGGAACGGAAGGAGGCGATCCAGCGGAATGTACTCGCCGAACGGCACGAGGTGCATCTTGCGGTAGCGGGCGGCCAGCTCGCCGCGGGTGTCGACGAGGAACGAGCTGTTCCAGCACCGCCACTCGTCGGATCCGGTTTGCTCGATTTCGAGCGCTCCGGCCAGCACGGGGACCCCGTTGGTGGCGTACCGGCGGACGAAGGCCAACGAATCGGGGTCGCCCGGCAGCGGGCCGGGAACGGCGGTCTCGGGCCACACCATCAGGGCCGGATGCATCGCCATGGCGAGGTCGGATTGGGCGCTCAACAGGTTGAAGACGTCGTCCACGGACGACTCATTCCACTTTTCCAACTGGGAGATCGCCGGCTGGACGACCACCACGCGTACCGTCTCCCCGTCTGCACCCGCGGCGCGCACTTCTCCCGAGCGGGCGGCGCCCCACGCCCAGGCCGCGCCGCAGGCCGCCAGAGCCAGGGCCAGCTCAAAGTGGAAGCGCTTGCGCGCAGAGAACGCCTTCAGACCATCGGACACGGGCAGCGCCACTCCCGCGTTCATGACCATGATCAGCGCCGACACGGCATAGACGCCGCCCCACTCCGCCACCTGGATCGCGGCGAGGTTGCGGTACTGCGTCACGCCCAGGTGGTTCCACGGGAAGCCGGTCAGGAGCGTCGACCGCAGGTACTCCAGGCCCACCCACACCAGCGGCAGCAGCGCCACCAGCAGGACCGTGCGGAGCGACGCCGACGTGCGGCTCATCGTCGGGGCGCCCGCCGAGAGCCCCAGCGCCGCATGGAGCCGCGCCGAGAGCGCCGCGAATGCGCCGAGATACAGCGCGGAGTAAGCCGAGAGCGCCAGCCAGCCCAGCACGACCACCGGCAGCGGCCCGCCCGTGTCCGCCAGTCGCAGCAGCCAGGTCAGCGTCCAAAGCCAGAGCACCAGGCCGGAGATCCACCCCCAGAAGAACGACTGGCGCACGGACGAGAAGCGCGTCAGGACGATCAACGGAACCAGCGCCAGGTACGCGGCCTCCCCGCTCGGGGACGGCGGGAAGCACGAGGCCAGGATGGCCCCGCTGAGCAGGGACGCCAGGGCCCGCCACAGTTGGGCTGTTGTCTTTACCATCCTAGGTGCCGCAGCACTTCTTGAACTTCTTTCCGCTGCCGCACGGGCACGGATCGTTGCGGCCGACCTTGGGTCCGTCGCGGTTCACGTGCGGGGCGGGTGGCGGAGCCACCTCATCGATGGAGGGCATGGTGACGTCGTCGACCGGCGCGGCCGACGGCATGGGGCCCCGGCCAGCGCGCACCGCCGGACCCGACCCCGGACGCCGCGCTCCTCCGTCCCCGCCGCCCAGCAGCGAGACGTCGTCGTGTACGAGGCGGCGCGGGAGCGAGGCCATGAAGTGCTGGAAAGACTCGATCGTTGTCGACGACCGGAAGATGGTGGTCGCCACCTCCTCCTTGATGTCGCTCATGAGCTGCTCGAACATCTCGAAGGCCTCGCGCTTGTACTCCACCAGCGGATCCCGCTGGCCGTAGGCCCGCAGCCCGACGCCCTGGCGCAGCGCGTCCATGGCGCGCAGGTAGTCCTGCCAGTGGGAATCGATGCTCTGAAGGATGATCTGGCGCTCCATGACGGGGACGATCTTCGGATCCTCCATCGAGATCTTGAGGTCGTAGGCGCTGCGAACCTCGCCCAGGATCAGCTCCGCCACCGACTGCGGGTTGTCGATCCGAGCCTGCACGTCTTCGCTCCGCAGCGGAATCGGGAACGCCAGCCGCGCCCAATCCACCAGGTTCTCGACGGCGTTCGGCTCCTCCTTCGCCTGAAGGACCTCGCAGTGCGTCTCGACCACGTCCTGCAGGATGTCCAGGATGAACTGGTGCGGGTTATCCGCCCGCACGACGTCGCCGCGGAACCCATAGACCACTTCGCGCTGGCGGTTCATGACATCGTCATACTCGAGCGTGCGCTTGCGGATGGAGAAGTTCTGCTGCTCGACCCGGCGCTGCGCGGTCTCGATGGACCGGTTCAGCCAGCGGTGCTCCAGCGGCTCGCCCTCCTGCATGCCCAGCCGGCTCATGATCCCGGCGATCCGGTCGGACCCGAACAGCCGCATCAGGTCGTCTTCGAGCGAGACGAAGAAGCGCGACACGCCCGGGTCGCCCTGCCGGGCGCAGCGCCCGCGGAGCTGGCGGTCGATGCGCCGGGCCTCGTGGCGCTCGGACCCGATCACGTACAGGCCCGAGGGCTTGTCCATCAGCAGCTCACGCAGCGTCTTGCCGTCGACCCTCTCGTCCAGGGGCAGCTGCGACTCGATGACCTTGCGCTCGACATGCACCACGTCCTGGCCGAGCTTGATGTCCGTGCCGCGGCCGGCCATGTTCGTTGCGATCGTCACCGCGCCGGCCTGGCCGGCGTTCATCACGATGTCCGCCTCGCGCTCGTGGTTCTTGGCGTTCAGCACGCTGTGCGGAATCCCCGCGCGCCGCAGCATGCGGCCGATCACCTCCGACGTATCCACGCTCGCAGTGCCGACCAGGATGGGCTGCCCCCGCTCCCGGCAGGCGGTGATCTCGTCGATGATCGCCTTGTACTTCTCGCGCTGGCTCTTGTAGACAACGTCGTTGTGGTCGATGCGGCGGACCGGCCGGTTGGTCGGGATGACCACCACGTCCAGCTTGTAGATGTCGTTAAACTCGGCCGCTTCGGTCTCGGCCGTG
>CAZJBP010000034.1:0-13333 GCA_964544115.1 uncultured Victivallales bacterium | reverse complement strand
ACATGCGGAAGTAGTTCTGGATCGTGATCGTCGCCAGGGTCTGCGTTTCGCGCTCGATCTTGGCGCCTTCCTTGGCCTCGACGGCCTGGTGCAGCCCGTCGCTCCAGCGGCGCCCCGGCAGGATGCGCCCCGTGAACTCGTCAACGATCAGAACCTGATTGTCCTGCACGACGTATTGCACGTCGCGCTCGTAGAGGCAGTATGCGCGGATGAGCTGGTCGACGTTGTGGATGCGCTCGCTCTTCTCCGAGAACTGCGACTGGATCTCCTGGCGGCGCTTCTGGCGCTCGATGTCGGTGAGATGCGTCTCCGCGTCGAGGTCCGCCATGGCGGTGATGAGGTCGGGCAGCACGTAGGCGTTCGGGTCTCCGGGGTTGAGCGCTTCGCACCCCTTTTCCGTCAGGCTGGCATCGTGGCCGCGCTCGTCGATCGTGAAATACATCTCCTCGCGCAGCTCGCGCGCCTGCTCCTTGCGCAGGTCGGACAGCATCTGCATCTGGACCTGTTCATACAGCTTGCGGATCGCCGGATCCTCCTGCATGTGCATGAGCTGCTTGTGGCGCGGCATCCCCTGCTGCACCTGGTACATCTTCAGCTGCGCCTCCTCGGTCTTGCCCTGGTCGAGCAGGTCGCGCGCCTCCTTCACGAGGCGGTTGCAGAGCATGCGCTGGCGGCCGACCAGCGCCTCCACCTTCGGCTTGAGCTCGAAGTACTGGTGCGAGGAGACCGGCGCCGGCCCGGAGATGATCAGCGGCGTCCGGGCTTCGTCGATCAGGATGCTGTCCACTTCGTCGACGATGGCAAAATGGTACCCGCGCTGCACAAGGTTCTCGGGGCTCCACGCCATGCCGTTGTCGCGCAGGTAATCGAACCCGAACTCGCTGTTCGTTCCGTACGTGATGTCCTTGGCGTACTCGGCGCGCCGCTCCGTGGGCCCCATGGTGTTCTGGATGCAGCCGACGGACAGCCCCAGGAAGGTGTAGACCTGGCCCATCCACTGGGCGTCGCGCCTCGCCAGGTAGTCGTTCACCGTCACCAGGTGCACGTTGTGGCCGGGCAGGGCGTTGAGATACAGCGGCATGGTGGCGGCCAGCGTCTTGCCTTCGCCCGTGGCCAGCTCGGCAATCTTGCCCTGGTGCAGGACGATGCCGGCCATGAGCTGGCTGTCCCACGGCACCTCGTTCCACGCCAGTTCGTGGCCGCAGACGTCGAAGCGACGCCCCACGAGCCTGCGGCAGGCGTTCTTGACCACGGCAAAGGCCTCGCACATCAGGTCGTCGACCGTTTCGCCGGCGGCAAGCCGGGCGCGGAACTCGTCCGTCTTGGCCCGGAGCTGTTCATCCGTCAGCGACTGGTACTTCCGCTCGGTCTCGTTGATGCGCATGACCGCCGGGCGCATCCCCCGGACATCGCGTTCCGCCTTGGACCCAAAGACCTTCCGAATCACCTGCAGCATAGACTGACCTCTCCCGGTGTGGCGCCTGCGAGAGCGCGACGGCACCGCTTCTGACGTAACGGGGTATGTGACCAAGATCGCCCCCGATCCTCAAGCAGAATCGGGGCAACGCAACGCCGGCGGAGCGGGCCCTCCCGCGTCAGCGCCCCAGTTCCAGGCGCCGCGCCAGACGTTCGGGCAGGCCGGCCTCGCGCACCTTCTTCTGCGCAGCGGCCACGTCGTAGGGCACGCGGCGCAGCTCGATCTCCCGGATCTCAGGCCGGTAGATCAGGTACGCGGCCCGGGGGTCGCCGTCGCGCGGCTGCCCCACGCTGCCGGTGTTGACGAAGTATTTGCGGCCGATGCCCAGCGACAGCTTGCTGAACGCGCTCTTACGGACCCGGCCATCCTTCTCGAACACGACGGGTACATGCGTATGCCCATAAAAGCAGAGCGCCGTGGTCTGGTAGCTGAAGTGGGACTCGGCATCCAGGGAGTCGAAGACGTAGCCCCACTTCTCCGGCATGTCCAGCGTGCTGTGCACCACGGCAAACCCCTTGACCGTGCAGGACATCTTCAGTTCGGCCAGGTATCGGACCTGCCCGGGGGAAAGCTGCCGGCGGGTCCAGTCGACCACGTTGGCGGCCAGGGGGTGAAAATCGTCAAGAGATTCGTCGTGCGCGCAGTAGTGATCGTGATTCCCGCGCACACAGACCCCGTTCAGCGCCCGCACCCGCTCCAGGCACTCGGACGGACTCGCATTGTAACCCACGATGTCGCCGACGCAGACATGGTCGGTGACGCCCTGCGCGGCCGCATCCTCGAGCACCGCGCCGAGGGCTTCCTCGTTCGCGTGCACGTCACCGAAGATGGCGTAGACCGTGTTTGGCATTGCCGCTCGACGTCCTTCAGGGCCGGTTAGAGTTTAAGGAAGGTCGACGCCATCAGCAGATCGTCGGCCATGGTCACCTTGATGTTCGTGGCCGACACCGGCACCAGTCGCACTTCCTTGCCCAGCAACTCGACGGCCGACGCCTCGTCGGTCACCGTCGCCTTGCGCTTGCGCACTTCCTCAAACGCCTGCTTCAGCAGGTCCACCTCAAACGCCTGGGGCGTTTGGACAAGCCACAGCTTCTCACGGTCGATCGTGCGGGTGACGGTCAGGCCCCGCTCAACATACTTGACGGTGTCCGTCACCTTCACCGCCGCCACGCCCGAACCGTGGCTGAGCGCGGATTGGACCGTATCGCTGATCATGCGCGGCGTCACACACGGCCGCGCGCCATCATGCACTGCGACCACGCGGGTATCTGCTCCCAGCGCCTCCAGCCCATTGGCGACCGATGCCTGGCGCTTGGCCCCCCCGGCCACCACCTTCACCACCTTCGTGCAGCCGAACATCTGCGCCATCGAACGGGCCGAATCCACGCGCTCCTTGCGGACAACAATGATGATTTCATCGATGTCATCGCAGTGCTGGAAAGCCACCAGCGAGTACGCCAGAACCGGCTTGGGGCCGAGGCTGAGAAACGCCTTGTCGACGTCGCCCCCCATACGCTCACCACGACCGGCCGCCACAATAATACCAACGTTCATGTCCGGCTCCTCCGGTGCCTGCCCTGCCCAACGGCTTTGACCCTCGAAACAGCACGGCACCTGACCGCGACCGTAACGGGCACGGCTTCAGGAAACATACTGCGCGAGCCCCCCGGCGTCAATGATCGAGCTCAGCTCAGGCCGGTTCAGGCTTGCCATGCCGGGCCAACAAGGGGATCCTCCCGTCGGTCAAGGAGGCCTCAGCGATGTCCCGTACCGTTCTGAAACCGCGCCTGCTGGTTGATTGCGCCTGCGATGTGGGGGAGAACCCGCTGTGGCATCCCTTCGAGAAGCGGGTCTACTGGGTTGACATCCCCAGGGGCCGCCTCCACCGCCACGATCCGGCCACGGGGCAGAACGATATGTTCGAACTGGGCGCCGCCATCGGCGGATTCACGGTCCAGTCCGACGGGGCGCTGCTGCTGTTCATGGCCCGTGGCGCGGTGATGCGCTGGCAGGACGGACGGACCACCCCGGTGATCGACAGCCTGCCGGACGAACACGACAATCGGTTCAACGACGTGATCGCCGACCCGGAAGGGAGAGTCTTCTGCGGCACCATGACCGCGCCCAGCCACTCGGGACGGCTCTACCGGCTCGACCGTGACCGCACGGTCACGCAGATCCTGGACGGAATCGGGACCTCAAATGGCATGGGATTCACGCCCGACCTGCGTCAGCTCTATTACACGGACACCGGGCCGCGAAACATCTACCTCTTCGACTATGCCCGAGCCACCGGCACCCTCGGGAACCAGCGCGTGTTTCAGCATATCGACGATGGCCGGGGCCGCCCCGATGGCCTGACCGTCGACGCGGAGGGCTGCGTGTGGTCGGCGCGCTGGGACGGCTACGGGCTGATCCGCTACGCGCCCGACGGATCCGAACTGGCCTGGTTTGATCTGCCGGCGCGCAATGTCAGCAGCCTCGCCTTTGGGGGGGACGACGGCACCGACATCTTCATTACCACCGCCGGGCTGAACAACCCGGAAGCCAACGGCGAACATGCCGGCGCGCTGTTTCACATGAACATCGGAGTCCGCGGCCGGCCGGAGTTCTTTTCGCGGATCACCGTGCCCTAGCCCGGTCGCTCCTCAGCCGGGAGGCCTCCCCGCCCGGAGCGAAACGGCTCACGCTTCCACCAGTTCATCGACGGTGACGTCCGACAGGTGGCGCTCGATCAACTGCTGGACCGAGGCCAGTCGGGAGTGCGTCCGGCACGCGAGCTGAAGGTCGCAGGCCTCTTCTTCACCGAGGCACAAGTTCAGCGTCACCCCCCGGGGATCAACGGCGCGGATGATATCGAGGAGAGACACCTCGCCCGCGGGCCGATCCAGCGCGAGGCCGCCCCGCCGACCCCGCCGGCTCTTCACGATGCCGGACGCCACGAGCTTGGAGACAATCTTCCGAAGAAACCGGTACGGCACCACCGCACGCCGCGCAACCTCGGAACAGGACACGGAAGCCCCCTCCCCCAGGGAGGCCAGATGAACCACCGTGCGAATCGCATAGTCAGCTTCTCGTGTAATCATGGCATCCTCTCGTCAATTGTCGCGACATCAACTCGGCCGGGGCCGGCGAGCCCTGTTCACGGCTGCGTGGACCTACCCGTCTGCAAGAACCGGACGTCAGCCCCTCGCTGAAGCGTCACACCCCTGGCTGTAATCGTCAGGACCTTGACGGCGTCCATCACATCGCCGACCACCACCTCGCGCCGGTTGATGATGGCGTATGGGGCGCCGACGCCCAGCACGACCCCGTTGATCGTCAGTTCCGGCCACCCCTCGAATCCGCCGACAGGTTCCGCCATGTCGGGTTCCGCCAACGTCGCCCCCCGGGGCTCGGCGGATGCCTCCCCCGCGGCGGCACGGACCGCGGCGGGCGGCACAGCCACCGGCGCCTCGGCGGCCTGCGGCGTGAACACCCGGTACGAAGCGACCGTGAAGTCGGCGTTGAAGCAGACGCGGGCCACGGGGATCGGCTTATCCCACATGCCGGAGCGCTCCAGTTCGTCTCCCGGACGATCCCGGCGCTGGTAGGTCCAAACCAGGAGCGCCTGGCCATCGCGCTCAACCCGGCTCGTCTCCTGCGGATTGCCCAGGCACAGCGAGACCTCCTCGCGGGTCATGCCCGGCACAACCAGGCCCTCCCGCAGGGCCTGGGCCCGCGCAGACGGCAGGTCGTGATTGCGTTTGAGGTACGCTTCCGCGCGGTCCGCACTGAATTCGTAGGGCGCGCCCACGCACCCCGCCACCAGCGCCGTTCCGGCCAGGATCGCAGACCACGCTTTCATCCGTTGACCTCCTCGAGGCTGACGCAGTTCTCCGGCACTTCTCGAATCGCCCGGACGACCGCGTCGTGACCCATCTTCGATACCAGCTCGCGGATACGATCCAGGACGCCCTCGTCGCCGCCGAAGAGCACGCTGATGCGATGGGCGGCAATGTCCACGTGTACGTCGCGTACGCCGGGAAGTTTCCGCCCCAGTTTCTCGACCGCGTAGGCGCAGGAGGGACACCCCGCATCCCCCATATCCAGTTCTGCCAGCTTGAGGCTCACACAACTCCCCGGCGTTCTGAGGCACCCCGGGGCCTTTCCGGCGCAGGGGGTGCCCTTGAAGTGCTACAGATAAGGTATCATCCCAAACGCGACCCGCCTGTGCAACAAGAAGATCCCTCTCACGTGGCCGGACCGTCTTCTGCAGGGGCGCGGGCCGACTCTCGCCGGAGCTTCACTCGCCGGGAGTAGCTCAGCACGGAGAGTGACAGCAGCAGGATCCCGGGCAGGAAGGCCGCAAACCCGAGGGCTATAGGCTCGTAGGGGAACCGCACGGCGCCGACCGGCAGCGTCTCGCCGCGCCTGCCGGCCTCGCCGAACACATGGAGCACCCGGACCACCGACACCATGGCGCCCAGCAGGGGCCCCGCAGACAGCACCAGCCCTGCGACCAGTGCCACGCCCGCCATCAGTCCACGCCCCGACGACCGATCCGCCTGTGCGCCCCTGCTCATTTCGCTCCGAACGCTACCACACACCCCACGCCTCCTGCGAGCCCGCATGAGAGGGGGCGCATCCGCGTTCCGGTGCCTATGGCGTCCCTGCGCGGCCTACTTGATCGCAAACGACCGTGTCCCAGGACCGGATGCGCATGGGTAGGGCGGCGCTCTCCGAGCGCCAGCCCATATGCGGGGCGCACTGAAACGGGGATGCGCCCTATGAGGGGGCCCCGCGCACGCGCGCTTGCCTCACGATGCCGACGTGGCATACTCGGGACAGGCAAAGGAGGTCCACCTTGATACGCGTGCTGGTGCCCCTGGCGGATGGCGTGGAAGAGATGGAGGCCGTGATTATCATCGACGTCCTGCGACGTGCGAAGTGGTCGGTCACGGCGGCCGCCGTGGCCGACGGCCTCACGGTGCGGGCCTCGCGGGGCGTCGGGATCCTGGCCGACGCCCGCTGGTCGGAGGTGCGAGGCGACGATTTCGACGCCCTGATCATCCCCGGAGGAATGGGCGGCACCACGACCCTGGCACAACACGAGGGAGTGAAGGACCTCGTCCGGCGTTACGTGGACCGGGGGAAACTCGTCGGCGCCATCTGCGCCGGGCCGCTGGTGCTGCAGGCGGCAGGCGTGCTCGGCGGCAGGCGTGTCACCTGCCACCCCGGCGAGCGCGACAACCTCACAACGCCCGCCGCCGTCAGCGACGAGGCGGTCGTGTGCGACGGCAGGATCGTCACCAGCCGCGGCCCTGGGACCACCTTCGCCTTTGCGTTGACCGTCATTGAAATGCTCGGCGGCCCCGAACTGGCGGCCGCCGTGCGCAAAGGGCTGGTGCTGTAGCCGCTGGTCAGTCGCGGGCGTTCGACTTGGCTTCGTTGGCCACAACCGCACGCCCCTTGAACTGGGCCCCGTTGATGGCCTTCACGGCCTCGCCGGCGGCACGCTTGTCCGCCATGGACACGAAGGCATACCCCTTGGACTTGCCGGTCAGCTTGTTGACGATGATCCGAACATCCACCACATCGCCGTACTCCCTGAACTTCTTCTCCAGATCCCGGTTGGTGACGCTGTAGGCCAGGTTGCCCACGTAGATCTCCACGCTCCCGCTGCGGCTCGCGGGCGCTCCGACGGAGCTCCTCGTTCCGGAGGAGGGAGCGCGCGCGCCCATCAGCGTTCTGAGAACGTGACGGGGCACGATGTAGCCGGCGAACACGCCGAGGACAAACCACGCCAGGGAATACCATGCAATACCGATGAGTGATACCGTGTACATATCTGTGTTCTCTTTCTGTGCTTGGGTCAGGGGGCGGCAGGCCTTTCCATCCCGCCGCACGGTGCTGCCTTCGGCCTACCGCATCTCGAGAAAACCCTCCAGCTTTCTCAGGCGGGTCGGGTGGCGCAGTTTCCGCAGGGCCTTCGCTTCGATCTGGCGTATCCGCTCCCGGGTGACGGTGAATTCCTTGCCGACCTCTTCCAAGGTCCGGGAGTACCCGTCCGTCAGCCCGAAACGGTAATCCAGCACCGCCTTCTCCCGGTCGGTCAGGGTGTCCAGCACGTCCCGCAGGCGGTCCTTGAGCATGCTGTAGGCGGTCATTTCCGACGGATTCTCGGCCGACTTGTCTTCGATGAAGTCGCCGAAGTGCGCGTCCTCTCCGTCGCCAACCGGGCTCTGCAGCGAGATCGGCTGCTGCGCCATCTTGTAGACGGCGCGCACCCGCTCGACAGGCAGTTCCATCTCCTCCGCCGCCTCTTCCGGCGTCGGCTCGCGCCCCAGTTCCTGCACGAGCTTCTTCTGCACCCGCAGCAGCTTGTTGATCGTCTCGATCATGTGCACCGGGATGCGGATCGTGCGGGCCTGGTCGGCAATCGCCCGGGTGGCCGCCTGGCGGATCCACCACGTGGCGTACGTGCTGAACTTGTAGCCGCGGCGGTATTCAAACTTCTCCACGGCCTTCATCAGCCCGGTGTTGCCCTCCTGGATCAGGTCCAGGAACGACAGCCCGCGGTTCATGTACTTCTTCACGATGCTGATCACCAGGCGCAGGTTGGCCTCCACCATCTCGGTGCGGGCCTTCTGCCCCTCGCGCATCGCCTCGCGCATGGCGCCGAACCGCTCCAGACCCTCGGCCGACAGCATGCACAGCCGGCACTCGGTCTCCACCAGCGCCTTGCGGCACTCCCGCATCGCCTCGTCGCGCTTCTTGCTCTTGCGGGCCTTCGTCCAGCGCTGCAGGTCGTTGAGCTGGTGCTTGAACACGCGCCATTCCTTGTCCGCCTCGCCCGCCATGCCCTCGATAACCTTCTGCTTGAAATGCAGCTTGGCGAAGGAGCGCGCGAGATGCTGACGGACCTGCTCGATGGACTTGTGCCGGCGGGCGGCCGCGGCCTGCGCCAGTTTCCCGGTCTGCAGGACTTCGAAGTGTTTGTTCAGCTTGTCCTGAAGGCCGCCGATCTCCCGGCGCAGCTTGGGCAGCCGCTTGAGGTAGGTGTCGCGGTTGTCGACGAACTTGTCGCGCACCACGCGGTCAAACCGCTCCTCGCCGTTCTCCAGCTTATCGAGCAGCGACAGGTACATGCCCGAGGAGAAGCCGAAGCTGTCGAACGTCTTCTTGACGCCGATTTCCGCCTTCTCGATCCGCTTGCAGATCTCCACTTCCTGCTCGCGCACGAGCAGCGGCACCTGCCCCATCTGGTGCAGGTACATGCGGATCGGGTCGTCGAAGAAGTCCAGCTTCTGCGCGCGGCTGGCGGCCGCCTTGCCCTCGTCCTTGACGTGCTTCTCAACGGCGCTGGCCTCGATGATCTCGACATCCATGCCGCGCAGCAGGGCGAGGTAGGACTCCATCTCGTCGGCGGTAATGACGCTGTCGGGCAGGTGCTCGTTGATGTCGTCGTACGTCAGGTAGCCCTGGCCATCGGCCAGCTTGATGAGCTCTTTGACCTTCTCGGTCCGCTCCTCACGACTCAGCCCGCTGGAGCTCTCGACCTCCGGGACAACGCCGGTCTCGGCCCGGCGGGCCTCTCGGTCGGCCTCGCGGCTGGCCATGTTTTCGTCGTCGGTCTCCACTTCCTCCGGGGTGACCTCCTGCTCCTGCGCGCTGGTATCATCCTCCTCGGGGCTCTCGCGGCTCTTCAAATCCTTGCTGTCAGGCTCTCCTGCGGGCCGGCTCTTTTTCAATGCATCCTCCTGTCCGCCAGTCCGGCGGGCCAAGCGGCCCGCTGAACCGGCTCTCCCCTTGCGCGCAGGAAATGCACGCAAGGAGGGTGCAGGGATCCCGAACCGTCGATGGATGGGCGCTCCGCGAACGCGAACGTTCCGGTGCGACTCCGCGCCTTCAACCGGGCACCCCGACATGGATCCGCGCAACGCTCAGACGGGCGAATGGCTGCCTGTGTGCAGCCGGTTTCAAAGGCCCGTGGCGGCGCGAGACTCCCATTTGCCGGTTTCGGTCAGACATAGGGACGGAAAAACCGAGACCCCATGCCAATCGACGGTACGGAAAAAATCCCCGAACCCCCTTCCCCAACAAAAAAACGTACCATGTATAGTGTTCGCAGGACGAAATGGCAACAGGAAACATGGTTTCGCTTGACCCCCGCAGGGCCCAGACCGTAGCCTGCCCGTTCTGAGAACCGCGAAATGGGAGGCGGGGCGAGGCCCCGATACGACGATGGAACAGACCCCTGAAACCCAGGCGCCCGATCGTTGGGTGGCCTACCGGCCTGAGTTGAAAGTCTTGGACTGCACTGTGCGCGACGGCGGACTCGTGACGGAACACGTGCTGGACGACAATCTCGTCCGGCGGGTCTTCAAGACGGCCATCGCAACGGGGGTTGACTACTGCGAGCTGGGGTACAAGTCGTCACGCAAGATCTTCGCGCCGAACAAGTTCGGACCTTGGAAGTACTGCGACGAGGACGACCTGAGGCGCATCGTCGGGGATACGGACCGCGGGGGCACCAAGATCGCCGTCATGGCGGACGCCGAGCGCACCGACTACCACGAAGACATTCTGCCGAAGGAGAAGAGCGTCATCGACTGCGTGCGGGTGGCCTGCTACATCCACCAGATCCCCATCGCCATGGACATGATCCAGGACGCCACGGACAAGGGCTACGAGACGATGGCGCAGTTGATGGCGGTTTCCGCAGTGCGCGAGGATGAGCTGCGCGCCGCCCTGGAGATGATCGCCCGCAGCCAGGCCCAGGCCATCTACATCGTGGACAGCTTCGGCTCGCTCTATTCCGAGCAGGTGCGCGCCCTGACGAAGCTCTACCTGGACTCCGTGGCCGGAACCGGCAAGGACGTCGGCTTCCACGGCCACAACAACTGCCAGCTGGCCTACGCCAACACGATCGAAGCCATCGTCTCCGGCGCCAACCGCGTCGACGCCACGATCAGCGGGTTCGGCCGCGGCGCCGGGAACTGCCCGATGGAGCTGCTGATCGGGTTCCTCCACAACCCGAAGTTCCGCCTGCGCCCCGTGCTGGAGTGCTGCCGCGACGTGTTCCACCCGCTCTCGAAGGAGTTCGACTGGGGGTACAGCATCCCCTACGCCATCACCGGTCAGCTCAACCAGCATCCCCGCTCCGCTATCAAGATGCGCGCGGGCGACAAGCCGGACGATTACGTCAGCTTCTACGACCAGATGGTCCAGGAAGAGTCGTGAACGCTGAGGCTAAGCCGACGGCGGCTTCCGGCGATCGTGCTTGAGTTGCCGGTCCTGCTGGATATCGAGAACCCTGGCTCCGATATCGGACCGGAACTCGCGAGGTCGTAGCCCCAGCTTCCCATTCTCGGATGCGAGCGTCTCGGGCGAACCGATTACGCCCTGTCGCGTGTCGATCCATTCCACCGTGTATTGCCCGTCCGGCACGTTCAAGACCACGGGGCCGCACGTGTCGCGATCCTCGCCGCGGATGTAGACCGCGTATTGCCGCCCCTGCTCAGCAAGAACGTAGACCGCAGATGCGCCCCCTCGATCCGCAACGGCGCCATTGTCCGGCGCCATGCGGATGAAATCGAAGCTCTCCATGAAGTCCTTCAGGATGCACAACTGCTTTCGTATCTCCGGCCCCCCGCCGAAGTTCGCGCCCGTAAGGTCCATGGACCCCTCTTCATGCCCCACGCCGAACGACGCGTCCAGGTGGTTGAACAGGCCGCCGCCGGCCAGCATGAACTGCCAGGCCTGGATGCGATAGGGGTCCGGCCCGGACCCGTCGAACCCCGTCTCGTTGCAACCGATGAGCCGGCCCAGGTTGAAGTTGGCCGTTACGCACTTGGGATCAGGCCGCGGGTAGTGAAAATTCAGGATCGAGATGCCCGGATGGACTTCGGTGACCTGGGCGAACTCGTTGGCTACATTCCAGCTCACCAGATGCCGCTGGGCGGTTCCCCTTTCCGCCTCGAGGATCAACTCGGCAATGTGGTGCTGCCACTCCATGCTAACCTTGTCGCAGTAGGGTTCGTTGCAGATCTCGTAATACAGGTTATCGTGCCCGTTCACTTCGCGGACGATCCTCCGGACCATCGCATCCTGGACCTTCTGAAGAGCCCGGTGTTTCAGCGTATACACATCGTCCGAACGAATCTCTCCCAGGCCGTTGACGTTATTGTCGGGGTTGAAGGGCGAGAGCGTCCAGAGCACGCCGTCCGCGTGGAAGGCGTAGTGCGGGCAGAACAGGTTGATCTCGATCACGATCCCGAGCTGGTCGGCTCGCCGGCAAAACTCCCTCAGGCGGACGAAGAACGCCTCATCCCACGTGTCGAGATCGAACTTGTTGCCGCCGTCGGCCGCGCCGGCCTGGCCGCTGCGGCCGAAGGGGCAGAGGAACCGCGCCGGCACGGGCCCCAGAGGGTTCCCCTGCCAGTGTTCGTCCGGCCGCTCGCGATACACCCCCACGAACAGCCGCGTGTGGTTGAAGCCCTCGCTGTGCAGCGTGTCGAGGTACTTCCCGTAGTCGAAGTCCGGATTCAGCACGGCCGCGTAATGCTCGCCGGAGGTGATCAGGACGGTCGGCTTGCCCCGGAACAGGAAATAGTGGGGATTAGTTGAATGAAGTGACAGTGCGCTATTGATCATGATCGACCCCATGAACGATTGATTCACCACGTTTGAGTGGCCGATTCGATTGTGACGGCCAAGGTCGCGCGCAGCCAGCTGAACTTCTCTTTCATGAAATCGAAATCCGGACCGGACGTCACGAACCTCGCCTTTCCCTTGATCAGGAAACCGGCCCCCTGCCCATGCAGGCCCTTCACCTTGCTGCTGCCCAATGTAATCAGCACCTCCGGATTGTGGGCAATGTTGCCCTCCGTCTTGTGCATGTAGCCCGCGGGGATGAACAGCCGTTCATCTTGCGATACTCTGAGGTAGCTGTTCCACGTATTGACCATGTGGGGCCCATCAGGACCCAGGGTGGCAATGGCAACAACTCCGTCCTTCTTCATGATTTCCTGCAGCTTCTCCGGGATCATCGTGTGTTCCTCCTGTTGTTTCGTTTGCTATTGTGCCGAACGCTCAGGTTGACGGCTCGGTTGGAGACGCGCTCGGCGCGGCTTCAACCGATACCTGTCGAACCTTCGGTGCTTCTTCCTTTGACGATTCTGTGAGTTAAGAATGTGAGCACAACCGCAGTCCAGACCCCGCACGCGGTGATCCTGGCCAGCCCCTCCGCTAGGAACTCGCCATCGAGCGTGTCGAAAGGGACGAACACCAAGGCAAATAACCCCATCCAACCTCCGGAAAGGAGCAAGACCACAAGGTAGAGGGACAAGCCCCACGTCGGGAATGTTCGGTTGGGCATGAAGGCGGCCACGATGGCAGCAACCATGCCGATGACGGCAACGACTCCCATGGGGATCACTTCAAGTTGCATCACATGAGCAAACGTTGTGACGCGATAGGCCGCGTTCATGCGCGACCATGAGAGGTCTTCTGCGAAGCCAATGCCGCCGGGATCGTAGGCGGCTTCGCTCCACAGCGCCACGATATAGATCAGGAGAGCGATGCTCGCCGCAATCCCAAAAGGTTGTGTCCTGCTTTTCATCTCTTCACCGAACGTGAACCTGACGTTTCGATGAAAGCGCAGCTTTCAGCGATAACGTCCAGACTGTGGTTCTGCGACTCCTTGTCGTGATTCTCTCATCCAACTGACGATGCGCCACAGAGTCCAGATGGACAGTGCGGCGAGGAAGACCCACGGAACCCATGGTCCGCCCTTGATCAAGTCCTGCGGCTCGCCGGAGAAGCCGAAGAATGCTTGCACCGCAAGGACGGCTGTCGCCAGTCCGAGAAATG
>CAZJBP010000033.1:0-24949 GCA_964544115.1 uncultured Victivallales bacterium | reverse complement strand
CTGCACATCGGCGATCCGAAGCAGGCGGAGCAGTTGCAGGCCAACAACCGGAAGTGATACGGGAAGGGGACGCCGCATGACACCGGTGCGCGTGGGCGTGATCGGCCTCGGGCCGATAGGCAACAAGCACGCCGCGATCTACCGCGGGCTGCCAAACGCGCGGCTGGTCGCGGTGTGCGACCGGCTGCGCGACCGCGCCGACGCCGCGGCGGCCGCCTTCGGCGTCCCCGCCTTCCGCTCGGTGCCGGAGATGCTGGCGGCCGGCGGGCTCGACCTGGTCAGCGTGGCCACCGGCGGCGAGGAGTACGGCAGCGACCACTACGAGCCGACGATGCAGGCCATCGAGGCGGGGCTGCACGTGCTGGGGGAGAAGCCGATCTGCAACGACATCGCGCAGGCCGCCGACATGGTCGCCGCCGCCCGCGCCAAGGGCGTGTGCTACGGGATCAACCTCAACCACCGCTTCAACCCGGCGCACCGGCTGGCACGCCGCTGGGTGGATGAGGGACGCATCGGCCACCCGCTCTTCATGAACGTCAGCATGTGGATCATGAACCCGCGGGAGTCGTCCCCCTGGTTCCAGATCAAGGCCCTGCACCCGCACACCGTCGACATCATGCGCTACTTCGGCGGCGACATCGAGGCCGTGCAGTGCTTCGTCACGCGGGCGCCGGGCCGCACGATCTGGTCCACGGCGCAGTTCAACATGCGGTTTGCCAGCGGCGCCCTCGGGCATCTCAGCGGCAGCTACGACATCGAGCGCGGCCACCCGATGGAGCGCACGGAGTTCGCCGGCACGAACGGGCGCTTCGTGATCGACGACATCTTCCGCGAGGCCACGCTGTATCCCGCCGGAAACCCGGAGAAGACGGTCTACACGAACCCCGCGTTCGGGGGCCTTGGGAGTTTCGATGACACCTTCCGCGACCGCCTGTCGCGGTTCGTGGACCAGGTGGCGGCGGGCACGGCACCGGAGGCGATCGACGGGTCCGGCGCAGACGGGCTGGCGGCGCAGCGGGTGCTGGCCGCGGCCATCCGCTCGGTGGAAACCGAGTCGGTCGTGCGCGTGGCGGACGTCGAGGAGCGCGGCGCATGTTGATCACGGTCATCGGCAGGGGACACTCGGGCACGCGCGCCATGTCGCACACGCTCTCCGCCAGCGGCGTGTTCATGGGCGCGCCGCTGAACACGTCCGGCGACCTCCTGCCGCCCGAGGACATGTACGAGGCCTGCCGCATCATGGCCCGCCACGTGCGCCACCTCGGCGGCCTGCGGTGGGATTTCTCCGCGCTGCACACGATGCCGATCGACGCCGAGTTCGAGCGGCTGATCCGGCGCTACCTGTCCAGCGTCCTGTCCAGCCCTGCGCCGGCGCGCGGCTGGAAAATTCCCGAGACGACGCTGGTGTACCCCTGGATCGTGCGCCTCTTCCCCGACATCCGCTACATCTACTGGGTCCGCGATCCGCGCGACTGTATCCTCGGCGGCCACCTCACCGACGACCTGTCCGACTTCGGCGTGCCCTACGACCGCACGAGCGACGAGCGCGAGCGCCGCGCCGTCAGCTGGAAATACCAGGTCGAGATCGTGCGGGCCACGCCGGCGCCGCGCCACCTGCTGAGCGTGCGGTTCGAGGACTTCGTCCTGGACCAGGACGCCACGCTGCGCCGGATCGAGGACTACCTGGCGATGCCGCTCGCCCGCATTCCGGTGCGCCCGGAAACCGTGGGGCGCTGGCGGCGCGACAAGGGCCGGCACATGTTCCCGTTCTTCAAGGAAGACGTCGCCGCCCACGGCTACGAGGAGGCCTGAGACCATGATCCGCAAAGCGTTCCTGATGTCCGTCCACCCCGACCGGCATGCCGAGTACGAGCGGCGCCACCGCCCCATCTGGGCAGACCTCGAGGCGGTGTTGAAGTCGCACGGCGTCCTCGACTACAGTATCTTTCTGGACGCGCCGAGCAGCCAGCTGTTCGGGTACGTGGAGGTGGAGGACGAGGCGCGGTGGGCGGCGATCGCCCGCACGCCCGAGTGCCGCCGCTGGTGGGACTACATGCGGGACATCATGCCGTCGAACCCCGACCATAGCCCCGTGAGCCGCGAGCTGCGCGAAGTGTTCCACATCGACTGAGGCACCGCACGACATGAGCGCCGGCATTGAGCACTACCGCATCGGAACGCTCCAGGCCCTCGAGGCCGAGAGCCTCCGGATCCTGCGCGAGACGGTGGCGGAGTTCGAGCGCCCGGTCATGCTCTACTCCGTCGGCAAGGATTCCTCGGTCATGGTGCACCTGGCGCGCAAGGCGTTCGCGCCCGCCCCGATCCCCTTTCCGCTCCTGCACGTGGATACGGGCTACAAGTTTCCGGAGATGTACGCCTTCCGCGATGCCTATTGCCGCGAGATCGGCGCGGACCTGCGCGTCTACCGCAACGAGCCGGCCATCGCCGCCGGCACGAACCCGGGGGCGCTGGGCACAGTCCGCTGCTGCGACCTGCTGAAGACGCGCGCCCTCCTGCAGGCGCTGCGCGAGGGGGCCTACGATGCGGCGTTCGGCGGCGCGCGGCGCGATGAGGAGCGGTCCCGCGCGAAGGAGCGCATCTATTCCTTCCGCGACGCGCACGGGCAGTGGGACCCCAAAAACCAGCGGCCCGAGCTGTGGGGCATGCTCAACTCGCGCCACAGCCCCGGCGAGTCGTTCCGCGTGTTCCCCCTCTCCAACTGGACCGAGCTGGACGTCTGGGAGTACATCGCGCTCGAGCGCATCCCCGTCGTGCCGATGTATTTCGCCGCCGAGCGCCTCGTGGTCGAGCACAAGGGCCAGCTCATCCCCGTGATTGAGGGCAACCGCCTGCCACCCGGCTCTGAGCCCGAGCGCGTGATGTGCCGTTTCCGCACCCTCGGCTGCCACCCCTGCACCGGCGCCGTGCGCTCCTCGGCCACCACGGTTGAGGCGATCCTCGACGAGATGCGCTCCGTCCGCCGGTCAGAGCGCTCGACGCGACTGATCGATCATGACCAGGATGCCTCGATGGAACAGAAGAAGAGGGATGGGTATTTTTGATTGTCGATTGTCGATGTGTGATTGTCGATTGACCATGGGTGATTGAACGCGTGAGCTCTGAGCCTGCTATCACAATGGATCTGCTGCGGTTCTGTACCGCGGGCAGCGTGGACGACGGCAAGTCGACCCTCATCGGGCGGCTGCTGCTGGAAACGCAGTCCGTTTACGAGGACCACCTGGACGCGCTCGACGCCGCCTCCCGGCGACTGAATCGCGCGGAGACGGACCTGGCGCTGCTCACGGACGGGCTCAAGGCCGAGCGTGAGCAGGGAATCACCATCGACGTGGCGTACCGGCATTTCTCGACGCCGCGCCGCCGCTTCATCATCGCGGACACTCCGGGGCACGTGCAGTACACGCGCAACATGGCCACCGGCGCGTCCAACGCGGACCTCGCGGTCATCCTGGTGGACGCGCAGAACGGCATGACCACCCAGTCGCGGCGGCACGGCTTCATCGCCTCGCTGATGGGCATTCCGCAGGTGGTCGTCGCCATCAACAAGATGGATCTCGTCGGGTATTCCCAGGAGGTGTTCGAAGCCCTGCGGCGCGAATATGCCGATTTCGTGCTCAAGCTGGACGTCCGCGGCCTGACGTTCATTCCCCTCAGCGCGCTGCGCGGCGACAACGTGGTCCACGCCGGGGACCACATGCCGTGGTACAGCGGCCCCACGTTCCTGCACTATCTCGAGAACGTGGAGATCCCCGGAGCGCGGAACCTGATCGACTTCCGGTTCCCCGTGCAACTCATCAACCGCCCCACGTCCGATTTCCGCGGCGTCTGCGGGAGCGTGGCCTCCGGCGTCGTCCGCAAGGGCGATGAGGTGGCGGTGCTGCCCACGGGCGTCCGCACCCGCGTGGAGCGGATCGTCACGGCGGCGGGTGACCTCGACTACGCCTACGCGCCGCAGGCGGTGACCCTGTGCCTGGCCGACGACGTCGACATCAGCCGCGGAGACATGCTGGTCCACCCCGCCAACCTGCCGCGCACGGACCGGGCCGTGGAAGCAATGCTCGTCTGGATGGACAGCGCGCCGTGCGACGTCAGTACGCCCTACCTGCTCAAGCACACGACGCACACCGTCAATGCCGCGATCCGCACGCTGCACTACAAGGTCAACCCGGACACCCTGCACCGGGAGGCCGCCGACACGCTGCAGGCCAACGACATCGGGCGCGTCACGCTGGACGCGTTCCGCCCCATCTTCTGGGATCCCTACCGCCTCAACCGCGAAACCGGCGGGTTCATCCTGATCGACCGCGGCACCCATCGCACCGTGGCCTGCGGCATGCTGATCGACCGGCGCGCGCAGCGAGCGCCGGCCCGGCCGGCCGAGGCCCAGCGGATCGTGGTGCCGACGGTCGGCGGAGTCACGGCACCGGCGCGCGCCGCGTTGTTCGGGCAGCAGCCGCTGACGCTCTGGCTGACCGGCCTGAGCGGGGCCGGCAAGTCCACGCTGGCCCTGGCGCTTGAGGAGCGCCTGGTCGCGCAGGGCCGCGCGTGCTTCCTGCTCGACGGCGACAACGTGCGCCACGGCCTCAACCGCGACCTCGGCTTCACGCCCGACGACCGCACGGAGAACATCCGCCGTGTGGCTGAGGTCGCCCGCCTGTTCAACGAGGCGGGCCTCATCGCCATTGTCTCGTTCATCTCGCCCATGGCCGCCGACCGCGAGGCCGCGCGGCGGATTATCGGCCGGGAGCGTTTTTTCGAGGTGTTCGTCGACTGTCCGCTGGCCGTCTGCGAACAGCGCGACCCCAAGGGTCTCTACCGCCAGGCGCGAGCCGGAAAGATCCCCGAATTCACCGGCATCTCCGCCCCGTACGAGCCGCCCCTGTCGCCCGACGTGCGAGTGGCCACCGCCGTCGTAGGCGTCGAGGCCGCGGTCGACGCATTGCTGGAGGCGGTCCTGCCGCGCATTGAGGTAGAAGCCAGAAGTCAGAATCCAGAAGTCAGGAGCTCGACGACAGGTAGGTCAAGAAGATGACAGAGCCTAAGCGATGCTGGTTCTTGGCAGCACTGCTCTGCCTCACGGTCGGATGCGGGAAACCCGAGTACTCATACAAGAAGTGCCGCAAGCTTGAACTTGAAGCCCTTGAGACGTACAAGAGCGGTTCCGCTGCAGCCGCACTGGCACAAATGGACGATCTCACACTCTATGCCGAGACCCTATGTCAGCATGAGTATCGTCCAAACAGCAACGCATTCTTCGCTGTACTCCATGCAAGACAGGCGTTTCTGTATGATCACCTTGGAGACGATGGCGCTCTCGGCATCGCTTTAGCGCGATGCCGAGAGCGGCTTAGTGATATCGTCGTGCGCGGAGAAGGTCCCGAGACGAACCGACTGGATGCCTTCTTGCATGTCGTCGCAGGGCTTGACCGCGGCATCGGAGCAAACTGGGGGCCGACATCGTCATTGCTCGTGTCGACAGCAGACAAAACGAAAGCAGAACCAACCGCTGAGGATGGTCGAACATCCCGCTGAACGGTACGGCGTGCCGCCGCCCGTTGGCGGGGGCGTCAGAATCTAGAAGTCAGGAGTCGGAAGCGGGAGGAATGAAGACGGCGATGCTCCGGGATTGCGGCGGCCCCTGTTCCCTCCTGACTTCTGTCTCCTGGCTTCTGGATTCTGACTTCTGTCTCCTGACTTCTGCCCCCCCCGCCCCCTCATCGCGCTCTTGCCCACGCGCTGCGGCGTGGCATAATGCACGGCCATGACCTCTGATACCGATCGGATTGCACAACTCGACGACGTGGATGCCGGACGTCGGCGCGAGGCGCTCAGCGCCCTGGCCGCAACGCGGGCGGCCGCGCAGCCCCCCGCGGGCACGAACGTCAACATGCACATGCACTCGTTCTTCTCCTATAACGCGGACGGGTGGTCGCCGTCGCACCTGGCGTGGGCGGCCCGCTCGGCCGGCCTCTACGCGGCGGGGCTCTGCGACTTCGACGTTCTGGACGGGCAGGAGGAGTTCCTCGAGGCCGGAGAGATCCTCGGCCTGCGCGCGACGGTCAACCTTGAAACCCGCGCCTACGTGCGCGACTTCGCCAAGGTGGACATCAACTCGCCCGGCGAGCCCGGGGTGACGTACATCATGGGCGGCGGCTTCGCCCGGCCGCTGGCGGCCGGCAGCCCGCAGGCCCAGGGCCTCGCCGCATTCCGCCGCGGCGCCCGCGAACGCAACGAGGCCCTGATCCAGCGCATCAACCCGCACATTCCGGACATCGCGCTGGACTACGCGCGCGACGTGGTTCCCCTCACGCCGGCCGGCGTGGCGACCGAGCGGCACATCGTGCGGGCCTACGTGCGCAAGGCCGAGGCGGCGTTCCCGGATCCGGCGACGCGCACAGACTTCTGGGCGCGCGTGCTGGTGCGGGACCTGGACAAGACCGCGGCCCTGATGGGCGACCTCCCGGCCTTCGAGGAGGCCGTACGGTCGCGCCTGGCCAAGAAGGGCGGGTTCGGCTACGAGCCGCCGTCCGTCGGCACGTTCCCGCCGGTGGATGTGTTCCTTTCGTGGGTCGCGTCGTGCGGCGCGGTGCCGATGGCCACCTGGCTGGACGGCACCAGCGGCGGCGAAAGCGACGCCCCCGCATTTCTCGAGTGCCTGCGCGCCAAGGGCGCCCGCGCGCTGAACCTGATTCCCGACCGCAACTGGAACATCCGCAATCCGGACGAGAAGGCGCTGAAGATCGGCAAGCTGGGCGAGATTGTGTCTGCCGCCGTGGCGCTGCACCTGCCGATCAACATCGGCACGGAGCTGAACAAGCAGGGCGTTCCGTTCACCGACGATCTCGACGGCGCGGCGCTGCGGCCGCACAAGGAGGTCTTCCTGCGCGGCGCGCGGCTGTTCGTGGGCCACAGCCTGCTGGCCCGCTACGCCGGCTTCGGGTACGTCGGGGCGAAGGCCGACGCGCAGTTCGGGGACGACACGGCCGCCCGCAACACGTTCTTCGAGCGGGTCGGCGCGCAGCCGCCGCTCGCGCGCGCGGAGGCCGACCGCCTCCGGCAGATGGGGGAAGAGAAGGCCCTGGCCTGGTTCAGCGACCGCAACGGAGCCGCCCGATGATCGATCCACACCTGGACTGTGTTCTCGCGTACCGCATGACCTGTTCGAGCCCCGACGCGGGCGGGCGCGCCGATGGCGCGGACCCGTGCCCGTTGGCGTGCCTGGACGACTCGCCGGACGCGCGCGAACTGGCGACGGCGGCGGGTGACCGGCTTGAGCGGCGCGCTGCCGCCGCCGGACTCCAGGGGGTGGTCCGGTTGGAGGCCGGCGCGGTCGCAGACGGCGTGCGGCAGAAGGTGGCAGCCTACAAGGCGACGCACGGCGGCGCGGCGCCGGCCGTGGTGGCGCTGGCGGGCGTGGGGCTGATCGTGGGACGGGACACGCCTCAGGCGCTCGCGGCGGCCGTTGGCGGCCTGACGGGCGGAGGGGCGGCGCCTGTGGGGCGTCCGGCGCGCGTTCCTGTCGACACGCGGCTGCGCGGCTGCGTGGCCCTCATCACCGGAAGCGCCCAGGGGTTCGGCAAGGGCATTGCCGAGGCCCTCGCGCGCAAGGGTGCGGCGGTGGTCATTGCCGACCTCAATGAGGCGGCGGGACGGGCGTGCGCGGAGGAGCTGAATGGCGCCCATGGCGATGGCGTGGCGATGTTTGTCACGATGAACGTGACGAACCTGGCGTCCATTGGCGACGGAATCGCGCAGGCGGTCCGGCGGTTCGGCGGCATCGACCTGTTCGTGTCCAACGCCGGGGTCCTCAGGGCGGGCGGGCTGGAGGAGATGGACGAGGCGTCGTTCGACCTCGTGACGAACGTGAACTACAAGGCGTACTTCCTCTGCGCCAAGGCCGTGGTTCCGTGGATGCGGCGCCAGCACGCGCTGAACCCGTGCCACACGATGGATATCGTCCAGATCAACTCCAAGTCCGGGCTCGAGGGCAGCCAGCGCAATTTCGCCTATGCCGGCGGCAAGTTCGGGGCCATCGGGCTGACGCAGTCGTTCGCGCTGGAGCTGGTGTCGGACAACATCAAGGTCAACGCCATCTGCCCGGGCAACTACTTCGAGGGGCCCCTGTGGTCCGACCCCGAGAAGGGGCTCTTCGTGCAGTATTTGCGCGCGGGCAAAGTGCCCGGAGCGAAGACCGTCGAGGACGTGAAGTCCTTCTACATGTCAAAGGTGCCCATGCGGCGCGGCTGTTCGCCCGATGACGTCGCCGCGGCGATCTTCTATCTCGTCGAGCAGAAGTACGAAACCGGCCAGGCCATCGCCGTTACCGGCGGGCAGGTGATGCTGAACTGAGCCCGGGGCGGGTTCAGGGGTTCAGGGTTCGGGGTTCAGTGCTCTGAAATTTCAGCGGCCGAAGTAGTTCGCCTTGATCCAGTTGGCGTTCAGGATCAGGTGCAGCACGATGCCTGCAGCCAGCGTGAAGGCGCCGCCCACGTGCAGGAGCTTGAATGTCGCCCGCGGCAGCAGGGCGCCGCACAGGCCGGTGGTCATCTGGTTCAGGACCAGCAGGCCCAGGATGGGGTTGAGGATCTTCAGCGCCGTATTCCGCTTCATGCTGCACCTTCCTTCACCGTGGCAAGCCCACGGCGGACATGATGAGCCGCCCGCGGCACGAAATCCAGTTGAGAGAAAAAGCTGAAAGCTGAAAACGGAAAGCTGAACGCAAGGCGAGGCCCATGACGGGGCGCGGACGGGAAGCATGGCTGGAGGGCGGTAAGCCCCGACCGCCTTGCGAGCGGATGCGACAGGATGTTCAGGATTTTCTGGATGGTTGTTGGGGCGGGCTGGCGCTCCCCTCGTTGTCGTCCTCGATCCGTGTCATCCCGAACGCAGTGAGGGATCTCGTGCCTGCCCACGCCCCTCTTCAGATCCCTCACTGCGTTCGGGATGACACGCCCGAGCGACAGCACACCCCGAAGCCCTGGAACCCCGACCCCTGAACCCTTCCGTCAGTTACGCCTTTCAAAACGGGGGGCGCTTCGGGTAACGTCTTCTGCGCGCCTGAACCGGGGTTTCCCGTTACAAAAGTCGGTTCTCGGAGGTGGTGTCCAACCATGAAAGCTGCAGTTCTGACCGGCATCCGGCAGATGGAGGTCCGCGAGATTCCGGACCCTGTTCTGCGCGCGGACACCGATGTGCTGCTGCGCATCCGGCGGGTGGGCGTTTGCGGGTCGGACGTACACTACTACACACAGGGCCGGATCGGCTCCCAGGTTGTGCAGTATCCGTTTCCGGTGGGGCACGAGTGCTCGGCGGAAGTGGTGAAGGTAGGCCGCGCCGTCAAGCGGGTGAAACCCGGCGATCGCGTGGCCGTCGAGCCCGCGATGTCCTGTGGACGCTGCGACCAGTGCCGCGCCGGCCGCCCGCATACCTGCCGGGCCATCCGCTTTCTGGGCTGTCCGGGCCAGGCCGACGGATGCATCGGGGAGCGGCTGGTCATGCCCGAGGACTGCTGCTTCCCCGTCCAGGCGTCAACCTCCCTTGAGCTGGCGGCGCTGGTCGAACCCATGTCCATTTCCGTCTATGGGGTCCAACAGGCGGGTGCGATGGGGCCGGATACGCGCCTGGCGATTCTTGGCGCGGGCCCCATCGGGTTGTGCGCGCTGCTGGCCGCTCGCGCCGCAGGGGCCCGCACCCTCTACGTCACCGACCGCATCGAGGCGCGGCTGGCCGTGGCGCGCCGCTGCGGCGCCGCGTGGGCCGGCAACCCCGACCGCGAGGACGTTGTGGCGGCGATTTTCGAACGTGAACCGTTGGGCCTCGACGTGGTGCTGGAGTGCTGCGGCCAGCAGGCCGCGCTGGACCAGGCCGTGAGCCTGCTCAAGCCCGGCGGGCGGCTGGTGCTGGTGGGAATCCCCGAAGTGGACCGGATCTCGTTCGCCATCGATCAGATGCGGCGCAAGGAGATCACGCTCCAGAACATCCGGCGCCAGAACCACTGCGTGGAACCGGCGCTGGCGTTGATCGAAACCGGCGCCGTGGACGTGTCCCCCCTGGTGACCCACCGCTTTCCGCTGGAGCGCACGAAAGAGGCGTTCGACCTCGTCGCCGACTACCGGGACGGCGTCGTCAAGGCCATGATCGAGATTTGAGGAAATGCTGAAATGCTGAGAACCTGAACCCTGAATCCTGGGAGCTTGGACACACTATGAAAGCAGCGGTAATCAAATCACCCGGCGTGATTGTGGTCGAAAACGTTCCCACCCCCGAGCCGGCGGCCGGCGAAGTGCTCCTGAAGATCGAAGCGTGCGCCATCTGCGGCACCGACCAGCGCGTGTTGGCCGGCACGAAGCCCGTGGACGTGCCGATCGTGGGCCACGAGATCACCGGCCGCGTGGAGAAGATCGGTGCCGGCGTCAAGGGCGTCAAGAAGGGCGAGCGCTACATCGTGCAGACCGTCATCGGCTGCAACGCCTGTCCCGCCTGCGCGCGCAACCAGCAGAACCTCTGCATCAAGGGCTTCCGGGCGATGGGCTACCAGTTCAACGGCGGTTTCGCCGAGTACATGATCATGCCCAAGGCGGCCGTGGACCAGGGGTGCCTGATCTCCATTCCGGAGACGCTGTCGGCGGAGGCGGGCACGCTGATCGAGCCGCTGAGCTGCTGCGTCAACGGGATGCAGTACATGCCGATGGAAACGTTGGAACACGTGGTCATCTTCGGCGGCGGCATTATCGGCACGCTCAACGGGCTGGTGGCCAAGGCGCGCGGCGCACGGTGCGTGACGGTCATGGACGTGTCGCAGGAGCGCCTGGACCTGCTGAAAGGCCTGGGCCTGCCGTTCGACCACTACGTCAACTCGAAGCAGACCGACCCGGCCCAGTGGGTCAAGGACCACACCGGCGGCCGCGGGGTCGACGCGGTGGTGGTGGCCGCCTCGGTCAAGCCCCTGGTCGGCGTGGGCATGAAGCTGTTGGCGAAGGGCGGGCACCTGTCGATCTTCGCCGGCATGCCCAAGCCCGACTCGGTCGACCCCATCGACTGGAATGTGATCCACTACAACGAGATCAACCTCCACGGGGCCAACAGCTCGGCCATTGCGTCGTACCTGACCGCGCGCGACATGATCGTCAGCGGCAAGGTGGACACGCGGCCCCTCGTGACCCACCGCTTCAAGCTCGACGACTTCAATAAGGCCGTCGCCACGCAGGCCGATCCGTCCAGCGGAGCGCTCAAGGTGGTTATCGTCCCGTAAGCGGCAGTAGTCAGAAGTCAGGAAACAGAAGTCAGAAGCCTGTGGTCGGCGGAAGTTATGGCTGAGAGCACACCCTACGGAACAGTCCTGCTGGGCGAAGACGCCGCGGTCAGCGCGGCGTGGAAGCGCTTCGACGCGCAGCCGGTGGACCTGGAGATGCCCGACCGTGAGCCGGGCTACAGCGCGCTCGAAACCACCCTGGGCCGCGCGGTATCCGCCACGGGCCCGGGCACGTTCTTCGGCCGGGCGCAGCGGACGCTGGCCTTCCACCCCGCGCGCGAGGGCGGGTGGCGCTTCGACCGCACCGACCTGGGCGAGTCGATGCCCATCGCCGTCTGTCCGGCCAATATCTGGACCACGGTGCGCAACATCGTCCTGGCCTGCGGCTCGCCGCACAACTACATGCGCATGGTCGAGCACATCATCGCCCTGCGCAGCGGCCTGGGGGTGGATCACGTCGTGATCCGCATGGATTCCGGCGATCCGCCGCTCTTCGAGCGCAGTAGCATGCCGCTGGTTGAGGCGTTCGATGCGGCCGGCCTCGTCGAGCTGGACCGGCCCGCCCAGTGGGTCACGGTGCGGGAGCCGGTCACGGTCGCCGCGCCGAACGGCAGCTTCCTCACGTTCCTGCCGGCCGAGGACGGGCAGAAGCGGCTCAGCCTGGATTGCGCGATCCACTTCCCGACTGCCATCGGCCGCCAGCGGATCCGCTTTGATGTGAGCCCGCGCACCTTCCGCCACGGCGCCCAGGCGCGCACGAACACGACGTTCATGATGATGCTCTACGTGAAGACCCTCGGCAAGCTGTTCGCCGACACGCGCCACCTGGGGTACTCCACGCGCAACATCCTGGTGGCTGGCCGGCGCCGCTACATCAACCCCCCCCTGCTCATGCACAACGGCAAGTCCCTCGAGGCCGCGTGGCACCGGGCGACGCTGGACCTGCTGGCGGCGGTGGCCATGATCGACCGCGGGCGGTTCTGCGGCCGCATCCTTTCCTATAAGGCCGGCCACGCGCTGGATTGCCGCGCCGTGCAGGCTCTTGGCGAAGGCGATTGGCTCGTTCCGGTGTGACGGAGCAGGACCGGCCGCTGCGAGGGCCGGGGCCGCGTGCGGGAAGACAACCATGGCTGCGACAACGATCGGCATCGTGAACCAGAAGGGCGGGGTCGGCAAAACGACCACGGCCATCAACCTGGCCACCTGCCTGGCGGAGCGGCGCAAGCGCGTGCTGATCGTGGACCTCGACCCCCAGGGCAACGCGACCAGCGGCTTCGGCCTGCGGAAGACGCCGGGCGTCAGCCTGTATCCCGCGCTGGTGGCCGAGCAGCCGGCGGCCGAGGCCATCCGCCCGACCGGCATTCCCAACCTCGACCTGCTGCCGTCCGAGATCGACCTGGCCGGCGCCGAGCTGGAGCTGGCGCGCCGCGACGGGTTCATCCGCCGCGTGCGCGAGTGCCTGCGGCCGGTGGTGGCGGACGACCGGTACGACTACGTGTTCCTGGACTGCTCGCCCACGCTGGGCATGCTGACCATGAACGTGCTGGCCGCCGCGGACGCGGTGCTGCTGCCGATCCAGTGCGAGTACTACGCGCTGGAGGGGCTGGCCGTCATCGCGCGGGTCATCCGCCAGCTGCGCGAGAACGGGACCAACCCCGGGCTGGAAATCGAGGGCATCGTGATGACCATGTACGACGGGCGGACGAACCTGGCCCGCGAGGTCGTGCAGGAGGTCGTGAAGCACTACGGGGCGAAGGTGTATGAGACGCTGATCCCGCGCAACGTGCGCGTGGCCGAGGCCCCGAGCTTCGGAAAGCCGGCCGTGCTGCACGACCGTCTGTGCACCGGCTCCGTCGCCTACCGGCAGCTGGCGCGCGAGTTCCTGCAGCGCCGGCAGCCCGCAGAGGCCGATGGCGACCGCCCCTCGCTGGGCTCGGTCATCCGCCGCGTATTTGACGAACAGCCAGAAGCGGAGGCCGCCATCGCTGCGGCCGGAGGCGAACATCGATGAGTGCAGCGCGTTCCAGCCTGGGTCGGGGATTGGGTGAGTTGACGGACGAGGCGTCACAGGCCGATACCCCCGTGTCGCTCACCTCCGATCGCGGCTTCTTTCAGGTGCCGCTGGACAGCATCGCCGTGCTGCCGCGTCCAGCCGATGGCCCGGCTGCGGCGCCCGACGCGGCGCTGGTCGATTCCGTTCGCGCCCACGGCATCCTGCAGCCGCTCCTGCTCCGGCGCGCCGCCAGCGGCTATGAGCTCATCGACGGCCGGCAGCGGCTGGAGGCGGCGACGGCCGTCGGGCTGCGCACCGTGCCGGCGTTCGTTCTGGACCATTCCGTGCTCGATGCGCACGTGCTGACCGAGGAAGCCAACCGGCACCGCCGGCCGCGGCAGGCGCACGCGGGTTCGGCTGCCGTCGGGTGGGGCGGTTCGGCGCGCGAGCGCGCCGGCCTGCTCGTGCTGCTGCTGCTCGTGCTGGCCGCCGGCGTGGTGGCTGGACACCGGACGAGTGCGCTGCGACGGGAACCTGCCGCAGCCGGCGTCACCTCTGCGTCGACGAACGTTGCCGTCCACGTGGCCGCGGCCGGGGTGGCAGCCCGGCCGGCGGCGATGACCAACGCAACCGCTGCGGCGATGTCCCGCACGAAGCCCCAGACCGTGGCCGGCACTCCGCCCGTAGCGACGACGAACGCGACGCCGTCGTGGGTTGCGACGCTGGCGGGCGAGGGCCTCACCGTCGCCTTCACCAACGGCGAGGCGGTCGTGGCGTTCCTCGAGCCGGTCTTCAGCTCGTACGCAACGCTCAGCGACGGTGGCGCACGCCATCTGCGGCAGGTTGCGGAACGGATTGCGGCGGCTGGCGCGCCTCTTTCAATCGCCGTCCGCGGCCATACCGATCCCAAGCCCGTGCGGGTCGGCGGGCGCTACGCCGACAACTTCGAGCTGGGCCTCGACCGCGCGACGAGCGCGCTGCAGTACCTGCGGTACCACTGCGGGCTGACGAACACGGTTCTCGTGGCCGTGTCCTGCTCCGAACTCAACCCGCCGTTTCCCAACGACACGCCCGAGTCGTCGTTCAAGAACCGCACCGTCACGCTCCGCGTTAACGAAGTCGGTAAGAAGCCCTGACCGAAGAGAAGGCGTCACCACGAAGAGCACGAAGGAGATTCGAGAGGATGTAGCCGGTGGATCTCATTCTTCGTGCTCTTCGTGTTCTTCGTGGTGAAGTACACTTGCCGAACGAAGCCCGGATGGCGAAATGGCAGACGCAAGGGACTTCCTGCCAGAGGCAGGTCCGCCTCCGGCGGAAAAATCCCTGCGAAGAGCAAGTGGCGGCATGAATGCGGACAACCTGGAGCCCCAGCCCGGAGCCTATGTCCTACTGGGTGCCGATGGGCAGTACATGTATAAGGGCAGTGCCCGTGACTTACGCAAACGGGTGGCCGATCACCTCTGCGGCCGTGTGGCCCGGACGAGAAACAGGCGACCGTTGATGCTGGTTCACGTTGAATACACGTCCGACTACACGGAAGCCCGACAGAGAGAGAACTGGCTGAAGTCAGGACAAGGCCGGAAGTGGCTTAAGGAAACATACGCCCGGATGGCGAAATGGCAGACGCAAGGGACTTCCTGCCAGAGGCAGGTCCGCCTCCGGCGGAAAAATCCCTGCAAAGACGACGCATCAGGAAACGAAGCCCGGATGGCGGAATGGCAGACGCAAGGGACTTAAAATCCCTTGGCCGAAAGGCCGTGAGGGTTCGACCCCCTCTCCGGGCACACCCTGTTTACAGAGCAGATACCGCATATTTACCCTGTAAACATTGGATGTAGTGATGACAGCGTCTTTTCTGGCAGTGCTCTTATCCGCCTCTACCGGCTCTTAGGAGTGCTTCCGTATGGGGGCGCGACAAGGAAGCATAAAGGTAGCAGTCATCGGGGGGGGCAGCGCGACGGCCGGCGACGTTCGCCATCCCAGACGGCCTCCCAAGGAGCCTCGCCACGCCCTTGGCGTCGCCGCCCGTCCCAACGGCTCGACCGGTTCCCGATGACCTCGCGGCGGGGCGGGTGGGGCGTCTGGCCTGTCGAAAAGAGGAAGGGGCGCGCGGGCGTGAACCGAACGCGCCCCGACGAGAAGGGGGTAAGGCTTCCTTGCCGTGGAAGGTCGCACGGTGGTCGGCCGGGGCCACGCGTGGTGCGGCCCGGTGCAACCATTCCAGACGGGCCAGGAACCCCGCCACGGCCTCGGGATCGTCGGCGATGCGCTCTAAGTGGGGTCTGCCGGGGTGCCGGCGTGCGCGTGGTGGTGGATTGTCAACGCTCTGTTGTGGCTCGTCATCCTATTCTTCCTGTTCTTTCTAGGGCTTGTGCGATCAAGTCCGCTTGTGCATCCATGCCCATCTTGCGAAGCTCAATCACAAAGAGGGGCCAAGGGGGATGGATGGCCATGTAAGGGTTCGAATCTGGGCCTGTATACATTCCGCCGCCCGGACAGCATGAAGTCCGCCTCCCGGCCCCGAATCCGACGAAAAGGCGCTGGTAGAGGCTGTGGAGGCGGCCCGCGATCACATCGAGCCCGATGAACTGGCGGACCGGCCCCCTGGCCAGCCAAACCTATTTCATGCTGAAACCCCTTCTGGGGTATCCTCGCGTGCGCTGGTACGACGCGGGGTGGACCGAGTGGGCGGCACGCCGCGACCTTCCGGTTGCGAACGACGGAGCGGCCGGCAAGACGGCAAGGTGAGGCGCCGCGTCTTTGTGGGGCTCAAAAGAAAGGGCCGGAAGGCAGTATGGAGGCCGCCTTCCGGTCCTTGAACCCGGCGCGGGGAGGCCGGCCGGGTTGTCTGGGCTAACCCATTACTCGCTCGTCTTGCCCATCTGCTGAGTCTCGAGGCACGCGAGGAACTCCTCTAGGCTCACGAGGTTGTCGTCGTCGGCATCCAGCCGGTCGAAGATCAGCGCCGGCTTGTCGGGATACTGAGCGGCCAGGCGCTGGATCGAGGGCAGCGCGCTGAACTCCTCGAAGGACAGATAGCCGTCGCCGTCCGTATCCGCCTCCGCAAATCGCTCCGCGCGGCACTCCTCGATCCTGTCGCGCAGCCGATCGCTGGCGACCAGTTTCTCCTGCTCAGAGATCACGCCGTCGCCATCGGCGTCCCACTGCTTGCGGTTCCACTCGCGGACTTCCGCGCGAACCTGACGCATCACCTGCGTCTCTTCTGCCGAGAGAACGCCGTTGGTGTCGACGTCGTAGACATCGAGAAACGCCGGCAGGCCGCTGTCACCAAACGTGCGTTCGCCCGCCTGCGCCGTGGACAGCATCCCTGCCGCCAGAACCGCTGTTCCCAACACGATCATCGCTTTCATACCTGCATCTCCTTCTTGCCGCCGCACCCGTCGTGGATGCGGTCAGCTGTTTCGTATTCTCCACGCTCGAAATCCGCCTTGCGATTCCTCCCCGCCCTTCGCCTCCTCTCTCCCTGTTCGCTGTTCGTCGAACCCCGCATAACCGACCTTTCCTAACTGTCGGTGCTCATTGTAAGAGGGGCCTCATGAGGGGAAGATGATGCCGGGAGGATTTTTTGAGGACGGTGCGGGCCGGAGCCCGAGAGGGCGGCGGACCGCGCAGACGGCTACGGGGCGCAGCATGTTGGGGATGCCGAGGGTGAAGTGGCGGTGAGGGACGGGGAAGAGGATCGTCTCGGTGAGGGCTCTGTCGACGGGAGACCTCCCAATAGCACCGACTTTATGGCCGAATTCGGCATATCCCGGCGTGTGGCGCGGGATCTCGAGTTTCTTCACGATGAAGAACGCTCTCCGGCTGGGCGCCGGGTAGCCACCGCGGCTCGGACCGGGCACCTGGCCTCGCGGATCTCCGACCCTTAATCCCTGCCCCCTTGAGCTTCACCCCTGAATCCGCGCCGAGCGCCGGCCCGACTGGACGCGTTCTCTCCCTTCGTTGTCGACCCCGATACCGCTTCCGAAGCGCAGGCCGTTTCACCCCAAGCACCCGGCGGATCTGAATTCCGTACACCGGTTTAGCGGACCTTGACCGAAACGGCGTTCGAGTAGGGGGAGACGATGCTGGTGGTTCCGTCGGTCCGGTAAGCCTGCACCCTGAAATAGTAGGTGCCTGCGGCGGGAACGGTGTCGTTATAGGTGCGAACATTCGCCGCCACGGCACCCACGCGGGCGTATACAACGCCGGTCTTTGAACGAAGGCCGCGTTCAATGTAAAAGCCGGTCTCATTACTGGAGTTGTCCAGCCAGTTCAGGGTGACCGTTCGCAACGAGGCCTTGGCCGTCAGGACGGAGGGGGCGGTGAGCACGAATGGATCGGTGGCTGTGATCTTCACGGAGTTGGTGGCAGTGGCACCCAGGTTGTCGGTCACGACGAGTGACGCCGTGAACGTGCCGGCTTTCGTGTATGTGTGAGCCGTTGTGACACCGTAGGCCAGCGCGCTGCCATCGCCGAAGTTCCATGCGTAAGAGGTGATGCTACCGTTCGGATCGTAGGACGCGCTGCCGCTGAACGCAACCGGCAACGGAATATTGCCGCTGGTGCGGTCCGCGGCGGCTACCGCCACCGGCGGAAGGTTGCCCAAGGAACTGTAGGCCTTGGCCACGGCGCCATCCGCCTGAATGAGCCCAAAGCCGTAAACACTGTCTTCGCCCGTGGCGCCGAGGTCCAGGCAGGTGGACTTGATCAGATCCTCGACAGCGGCCGGACTGAAAGAAGGGTTCAAAGAATAGATCAGGGCGGCCAGCCCGGCGGTGATGGGCGAGGAAAAGGAGGTCCCGCTCCCGTAGCCGTAATAGCCGCCGAGGATGGTGGACCAGACGTTCAGCCCAGGGGCGAAGACATCGATTGGGGTGCCGTAATTGGAAAAACTGGCCCGGGCGTTCTGGGAATCGCTCGCGCCCACCAGGACGATACTGGCCGGATCGGCGTAGCCGCTGATGTCCAGGCCGTCATTGCCGGCGGCCATCACGACCAGGGCGCCTTTGAGTCGGGCGTCGTTGGCGGCTGCGATAATGGCTGAGTTGTAATACCCCGAGAAGCTCACGTTGATTACCTTGGCGCCGTTATTGGCGCCGTATGCGATGGCCTCGGCCATGTCGCCGACATAAGCCGAGCCGCTACCGTCAGCATAGGTTATCCGGATGGGAAGGATGCGCACGTTCCATGCTGCGCCGACCACGCCAGTGCCGTTGTTGCCCGTTGCGCCGGCAAAACCCGCCACCATGGTTCCGTGCCCATGGGTATCCATGCAGTTAGTTGTGTTCAGGTAGGTGTTCCAGCCCGGGAGAACCAGCTGGGATTTGAGGTCGGCGTGGTTCAAGTCCACGCCCGTATCGCATATGGCCACAATCACCTGTTCGCTGCCAACCGTGTAATCCCAGGCGCTGGCGGACCTGATGTTAACGTGTTGCCATTGACTTGGATAATAAGGGTCGTTCGGGGTCGCCACCGCCTGTTCAACATAGTCCGGTTGGGCCCATTCCACAGCGCCGCTGGCCATGAGTTCAGTCGCCAGATCTTCTTCCGTGCGGCCTGCGGTCCGGAATGCTTTTACGCGCAAGACGGTATTATCGACGATCTTCCTCTCCAGCCGCATATCGTAAGCTAGGATGAGTTGCCCGAGCGCCTCGCGTTGTTGCGGTGACATGTCAACGTTCCACTTGTAGAGGATAACATCGGGGCGTCTGGGCTGCCGGTTGTTGTCTGCATTTCCTGCCGCCGCATTGGTTGCCGACAACGCCAGGGCTACGCCTATCGCCAGGATTGAAGTGAGTATGCGCCTATACATGGCCGGATCCCTTCGTGTTATTGACATGAAGTCGCTTTTTGGCTGACACCGGCCTGCAAGGGCCGGAAACATACCGGACCGATCTTGAACAACCGTATTAGAGGAAAAAGAATGGACGAAACAAACAACATCCAAGCTATAAGTTGGACTCGGGAGACAGGTCTTCTATCCCCGCCCTTCGCCTCCTCTCTCCCTGTTCGCTGTTCGTCGAACCCCGCATAAACCGGCATAAACCGACCTTTCCTAACTGTCGGTACTCATTGTAAGAGGGTCCTCATGAGGGGAAGATGATGCCGGGAGGATTGTTTGAGGACGATGCAGGCCGGAGCCCGAGAGGGCGGCGGACTGCGCGCAGACGGCTACGGGGCGACGCTGCGGCGGACGCGGTAGTAACGGTGGAGGGTCGTTGGGGATATGGGATCGCCGAACGTCAGCGAACCGGTGGCCGCAAGGTTCGTGAACAACGAACCGGGCAGTTCACCGCTCCACGTCTCGAGGTTTGACGAAGCTTCCACTTGATAGTCGAAGCCCACCTCACCCAACCAGGACAAGGAGAACCCCGTTCCGCAGCACCCGGCGGCTACCGACTTCACGCGGAAGGGCGTTTCCCCCAAGGGGATGGCTGTGACGTACCAGTCGGCGACCAGCATCCAGTTGTCGCCGTACCCAGACACCGAAGAGGCCGAAATCTGCCACTCTGCTGCGATGAATCCCAGGTCAAGCGTGCGACCCGTGGCGTTGAACAGCGCGTTCGTGAACAGCGGAATACCGTCCAGGTCAGCAGACCAGCGGTTGCTGCTGAAGTCGGCTTCGGCGTATAGCAGATGCAACTCCCCGCGGTAGAAGTCCAGGCCGGTGTCCACCTGCGTGGTCCCGTCATACCGCCACACGCCGTAAGTTGCGTCCTGGTTACTGAACCGGATGGACGCGAGGAGGTCGCCGGCGCGGTTGTAGAAGGAAAAAAAGAAGCTGTCCCGCTTTCCGTTCGTGGAATCCTCGATGCCCATGAGGGTTTCGAAGGCGATGATCGGCGTCCCGGCAGCGACCGGGTTGATGTTGTGTGGATGAGCCACCGTCACGAGCCGGTTGGCAGGCATACTGCCCCCAAGGAAGGCCGTCTTGCCGAGCGCCGGAATCATGCCGTCGTCTATGCCGTGGACTCCGTACCCGACGCTGCTCGCGACCCAGCCGTTCGTTCCCGCCCAGCGGTCGGGTCCCGTCTTGAACTCCTCGAATTCTGTGGAGTAGAGAGACGCGGCGGTGGCGCGCAGCGTCCAACACGCCGCGAGCGAAGCCCAAGTGCTCGCGCGGCGGTGCGTCGTGGCCGGATGAATCGTCCGTCGGGCGCTCATGGGTTGAGAAGGTCGAAGAGATTCGCCTCCACGTGTTCTTCGGGGACGGTCGTCGTCTCCGCGTCGCCTGCGCCGACGTCGGAAGCGGCGGAAGCTGCAGTCGCCGCGGAGGCCAGATCCTGGTCGAGGTCGTCGCTGAGCTGGCCGATGATCTCCGACCACCAGAGGTCGCGGTCGATCCAATCGTCCTCGTAGGCTGTCTTCTGCGTGTCTTCCAGAACGGCGTAGATCTGCTCATCCACGGCGTTCGCACTCTCGGTCGCCGCGTCGGGCGCTGAGAGGCTCGATGCGTTCGGTGCCTTCTCCTCGGCCGCTCCGCCTGCGGAAACCACTTCCATGTCGGGATGGTAGGCCGGCGTTGCGGGGACCAGAGCGCGGTAAACCTGCTGGCGCTGTGAGGCGTTGAGACGGTAGGACTCGCTCAGGTGGGCCAGCCGGGTCCTGGCCTGCGCATCCGCGAGCCGTATCTGTTGCTCGACGGCCTCTTCGGGGAAACGGTTCAGCGGTGTGGTTCGGAATGTCTCAACGTCCTTGTCGCGGCGACGGGAGTCGTCTTCGATGGCGCGAGCGCGCTTTTCAAGCCGCGCATACAGCGCCTGAAGTTCCGGCGGCACGGGGGGCTCCGTGACGGTCACGCCCAGATCCTGAGTGGCGGAGGCGGCTGCCGTCGGCGGCTGTTCCTCGTTCGTGGCGGCGACGCCCCGAGCAAGCGCCCCGGCCGCCGGTCGGCGGCACAGCGCGGCGGACGGTTTGCCTGCGCGCGCGAGGACGGTCGCAGCCGCACCGGCCCGGGCTGGATGCGCGGGACGGCGCTCGCCCGGATTCCCGCGTATCGCCAGGATAATGGTGATCACGGCCGTGGCACAGGCCGCCCCCAACACCAAAAGCGTATGCCTTCTCATAGCCCCTCCGTCACGTCGCTTGGTATTATATCACGGCCGAAGATGATGGAAAGATGATGCGTTCCCTGTTTGTTCACCGCACAGGCGGAACGTCAGAAATTCCCCGTCCCCTTCCTCCAGTGCGGCTGTCAGGTCATACCCCAGGGCCTGCGCGCAGGCCTGCGCCAGAGACAGCCCAAGGCCGTGGTGCCCTGCCGCCGACCGTGCCGGGTCCTTTCTCCAGAACCGTTCAAACAGGTGTGGAATGTCCTCGACCTTGAGGCCCCGAACCGTATTTCCGACGCACAGGCAGAAACGGCTGTCCGGCTCGGGCTTCATCTCGATGCGGATGCGCCCCCCGGCGACACCGTGCTCCACGGCGTTTGTCAGCAGGTTCTGCACCACCATGCGCAGCAGGCCCGCATGCGTCGGGAGTTGCACGTCGCCCGAAAGGTGCAGCGACACATCCATGCAGGCAGCTTCCGCCCTCAGGGCTAGCGGCTCCCAGCATTCGCTCACGAGCTCGGCAAGGCGCACCGCGGCGCGGGTTCCCGCCTCGACGGAGGTCGTGCGGGCCAAGGCCAGCAGATCCTCAGCCATGGTCTGCATCTGCTCCACGATCTGCAGCACCTCGCGGAGTGTCTGCTGGCCGCCCTCGTCCGGCCAGCGAAGCGCACATTCGGCCGCTGCCTTGATCTCCGCGAGGGGCGTTCGCAGCTCGTGAGCAAGGTCCGCGCTGAAGCGCCGCTCGCGCTCGAAGCTGGACTCGAGCCGGGACACGAGGCTGTTCAGCCGGGCGATGACGGGATGCAGTTCGCAGGGCGCGGTTCCTTCGGAGAACCGGGACCCCAGGGACTGCGCGTCCACCCGCGCGATTTCATCGCCCAGGCGGCGGAGAGGATCCAGCCCGCTGCGGACGGTCAGGGTGACCACCAGGACGCTCACCAGCGTGCTGAGCATGCCCACGCCGGCGATGCAGGCGGCGATGCGCGCCAGCGACAGGTCGGTGTCCTCGCGGTTGCGGGCGACGACCACGCCGGTCTCATATCCCGCCCCGGCCGTGGGTCCGGACGACAGGCGGAGCGTGGAGGCGCACACCCTGATGCGCTCGCCCGACGATAGAGAAGCATCCCAGCAAAGCGGAGCAGAGCCGAAGTCCCTGGGCCGCGGCAGGTCCATGTCTCCCAGGCTGGGCGAGCGGTCCGAGAAGACCCCGTCAGGGTCCCAGGCCTGGAAATAGGCGCCGCTGCCCGCGACGAAGAAGTCGATGATGCGGCGGGCGCTACGGTCGGCCGGTGTTCCCCGCCCGCCCACCACAAGGTCCTGGACCTCGGCGGTCAGCAGGCGGAGTTCAGAGTCCAGCCGGCTATCGAGGCTGCGGCGCACGGCATAGAAGAGCGCGCCCCCCCCAAGGCACCACAGAGCGCCCAGACCGAGCACGAGCCTAAACCAGAGGTGTCGTCGGATCGATCTCACCCCGTCCGCTCCTCGAGGACATACCCCATGCCGCGTCTCGTGTGGATCAGCTCCGGGGCGTCGGGGGCGTCGGCGATCTTCCGGCGCAGCGAGTAGACGGCGGCATCGACCACGTTGCTCATCGGCGAAGCGAGATCGTCGTAGATGTGCTCCTCGATTTCCGTGCGCGAGACCACCTGTCCCTGGCGCAGCATCAGGTACTCCAGTAGCGCGTACTCGCGGGCGGGTAGTTCGACCGGCTTGCCGGCGCGACGCACCGACTTGGCCGAGATGTCAAGTTCCAGGTCCGCCACGCGGTGCACCGTCATCGGGCGTTGGTAGCGGCGGCGGCAGAGGGCCTGAACGCGCGCCAGCAACTCGTCAAGGGAGAACGGCTTGACGAGATAGTCGTCCGCGCCGGCCTGCAGACCCCGCACGCGGTCCTCCACAGTGTCTCGGGCCGTGAGAAAGAGAACCGGCGTGTCGTTGCCGCGCTGCCGGATCTCCTTGAGCACGCTGAGCCCGTCAAGCTTGGGCAGCATGATGTCGAGCACCACCGCGTCGTACGGATTGCCCTGTGCGAGAGCCAGGCCGTCTTCGCCTTCGGCGGCCGCGTCCACCGCGAAGCCCGACCGCTTCAGAGCCTTGCAGAGCGATTCGCGCAGGCGCGGCGAGTCTTCGACGACGAGTACCCGCATGGTCGTGAACTCCGATCGTGTTGCCGCGGCCCGCGGCTTCAGGGTCACTTCTCTTGCGCTGGATCCTGATTCCGGCGCAACTGGCCAAGGAACTCGTCCTGGCTCACCAGGTTGTCGTCGTTGGAATCCATGTGGTCAAAGATCAGCGCCGGCTTGTCGGGATACTGAGCGGCCAGGCGCTGAACCGCGGGAATGGCGCTGTACTCCTCGAACGAGAGAAAGCCGTCGTCGTTCGTGTCCGCCTCCTGGAAATGAGCGATGCGGTTCTGCTCGATGCGGTCCCGGAGTTTCTGCTGCGCCGCCAGCCGTTCCTGTTCGGAGATGACGCCGTCGCCATCGGCGTCCCACTGGGAGATCAGGGCCTCGCGTCGCTGTTCCCGGGCGTCGCGCATGGCCTGCTTCTCCTCTTCCGAGAGGACGCCGTCTCCATTCACGTCGTAGATTTGAAGAAAACTCGGCAACGCCCCGTTGCCGAACGTGCGATCCTCCGCCACGGCCCCCGGCGCCAGCGCCCAGAGGGCCAGTGCCACAACGGTCAGTATCATCGATGTCTTCATTTCCGCGTCTCCTCTCAAAGGCCGGCCCGCTCCCGCTCCCTCATCCACCGTCCGCGCATCAGACTAGCGGACGGAACATGATGGCAACATGATGAGGCCCAAGGCAAGCCCCGGCGCTGCGAACCATTCGGTTTGCGGTCGCGGCACGATGGGGCTAACGGCACAAGACGGCGGATTTAGGCGGTGTAGACTGGCACAAAACTGGCACACGGAAAAATCCGAACCTGGTCGTCTTTGTGCCTGTGGAGCCTCTCGAAGTCGTTGGTCGCGTCGTCCAGCTTCCACTCTATGCCCTGTTGTGAGTAGCTTGGTCCACTTCTTGGGTTACTCCCGCTCGGTCGTGACGCCCATTTTTTATGCAACACACTCTGAGAGACGAAGTTACAATACGAGACCAGAGAGAAGCGATAATCCCGTCTCCGTCGCCTCATGCTCCGGGTGATCCACGGGAAGGCCCGGGACGCCGGGGGCGCCGACAACCGAGCGCAGTTCCGTCTTTCGCCGCCACTGGCACCGCGATCAGTTCGCCGAGACAGGGCCCAGCATCTCCAGCTCAGCCTTCACGACCGCCGCCTGGAGGAGTCGGGCGCGGGACGGGGCGGGCAGAGCCAGTCGATGCCTATGAGCGCCGCCAGTACGAGGAAGCAGGCTGGGACCAGATAGAACGCCCGGCTGAGCCCGTAGTGGTCGCCGATGACCCCCATGAGCCACGCGAAGACGCCGCAGCCCGGCACCCCGGCGCAGGACAGCAGCACGAAGAGCATGGTGGTGTCCGTGCCGGGGAGTTGATCGTCGCAGTAGCTCATGATGCTGGGCCAGAACGGCGCCGTCGCGATGCCCACGAGGAGCAGCAAGCCGAAGAACACCCACAGGTTCGTCAGTACAGGAAACGCCAGGCTGATGCCGGCCCCCGCAAGCGCCGAGTAGAT
>CAZJBP010000032.1:0-25063 GCA_964544115.1 uncultured Victivallales bacterium | reverse complement strand
GCATGTCGGCGCACTGGCCGTAGAGGTGGACGGGGATGATGGCCTTGGTGCGCGGCGTGATGGCCGCCTCGATCTTGGCCGGGTCGATGCACTTGGTGCGCGGGTCGCAGTCCACCATGACGGCGGTCGCGCCGGCGATCCAGATCGCCTCGGCCGTCGCAAAGAACGAGTTCGGGTGCGTGATGACCTCGTCGCCCGGGCCGATGCCCAGCGCCATCAGCACCAGCCAGATCGCGTCGGTGCCGTTGGCGACGCCGATGGCGTACTTGCAGTCGAAGTACTTCGCCGCCTCGGCCTCGAACTGCTTCAGCATCGGGCCCTGCACGTACTGGCCGCTCTCCAGCACCTCGCGGATCTTCGCGTCGATCTCGCTCTTGATGTTGTGGTACTGCTTCACATGGCCGTAAAAGGGAACGTTCATCATCTGCTCCTTCCGGGTTTGCCCCGCGTGTTCACCGTCCTCGCCACACGGCCGCCCACTGCTGCCGAATGGCTTTTTCCGTCTCCTGCATCAGTTCGCCTACGTAGTCCATCACATCGCACGTGCCGTCGGTGACGACGGGCATCAGGTCCATGGCGTACACCGCCGCCGAGGTCGTATCCACCGCGTGCGAAGCGAAAAAGGTGGCGTTGGACTCGAAGCGGCCCACTGCGGCGCGGTCGTAGCGCTTGCCGCCGGCCACCTGGGAATCGAACACGCCCAGCAGGGCGGCGACGAGGCCGGGGTTCTTGTCCACGGGGAGCACGACCTTGCGCGCATCCGGCAGCCAGTCGAGCCCGCGCCAGGTCTCGCAGCCGAGCACGCGCTCGGGGTGCCGGGCGGCGGGCAAGGCCCGCAGGGCCTGGATCACGGCGGAGCACACGGCCAGGTGCGTGGCGTGCTTGTCGGCCGGGTTGTGCGTGTAAATCACGCGCGGCCGCGCCACGGCGAGCAGCGTGCCCACATCCGCGGCCAGAGCGGCCTGCCCGTCGCCCTTGATCTGCTTGCTGCTGTACGCCAGTTGCACCATCGCCCCGTAGCGACCGATGCGCGCCGCGGTGCGCTGCTCTTCCACGCGCACCGCCGCCATCTCGGCGTCGGAGCAGGACGCGTAGACTCCCGCGCGCGGGCTTCCGGAGCCGTCCGTGCAGGTCACGCCCGTGTACCACGCATCCGCCCGTCCGAAGCACTCGAGGATGCCGTGCAGCATGGCAATTTCGAGGTCGTCCTGGTGGGCGCCGATGCCCAGGTGGGTCGTGCGGGCCAGGGCGGCGTCCGCCGCCAGACCGTCGGGGACCATCACTTCCGCGTTCGGTTGCTGAAATTTCATCGCTGGCCCCTTCCGCTATGACCCGATGGCCGGCAGGCTGGCGGCTGCGATGGCCTGGCCATGCCGCTTGAAGCGCTCGTCCGGCACATGCAGCCGCAGCCGCTGCGCCAGCGCCGGAAACTCGTCCCGGAGCACGGCCTGCGCCCGCTCCACGATCACGTTGCCGCCCGCCCCCGAGGTCACCCGGCCGAGGACCAGCGCGTGCTCCATCGTGTAGAACTCGGCCAGCCAGGCCATCGAGTAGCCCAGGTACACGCCGATGGTTTCGAAGAGGCTGTGGGCGCGCGCGTTGCCGGCCTCCATCAGGCGCTGAACCTCCACCAGCTTCTCCGGCAGGGGCAGGGCCGCCGGCAGGTCGATCCCGGCCGGGCCCAGCAGCCGGCCCACGGCCTGCTGCGAGAAATACTGCACCCCGCACCCCTCGTCCCCGGACCACTCGTCGGCCGGCGCGTTCGCCCGGAAGTCCACGGGCACGAAGGCCAGCTCGTTCAGCCAGGTGGTGATGTTGCCCTCGGGCGTCACGTAGCCGCCCGCAGTGCTGGTGCCCAGCGAGATGCCCAGCAGGGCGTTGACGTTCAGGGACATCGAGCCCGCCAGCGCGGTGACCTCGCCGTCGTTGACGACCTCCAGCGGCACGTTGTTCCAGCGGGGCTTGAGGTCGAAGAACAGGCGGCGGATGTGCCGGTCGAAGTCCGCCGCGGCGATGCCGCGGTAGAGCGACCCCACGCGGATCTCATTGTTCACGTAGATGCCGGCGGCGCTGCCCCCGATGGCGTCCACCCGCGGGAGGTGCGCGGCGGCCCGAAGGAGGGAGTCCTGGATGCCGTTGACATGATACGACGGGTCCTTCTCGAAATAGGGATTCCACGCCACCTCGTCGGAGAACACGACCTTGCCGTCGATCAGCGCGGCGCACTTGCGGTCGCTGCCCCCGAGGTCGAACCCGATGCGGCACCCCTCGAGATGCCGGCCCAGCGGCCGGGACGCCTCGTGCGGCGCGGGCGAGTCCTCGTACGCGCAGCTTTCGAAGACCATCGGGCTGCGGTAGCAGCGTGCGGAGAAGAACTCGGCGTCAAAGTGCCGCGCGCCGGTCGGCGAGTAGACCGAGCCGAGCATCGTGGCCAGCTCGGCCGGCCCGCCCACGGTCACGCGCGTGCCGCCCCGCTGCCAGAGCAGGAACTTCACCAGGCGCTCGACGTAGCGGTTGTTCAGGGCCACGGCGGCTCCCCGGTGCGGGAGGATGCGGGTGCGGTAAATGTCGCGGTAGCCGCCTTCGCGCTCGACGGCCAGCGCCAGCGGGCGGGAGTCGGGGTCCGCCGCCACGCGGGCCTGGTAGGCGCGCACCCACTGAATGGCGGGGACGAACCCCGGATCCAGCGGCGGCACGTGTGCCGACGGCAGGGGCGTCAGAGTGTCGTGGGACACGGTCACGCCGGCGTGCTCCTCTCAAGTCGCGATCTGTATGTCTTGCCCATGGGTTGCCTGAATTGAGAGCCGATGCTTATACCACCTGAGGGCCGGAGGGTCAACAGAACAGCGACAACAGAACAGGGGGCAGGGCAGACGCATCTAATCTTCTTTCTGTCGCTTCGGGGTCGCCGTCGGTATCGGAATCGAATGGCGCTTAGTTAAGCGCTAATTCCCATCCGGGTCCTAATCTTGATCTTAATCGTAATCCATCATGCATGAGCGGAGTAAGAGCAAGATTAGGATTACGATAAGGAAGGCAAGGACCCCTTAAGTGAGTGCCATTCGCGTCGGAGTCGGGATCGCCATCGGTATCGACCTCGGGGGCCTGCGGCGGGGGTGAATCGGTCTTGAGGCCGACGGGGGATGTGTCGCTGATCGGGTCGAAACCGGGCGCGTGATATCGGCCCGTCTGCCGCGTTGCCTTCGGGGGCGCAGACAGGAAGTCTGGCGCCCCCTCGTCGCCTTGCATCCGGACCGATCTCCCGCGTCCGGTTTCGAGCGGCGGGACCGCCGCAACCCGATCCGCGCCACGTTCGCCACCGCCCCGGCCCTTCGGGCGGGGCGGTAAAGGGAGCGCGTGTCCGCTTGTTTCGGACCCCATCCCACGCCCTTTCGCGCCTGGGGTTGCGGGGAAAGGTTCGAACGATATTCTGCGGTTGGGTATTCTGCGGTTCTGCTGTTCACCCAGAAGAAGACGCGGCACACGGCCTTTCACGCCCGGGGTCATCCCGTGCCGGAGCGCCATCCGTTACGGCCTGACGGCAAAAAAACGGATATGGACGAGGAGGGCGGTGAATGCATATCATGTATGCATCGATGGTGGTGTGCGTGCATACTGCTGCCCGGAGGAAAGACGATGCGAACGACGCTGGACCTGCCTGACCGGCTCATGCAAGACGCGATGAAAGCGTCCCATCAGAAGACGAAGACCGCAGTCATTATCGCAGCCCTGCAGGATTTCGTTCGGAAAAGCCGACTCCAGGAGCTGCGGGCGTTCAAGGGGCAGGTGGATCTGGACGTGGACCTCGACGCGCTTCGGAAACGCGCATGAACGTCCTCGTGGACAGTTCCGTATGGGTGGCCTACTTCCGCGGCACCAGTGACCTGCCTGCCCTGGACTGGTTGATTGAGGAAGGCCTGGTGGTCACCAACGACCTCATCCTCGCCGAACTGACGCCTGCACTGCTGGTTCGTGGCGAGCGGAAGCTCGTGGGCCTCCTTCGCGCAATCGAGCGCGTCCCCCTCACGGTCGACTGGAGCGGCATCGTAGAGCTACAGGTGACATGCCTCCGCAACGGCATCAACAAGGTGGGCCTTCCGGACCTCATCGTTGCTCAGCATGCGATACAGCACGGCCTCTCGCTGTTCTCCCTGGACAAGCACTTTCGCCTTCTGAGCAAGCATGTGCCCCTCAGCCTTCTGTGAACTCCACCCGGTACACGGCCTCCTGGCCCGGAGCCATCCAGTGCCAGAGCGTCACGCCGTCGGCATCGAGTTTCGGGCCGCCCTCCGCACTGTAGGACCCGCCCTCGCGCTCCTGGCCGTTGTGGTCCCACGAGAACAGCTTCACGTTCTTCCGGAACTTGACCAGCACACGGTCGATATGGGTCGTGCTGTTGTTGACGAACATGATGTAGCGACGGTTCTGCGCATCGATGAATTCGCCAACCAGAATGGGCGCGGCGTTGTCGTAAGCCGGCCAGATGGCGGAGACCACGTCGTTCGGGGTCCACGTCTCGCCACCGCCGTATGCCTTGGGATAGAAACTGACGCGCGTTGAAGCCAGGCGGTTGAACAGGTCGCCATAGTAGCGGTGGAACCCCCGGTGCACGCGGCGCAGGTCGTGGAACGTCTGCGTCTTCTCCCAGAACTCGTCGACAGGGGCGAATCGGTAGTTGCCGCCCCATTGCGGCTGGTAGTGGAAGAACCAGACGATGCCGTGGGCGCCGGAGGCGACGGATGTGTTGAACTGCCAGCGGAGGTCGTTGAAGTTCGGGCACAGGTACTGATTGTGCCCGATGCACAGCGGGGTGTTCCAGAACGGGACGCCGTTGCGCAGGGCCGCCTCGCGGTAAAGGCGCAGGTTGCGGAAGTAGTCGTGCTGGCCCTGTTCGGGGTTCTCCATGTTCAGTTGCGCGTAGCAGTCGTACGCGAGCAGGTCGGCATGGCCCTTGGCGACAAAGTCGTCGAGGTAAGCAGCCCAGCCCTGTTCCGTATTGAAGCCCGGGAAGTGGGGAAGGAAGTTGTAGAAATGGTGAAGGTGCGGGGCCAGCTCCCTCAGGATGCGGTGGCACTCAAACATGCCGTCGTTGGTGCCTTCGTCCCCCACGTAGAAGCCGAAATTCGCCGGATGGGCGCCGAGATCCTGTATGGCCGCCCGTGCGCCTTCCCGGAAGCCGGGCTTGGGCAGCTTGCCGGTCGGGTCGCTGCCCGCCTCGCACCGGGGGTCGCGCGGAATGAGCTTCATGCCGCGCTCCTGCGCCCAGTTCAGGAGCCTGCGGATCTGGGCGACCTCCGCCGGGTTCGCCGGGTTGAAGCCGGGCGTCTGCGTCAGGGTATAGCCGCCGTCGACGAGCGAATCCATCTCCTGTTCGTCGAAGTGGCTGCCGTGCTCCGCGAGGTTGGTGTAGTTCCAGAAGCCGACGGGGTACTTCTTGAGCCCGAAGGATTCAACCGTCTTGAGAAGCTGAAGCGTCCTGTTCACTGCTGCCTCCTTGTCCGATCTATTCTGCGTGCGCTGCTGCCGCGGCGCGAGGGTCCTTGTCCGGTTCCGCCTCACACGCCACCCGGAAGCCGACGTTATGGACGCCGGACCACTCGGGGTATGCCAGCCGGTGGCTGGCGGTGGCGCGACAGGCGCGGTCATAGAAGGATCCGCCGCGAACGATCCGTTTGCCCGCGGCCTCCGCGGGCGTGAGCGTCCACTCCGCGGCATTGCCGTGCATGTCGTACAGGCCCCAGGGATTCGGCTGATACGTGCCGGTCGCGGCGGGGGCCAGCGCGTTGTCGTTCACGCCGGTGTCCGCCGGCCGCCAGTTCGGCGGCGCCTGGCCGCCCGAGAAGCGGCCGAAGGTGGCGTCGGCGAGGTTGGCGAACTTGCCGTAGTCGGCACCCACCGGGCCGAACCAGAAGGCCTCAGCGCTGCCGGCGCGCGAGGCCCATTCCCACTGGCTTTCGGTCGGCAGCGTGAAGCGGCGTCCGGTCTTCGCCGACAGCCAGGCGCAGAACTCCATGGCGCGCTGCCAGCTCACGCGCACGACCGGCTGCTGCGGCTCGTTCATGGGAACACCCCGATTGGCCTGATCCTTCCCCATGGGGTTGAAGTACCGGCTGTCATGCTGCGGGTCGAACAGGGCAAAGAGCTGATTGTTGACCTCGCATCTTGCCATCCAGAACGAGGCGTCGACGTTCACGCGGGCCTGGCGCATGACAAACTCGCCGGCGGGAATGAGGGACATATCCAAGCTCACGCCGCCACCCAGGTCCAGCGTCTGGTTCGTCACCGCCCCCGCGGTGAAGGGCCAGCCGGGGCAAGGGGCGGGAGCCGACTCCTCCACGTCGGGCGCGGCCGGAGGCGCAGCATCCAGCTTCACCTCCTGAGCGGGGATCGTTTCGAAATCGGCCTCGAGACCGGCATCGGCGGCGTCCAGTTCCTGGCGGCGTTTCAGGACGGGTCGCGGACCGACCTTCTCCATCCAGGACCCGAAGTACGGCACGTTGAAGTCAATCCACGTGATCAAGCGATCCCAGGACTGGGCGTCGAGCCGCACCCCGTGATGGCCCTGCTGGAGCAGCTGCACCAGCTCGCTGGTGTCGGCGTGATACTCCATCGGGTTCAGGATGTGGTAGTCGCTTTCCGGGCCGGGGCGGTACACGAAGCGGTGCAGGCTTTGATAGGCGGCGCTGAAGCCGCCCTCGCCGCTGGCGCGCAGGTCCGGGAGCGCCGGGTCGCCGTTGTGACAGCGAATGCAGTACGCGTCCAAGACGGGCTGCACCTCGCGGGCGAAGCTGAAGCCGCGCGGCGGCCCGTACCACGGCTGAATGGGCGCCGGCGGCTGCGTGAACGCGCGGGCCCGTTTGACGGGCGGCGAATCCGGCTGGCGCTCGTGGCAGCCGACGCAGGAGACGCGCTCCCCGGGCATGGCCGTGAACCAGCTTCGCATCAGCTGCACCGCCTTGCCCTCGGCGTCCAGCGGCTGGACGGCCAGCGGCGTGTTGGCGGGCACAACGAAGGCCGCCGAGCCGTCCTCCTGCACCGGCACGGTGCCGAAGATGCGGCGGGCGTCCCAGGGGCCGTCGAGACCGATCTCGTTGTGCCCGCCCATGCCGGGTGCCGCGAAGCCGAACGAGTAGACCCGCAGGGCTTTCACGGTGCCGCGGGGCACGCCGCGCATTCCCTCGCCCGCATACACGTCGCCGATGTAGACGTCGGCGTCCTTGCGGCGCGCATCGGTCCGGTCGGGGATCACGGGCGGGCGCGGCACGCGGCGGAGCGGAACAGGCTCCAGCATCGCCGCATCGGCGACGGTGCGAATCGGCACGATGTTGTCGAACGTGTCGACGAGGTAGATGCCCCACTGGTCCTGCAGGTTGGCGCTGACGAGAACGTACTTCTCGCTCAGCGGGAACGGATGCAGGAACTTCGGGCTGGAAGCGTCCACAATTCCGTCGCCGATTCTTGCCGGCACCGCCCGGCCGCGGCCTGGGATGCGCTGGATGACGCCTTCGTTTTCGCGCTGGCCGCGAGCGGTGTCGAAGAGGACGAGCTCGCCCATGCGCGGCACGCCGTGGTGTCCGCTGACAATCGCCACCAGCTTGCTCGCCGAGCCCGGGATGGGGCGGGCATAGAACGTCGAGTTCGGCCAGCACGAGTTGCTGCCGGTGAGCTCGGACTGTCCGGTGCCGTCGGGATTCATCTTGAAGAGCAGGCGTGAGAAGTAGTGCGGCAGGTCCGAATACTCCCAGCGCGAATACATCACCCGGCCATCAGGCATCACGGTTGGACACCAGTCGTGGTCCTGATCGAAGCAGAGCCGACGCCGGGCGGAGCCGTCCGCGTCGGTCAGGAAGAGATTGGCCACCGTGTTCCCGCCGCCGACGCAGGGCACGCCCTGCATGATCGCCGTGGAGTCATAGACGATCTTGCCGCTGGGCAGGTAGCAGGCGTCGTAGTTGTCCACGTCCGGCTCCGACGTTGTGACCTGGCGCAGCCCGGTGCCGTCGGTCTTGATCTCCCAGATCTGGAACCGCTCCTGCTCATCCGGCATCGAGAACAGCAGGCGGTCGCCGTCGAAATGCAGGTCGATGTCGCCCACGAACCGTCGGCCCGCCGGAGCGAGCAGCGTCTTCAGGGAGCCGTCGGGCCGCACCGGCGAGAGGATGGCGATGTCATTGCCGACGTCGCCCCGGGGCAAGGCGCAGTTGCCCTGCCAGTTCTGAGGCAGGCAGAGGTTTCGGGGATCGCGCCGGATGAGCAGCAGCTCGTCGAAATCCAGGAGCGGGTTCGCCAGCAGGGCCTCGGCGGACAGCGCCGCGAGTTCCGCCGCCGGCGCGTTCGTTCCGCCGGCTTTCGCCAGGCGATCGAGGAACTCCTGGCCGCGTGGATAGCGGCCCCCGAATGTTGCCAGCAGGTCTTCGATCGCGAGCCGCAGCGACTGGGCGGTATTGCAGACCACGCCTTCCGATGTGGTGTAGCCCACCAGTTCCGCCGGCAGCGCCGGCGGCGTGTTCGTGTCCGCAGCCAGCGCGCCGCAGGCCGCCAGTCCGGCGGCCAGGGTGAGGGTTCTCAGGAAGGCGGCCCATGCGCCTCCTCCCGCGCGTTTCCCGCTATCGCACATCATGGTGTCTCCTTGATCGCATCGAGCTCGAGCTCGAAGAGCAGGTCGTCGCGGCACACCGTGGCGTGTGCGTTGATGACCGGCAGGTTGCCGATGCCGTGGGTGCGGCAGTACTCCGCCAGCAGCGGGGCGTCGCCCATGTGCTGGAAGTATGCGATGCCTCGTACCGCCGAGTTCCAGTCCATGCCGCGCGATGCCAGGATCGCCTCCACGACGCGCATCGTCAGGTCGATCTGGGCCGGCACGTCGCCCCGGTGGATCGAGGCGCCGTCCGGCGCAATGCTGGCCGTGCCCGAGACCATCAGGTGACGGCGGTCGGGGTAACCGATCTCGACGGCGCGGCTGAACGAGCTGCGATAGTCCGGCGCCGGGCACTGCAGGGGCGAATCCACGGTGCGGATCGTCACCCCGGCGTGCTTCGGTCGGATCGCGATCGCGCCGGCCGCCAGTGCGGCTCCCTCAGGGTTGGCCGCGCCGATCCCCGTGCTGGCCGGGATGAGGTGTTCGAGGACGGCGCGTTCGCGGAAGAACGCGGTGCGGACGGCGTTGAAGTCCCCGTACCAGTCCAGCAGTCGGTCCAGAAAGAGCCACGTCCGCACGACATCGCGGAAATGCATGCCGGCCTCTTCGAGGGCGCGATCGATGCCTTCAAAGACCTGGCGCGCCTGGGCCGGTCGCGGCGCCGCGAGGTTGTCGGGCATGACTCCCGCCAGGCAGCAGTAGTCGGCGTCGGCGTCCGACCAGCAGGATCCGATGACGCGCCCGTTCCGTTCAAGTCGCCGGATGTCCACGCCGTGCATCGTCAGGGCCTGGGTTCCCGCCACGTGCCGGCCGTCGCAGGAATCGCCCTGCAGCCACAGGAGGGGCCAGCTGATTCCGCCCATCGTGTTCAGGGCCTGCTCGTGGTAGGAGCAGCCGCCGAAGACCAGCTGCGCCGCCACGCGTGCCGGGTCCGGCGGGAAGCCGCGGAAGATGGCGAGGGGGTCATCCCCGGTCCTCTGCATCCCGAGAAAGGATCGGCCCGCGTGGCCCGGCCGCACATTCCGGATGTGTGTCGCGATCTCAGGGCTGGGAATAGTCATGGGGGCTTTTCTCACAGCGACAGCACATACTCGACCAAGTCATCCAGTTCACGAGCCGACAGGGCCTGGGTGCGTCCGTGAAGGTCCTTCGGGTTGCACCGGGTGAAGACATCCTTCATGCCATAGGCGCGGCCGTCGTGCAGATAGGGGGCCGTACGCCAGACTTCCACCAGCGTGGGGGTGTCAAGTGCCTTGCCCTTGTCCATTCCTTCTGCCAGGTCCAGGTCGTGCGTCTGCAGGTCCGTATACAAGGGCTTGGGATGGCAATCGGCGCACCCCGCCCGCGCAAACACCTTCTTGCCGCGCCGGGCGGAATCGCTGAGTTTGCCGTTGACCAGAAGCGGGCTCGCAACCGGCTGAAGGCTCCGGATATACGCGTCGATGGCCTGCGCATCCTCCTCCGGTCGTACGGCGAACTGGATGAACTTCAGGCCGGCGCGCACCGCCACGCCCGCGCCTTCGCGAATGCCCAGGCTCATGGACGGGGGCGTCTGGAAGCACAGCAGCATGTTGCGAGTATTCTTCGGGTTCCCGATGCCGTCGTTGAGCAGGTCCCAGTTCAGTCCATCGGCCCGCCCGTCGGGGTGACATGACCCGCAGCTCTGCCACGTCTGGAAGCAGAACTGCGCGTCGTTGAAGTACATCTCGCCCCTTCGCGCCTGGGACAACGGTGCCTTGCCGCCCAACGCCACCGCGCTGGCGTGCGGCGTCGCGGCGTCCAGCGCGACGGTCGCCAGGTCATCGCTGAAGTACATGCCCACCACGGCCTTGTTGCCCGCCACGCACAGCGCCCGCGGGCCGTTGCCGGGCAGCCGCACCCTCTGGCGGATACCGGCCAGGAAGCTGAGGTCGTTGGGCACATCGGCAAGGCAGGTCGATACGCCCGCCTTCTCGCCTCGGGCCACGCGCGTCAGCCGCTCGTGCAGCGCCGGCCGGTCGATGACGCTGATTTCGTGTGTGCCGGCATGGGCCACCAGCAGCTGGTTGCCGTCGGCTGAGCATGCGACGCCCCAGGGATTCGCGGCGCCAAGGGCCGCATCGTCCAGCAGGACGGTCGCGGTCGCGTGGGTTCCGGTGAGGTCGATGATGCTGAGGGCGCTCGTGTTCATCCATCCGCGCTCGAGCTGGGTCGTGGGCAGCGGGTAGCGGCCGAGGGTGTGCGTCACGTAGGCGAACCGGCCGTCGGGCGACACGCAGATCCCGCGCAGCGCCGTTGACCCGTTGGGCAGCATCGCGTTGGTGACCACGGCCCGGGAGGCGGGATCTATCAGGCTGACCGCCGACATCACCGCGTCCCCGTTCCCCGGCATTGCCGGGAGATGGTTGGCCACGACCAGCCACGTGCCGTCCGGAGAGAACGCCGCAGCGACCGGCTCGCGCGGAACCGGAACGCGGCCCAGCTCCTTCCGGGTCCCAAGGTCAACCAGGCTCACGCTGTTGTCGAACCGGTTGCAGATCGCCAGGAGCCGGCCATCGGGGCTCAGGGCGGGGCCGAGAGGCGAGTGGCCCACGGCCATGGAGAACTGGCGCGTTCCGGACTTGGCCTCCAGGACCTCGACCTTGCCCGCGGGTGTGTCGAGCGTGACGTAGAGCCTTCCGGTCTTCCCGTCCAGCGCAAGACCCGACGGAGGGGCCTCCAGGGCCGCCACAGGATCCACCCGCCCGTCCGACAGGTTGACATGAACCACTTGTCGCGCAAGATGCTCGGCCACATAGACGCCGGTGCCGTCGGCGTCCGCCACTACCGCTGCGGGCGACTGGGGGGCGGTCTTGGCCCCGGACGGGCTTGCGCCCAGAAGGCCAGACAGGGCGCATCCCAGCGCGCCACTCATCAGGTGTCGACCCGTCGTTGCCTTACTCATCTCGGCATTCCTGAAATAGCCGCCACAGCGTTCCTCTCTGGCGGGGCCGCCGCGCTGGCAATACGCCATGCATGTTCTTGTGCGGCCACACGCGCAGGTCTCGCCCCGTCCCATCCGTGGCGAGGAAAGAGGCGAGGACTGTCTCACCCGTCGTTGCGAGCATCAAGGCTAAAGCCGGGAGAACGCCGGTCTCGTCCCGGCACCGGCCCTGCGACTTCGGTTCTCTGCACCCAGCAGACGCACGGTGCGCGTGCTTGCGAATGGCGTATTTTGTTGTCATCGGCCCGCCTGCTCGGAGAGAATGCGCGCCCGCTGTACCCGGAGGACGGGCGGCGTGAGAGGGGAAGACACGCACATGACGGCTCGCGAGCGTTTCCTGAGTGTCCTGAACTTCCGGATGCCGGACGACCGGCTGCCCATGGTGGAGTGGTGCCCCTGGTGGGACCAAACGTTCGACCGCTGGCGGCGGGAAGGCCTGTCCCCGGAGCTCAGCTGGGATGCGGCGGTCGAATACTTCCAGCTGGACCCCCTGATCTGCATCGGCGCGGGGGGCGGCCCGGTCGGCTACCCGGCCTCGGTGTCGCGCACGGCCGTTGACGAGAAGGCCTACGACGCCATTCGTCCCTACATGTATGCGGATTCCACCATCGAGGAAGCGCTCAACCATGCCCGCGCGCTCAAGGCGCGGCATGATCGCGGCGACTTCTCCATCCGGATCTGGCTTGATGGCTACTTCTGGTTCCCGCGCGGGATGATGGGCATCGAGCGGCACATGTTTGCGTTCTACGACCAGCCGGAGCTGATGCACCGGATCAACGACGACCTGGCGGATTTCAACAACCGGGCCATTCGCGCCATCTGCGGCGTGCTGAAGCCGGACATGGTGGGATTTGCCGAAGACATGTCGTACAACCACGGCCCGATGCTCTCGCGTGACCTGTTCAACGAGTTCCTGCTGCCGTACTACAAGCGCACCGTCCCGGTCATCAAGGAGCTCGGGGTCAAGGTGCTGGTGGATACGGACGGCGACGTCACGTCGATGGTCCCGTGGCTGATCGACGCGGGCATCGAGGGCGTGTATCCGCTGGAGCGGCAGGCGGGCGTCGACGTGGCGCGGATCCGCCGCGAGTACCCGGAGTTCGTGATGCTGGGCGGCTACGACAAGATGGTCGTATCGAAGGGCGAGAAGGACATGCGCGCCGAGTTCGAGCGGCTGCTGCCCGTCATGCGGGCGGGCGGGTTCATCCCCTCGATGGATCACCAGACGCCGCCGGAGGTGTCGCTGGCGAACTACCGGATCTACCTGCGCCTGTTCCGGGAGTACTGCGAGAAGGCCGTCCGGGCCTGGGGGTGAGTTGCCATGGCGAAGCGTGAGAGCGGCCCGAAGCTCTATCTGGCGATCGACAACTGCTTCGCCTCCAAGCGCTGGACGCGGCCGTCCGAGTGGACCTCGATCGTGAAGGATCTGGGCGTGCGCTGCATCGAAGCCAGCGCCGACACCGAATGCGACCCGCTCTACATGGCGCCGGCGTACCTCAAGCAGTGGGTCGGCGAGGTGGATCGAGCCTGCGGGAAAGCGGGCGTGGAGGTGGTCAACCTCTACTCGGGCCACGGCACCTACACCACGCTCGGGCTGGCCGGGAACGATCCGCGGAACCGCCGACACATGGTCGAGCGCTGGCTGAAGGCGATGATCGGCATGGCGTCGCGGCTGGACGCGGGCCTGGGGTTCTTCTGCCACGCCTTCGCCGATGCGCTGCTGCAGGATCCCGACGGATACGCGGCGGCGGAGCGCGAGCTCGTCCGGACGCTGGCCGGGCTGGCGGCGCACGCTCGGCGGCGCGGCCTGAAGACCATCGGCGTGGAGCAGATGTACACGCCGCATCAGGTCCCGTGGACCCTCGGCGGGGCGGCGCGGCTCCTGGGGGACGTCTGGGCCCGCGGCGGCGCGCCCTTCTACCTCACGATCGACACCGGGCATCAGAGCGGCCAGCGCAAGTTCCTGCGCCCCGACGCAGAGCAGATCGGGCAGGCGCTCGGACGGTTCAGGTCCAGCGGCAAGACGGGCGCTCTCTGGCTCGGGCCGGCCTCCGCCTACCGGATCTTCCGGCAGGCGGCCGCGGCCACGCGGGCGGGAGAGGCGCGATGCCTTCGCCGGCTGGACGCCGAGATGGATCGTTTCCCTCATCTCTTCGCCCGGCCGGAAGATGGCGACCCGTATGCCTGGCTGGAGCAACTCGGCGGCTACTCGCCGATCATCCACCTGCAGCAGACCGACGGCCGGTCCTCCTCCCACCAGCCGTTCACGGAGGATCGCAACCGCGCAGGAATCATCCACGCGGACCGCGTGCTCAAGGCGATCGCGAAGGCCTACGCGCGGGAGCCGCTCCCCGGCCTCCCGCCGCAGTGCGAGGCGATCTACCTGACGCTTGAGGTCTTCTCGCCCACGGCGGCGCTGCCCGCCGCGATCCTCGAGGACCTGGCGGAATCCGTTGCGTACTGGCGGCGGTACATCCCGCGGGACGGTCTGCGGCTTCAGAGACACTCAGGTTGACAGTGACGCGCTCTCCCTGAGCTCGTCCTCGTCGTCGTCCTCGTGCTCGAAATATGCGCATCCTTCCCGCTGTCCCTCGATTACGAGGACGAGGACCGCTTCGCTGAGGACGAAGACGAGCTGCCCCTCAGTTGTGGAGGATCAGCGGGCCCCTACCGGCCGCGCATGATCAGGTGGAGCACGAGCGGTTTGCCGCGGCCCGCCGTGTAGCGCAGAGAGCGGACGCCATTTGGCATGAACATCGTGTCGCCCTGCCGCACCGCCGCGGCCACGCCGCCGCCGGTCCGGACTTCCCCGCGCCCTTCGGTGACCACGGCAATGTGATAGGGGCTCTCCGGCTCGTAGGCCATCTCGCCGCGCACGGTCAGCCGTTCAACGCGGAAACAGCGGGTCACCTTCGGCCCGACCACCTCCTCCAGCCGCGAGCCGCCTGCCCGTTTCAGCGGCCGCGCCCGCACCGCCACCGCGCGCCGCACCGCCGCCGGCGTTCCCGTGGCGGAGTAGTCGAAGCACTTCAGCCCGACCTCGGGCGACAGGGGACCCCACATGTCCGTGTCGGTCAGCTCGGTCCTTCCGATGCGCCGCTCGGGTTGCACGACCCAGTCGGTCGGCTCCTGGACCTCCAGCAGAAAGACGCCCGGGCCGATCGCGTGCGGGAAGCGGCCGGGGATGAAATAGGTGTCGCCGGGCTTGACGGCATGGCGGTGCAGCATGCCGGTCATGGCCGCGACGTCCTGGGCCTCGACCGCCCTGCGGAAGTCGCGCGCGTTCACGCCGGGCTTGAACCCCATGAGCAGGTAGGGACTCTCGCCGCGGATCTTGCGGACGCCCAGGACGAACCACGCCTCCGCCTTGCCGTGCTCGCTATGGAAATGCCGGCGTGCAAAGGACCGGTCCGGGTGGCACTGGATCGGCAGCCTCACTGCCGAGTCGAGCAGTTTGCACAGCACGCCGACACCGTCCGCAGCACGTGCGTCCGGCCCGAGGCAGTCCTGCGGCGCGGCCTCGATCAGGTCCTTCAGCAGGGGGCCTTCCAAGCCATCCGCCAGCCGCACGCGCGAAAGCCCTTCCTGCGGGCCTTGCTGATGCGGCCCGTTCTGCGCGACCGTGGTCGACGCCAGCCAGTCCTCGGGGAACTGGCCGTCCCTGCCGCGCGCCTGGCCGACAAACCGGTCCATCAGCTTGCCGCCGGTGTAGCAGCGCCACACGCGGTTGGGGCAGAAGAAGACCGGCTGGTCCAGCGGAATACCTTTCTTCATTCTCCGACCTCCGTTCAGGATATGTCGCTATGGCTGGGACGCTACGGCTTGGCGTCGCGGCGGGCGCCGAAGAGAAGCTTAAGGAGCAGTTCGGCCTGTGAAAAATCCGGCGCGAGAACGTGCGCGCCGGCCTTGAGCAGGCGCGGGCGTTTGGCTGGGTTCAGCCCGTGACGCCGCACCTCGTCGCTGGCGATGCCGATGGCCACGCCGCTGCACTTGCGGCACTCGCGCAGTTCGACCGGGCCGTCGCCGAACACGGCCAGCTGCGGCCCGCTGAGGCCGTGCTCGCCGAGGATCCGCCGGATCACCACCTTCTTGGAGTCCGTTGTCCCGTCCCCGACGGCCCCGAAGATGCCGCCGTTGAACAGGGCTGCATAGCCCAGTGCCTGTGCCTCGCGCACCACATCCGCGTGGTCCGTGCCGCTCGCCAGGTAGAGCGTGACGCCCCTGCGGCGGAGCTCCTCGAGGAAGGGCACCGCGCCTTTGAGGGTCCAGTCGTCCCTGTTCAGTTCGCCGCGGGTGAGCCGCGCCACGCGCCGGTTCACGGTTTCCATCAGCGCGTCGTTGTAGATCGTCTTGTAGCCGAACCTGTCCAGGATGCGCTCCTGCGGGACGATGCCGAACTCCCTGACCATCTCGACGAGCGCCTCCATCTGCAGGAGGGTCTGGATGCCCGTGGATCTCTCGATGTAATCCCTCACGCGGGTGAGCGCCCTGTGGTAGAGCGTTTCGCCGGCGGCGGCATACTCGTCGCCCAGAATGGCCCTGATCATCATGGGCTCCATCACGCGTTCCCAGCCCTGGCGCAGGACGCTGATCGTGCCGTCGTGGTCGAACACGGCGTGGGTGATCGGCGCTCTCCCGAGCAGGTCCCGCCCGCAGCACAGCTCGATTTCAGAGCCGTCTACATAGACAGCCCGGCGGATGTCCTCGGCCAGTTCCGGCTGATAGAGGTAGTCAGCGTCCGCCGCCACCTCGAGGATTTCCGGCCTCGAGGCCGTGCCGGTCTGGAAGAGCTTCTGCACCGTCACCGCTGCAGCAAAATTGGCCAGTTCAGCCGCCTCTGCCGGCTTCACGCCGGTGCCGAGGCAGCACGCCAGAGCGCTGAGCACGGTGTCGCCCGCTCCGACCGTGTCGGTGGCTTTCAGGATCTGTATGCCGGGGACAACGTGGACCTCTCCGCCGTCGCACACGAGCATGCCGCGCGCGCCGCGCGTCACGAACACCGGCTTTCCAAGGCGGCGGCCGGCCTCGCGGGCATAGCGCTCAACTTGCGCCAGGTCGAACACGTCGCCCGGCGCGGCCGCCTCTCCGGCCAGCCGCGCCAGTTCGACCTCGTTGGCCTTGCGCCAGGCCCCTGCGAAGCGGGCGGAATAGTGCCGGGAATCCACGATGACGATCTTCCCGGCGAATTCGGCCAGCAGCGCGTTCACGCCGGCAAAGAACGACTCGTTCGGCAGGCTGCCCGGGAGCTGCTGGTTGATGATCACCGCATCGGCGGTCTGCAGCGCCTCCCGCAGGCCGGCGAGAACGATCGCGTCCGTCTCGGCCGAGCGCCGGTTGAACAGGCCGAAGTCGAACCGCGGCTGCTCTGCGCCCCGGAGGTAGTGCTTGCAGTACGTAACGGTGTCAAAGCCGTGTTCCTGAACCGTCAGCCAGCGTGTATCGACGTCGAGGGCTTCGAGCTGGCGCGTCAGCTCGCGCCCGAAGAGGTCCGGGCCAACCACCCCGATGGCCATGATGCCCGCCGGCCTGAGCGCGGCCACGTTGGCCGCGATGTTCGAGGCCCCGCCGAGCGAGTAGGTGTGCCGGCCCACCGCGTTGGCCGGCAGGCCGGTTTCGATCGACACCTCCGAGCCGCGCGGATCCAGCATCCAGTAGGCGTCGAGTCAGAAGTCGCCGCAGATCGCGATCTTCACCTTCCCGATCGCCTGCAGGATTTCGCTCGCGCGGCCCGGCAGCATCTTCAGGCTCCCTTCCAGATGGAGCGCAGCTCATGCGCGACCAGCGACTTGATTCTCACACCCGCATTCGTTGCGTAGAATTCGAGCGGCCAGTCCCGCGCCTCGGGCAGGTAACAGAAGGACGCCGAGGCCTTCCCGTCCGCGCTGAACAGCTCCACGGACGTACGGTCCACCAGCACGCGGAACTGCAGCCGCCCGTCTTTCAGCTCCTCCCACGTCTGGACGTCGCGCCCGAGGAAGGTAAACTTCTTCTCCTGCGCATGGTAGCGCAGATCGTGGCCGCGAATGACCAATCCGAATCCGGTGGCGCTTCCCATCCGGACGTCGACCTGGATGTCGAACAGATCGTGCTTCGTCCGGGGCACCAGGTTCTTGCCCGGCTTGAGCACCTCGCCAGCCCACTGATGTTTGCGCGCATGCAACTTCGCGATCTCGGCGGCCGGGTTGCGGCAGAGCCGGATGCTCTCCGGGAACTTCCTGAGCGTGAGCTCCACGGGAAACGTCATCTGCTGGTTGAAGGGCATGGACGGATACTTCCCGTCCCTCATCCATGAGATCTGCAGCCGGCGTCCGCCGGGAACATCGCTCCACGTTTGGGCCGCATACCCGTTCGGCCCCTGCTCCAGCTTCCAGTGGTCGTGCTCCTTGTGGAACGTGCGCCCGTCGAAGCGTCCGATCAGGTACCGGCTGTCTCCGCCCCAAAAGACCCAGCGGCTGTTGGCGGGGTTGCCGTCAACGGGAAGCTCGAAGAAATCAGGACACTCACTCGATCCGCACAGGTGGAGGTCCTGAAGATGCTCCCACGTGATCAGATTCTTTGAGGAAAACAGGGCAAAATCGTTCTCATCGACGTACAAGGCCATGATCCAAGTCCGGGTCGGCGCGTGCCAGATGACCTTCGGATCGCGATTGCTCCCGCGGAGGTGGCCCAGCACCGGGTTCCCTTTGAACTTCTTCCAGGTCCGGCCGCGGTCATTGCTGTAGGCAATGGCCTGGACGGCCGGGTTTCCGGCTCCCTCCCACCCCGCAACTCTTGCTGATCCGGTTGTGTAGATCGCCACGAGTGTCTTCTCGCGGCCCTGCTGGAGTCCCGCGGTGTTTTCCCAGTCCACCACCGCCGAGCCGGACCAGATCCATCCGTAGGCGTCCGGCTTGATGGCGTCCCCGATCTGCTCCCAGTGGACCAGATCGCGGCTGATCGCATGGCCCCACGTGTTGGGCCCCCAGTTGATGCCCTTCGCGTTCAACTGGAAGAACAGGTGGTATTCGCCTTTGTAGAATACCAAACCGTTGGGATCATTCGTCCAGTTCACCCGAGGAGTGAAATGAAACTGGGGCCGATGCACTTCGTGATACACGTCATTCGTCTTCTTGAGTTTCATCCAGAGCTCCTTGGCCGGCACGATTCTATGTGTGCCACCCTTCTCGGCCCGGCCCAGTGACCGAGAGTGTGTATGCGTCCACGGAGCTTGTAGCAGGCGGGCACCGGGCGAGAAAGAGAGAACCGCAGCCAACCCCCTTCAGCCTCTGCCGCCTTGGGCAAAGAGTGACTTGGCGTACGTGATGTCTTCACCGATGAGTTTGTCCACCGCCGCATGGTCGGTGTACTCGGCCGAGAAGCAGATGTCCCCCTGAAAGCCCCTCTTTGTCAGCTCGTCGGCCGTCCAGCGCCAGTGGGCCCGGCCGCGGCGGCCCGTTGTCCAGGAGACCTCCCACTGCGACTCGCCCGCCTCCGGCGTTGACGCAAGCTTCCAGAATGCGCTCTTGAAGTTGACGATCCGCAGGTGCGACCACACCGTGTCGATCGCCAGGTCAACCTGTTCTCCTTCCAGGCCGTTGTGCGCCGGATCCCAGATTGCGCAGATGTGTCTGGGGTGATACTTCCCGATCGCATGCCGGAGTTGCATGGCATTAGCCAGGAAGCGGCCGTAGTGATTCTGCACGCCGATGGCGACCCCGTGTTTCTCCGCCAGCGGAACAAGCTTGTCCCATTGGCGCTGGTACTCTTCAATCGCCGCGAGATAGTTCGCCCCCGCCGGAATGGGCGCCATGATCCGGATGATCGGGATGTGGGCCTCGGCGCATGCAGCCATGGTCGCTTCGTCCGTGGGCGCGGCGATGGACCCGATCTTGAGCCCGATGTCCGCGAACACCCTCACGGCATCCGGAAGGCCCCTCTTCACATTTTCGGGAGGAACCTGGAATCCCGGCCGCACTGGCAGTTCGATCCCGTCGAACCCGAGAGAGCGCACGAAGCCGGCCAGTTCCGGCAGGGACTTGCCCGGCCAGGGCTTGGTGAAGAGAGTAAAAGGCGTGCGAGTTGAGGTCATGAAGATCCTCCGCGATCAGCGTTCGTACTCGAAAACCACTCCCAGCATCGCGTCCGGGTCGTCCAGGAGCCGGTCCACCTGTGCGTCCATGTCCTGGAAAGGAATCCGGTGTGTGGTCAGAACGTCCACATTCAGCCGGCCTTCTTCGATCAGCCGCATGCACAAGTCGAGGTTCGTCCGCGTTGTCCAGCGCATGAACACGGGTGGATACGCTCCTCCAACTTCCCACGCGTCGTCGTGGTAGCCAGGCCCGGTCCGCGAACAGCGGCGGATGTCGAGGTTGTTCATGCCTCCGATCAGGCTGGCGAACTGGAAGGTCGGCCATCCGACGATCATGATGCGGCCCATGGGGTGGCCGTCGGAAGAAATCTTCATGGACCGGACGAGCTTTTGCACCGTCTCATCGCACTCGCCCGCGTTCGCCATCACCGCCGCGTCAAGGCCCAGGCCCCGCGTGAACATCCGGGCTGCGGCCACCTCATCCTGGGCTCCGGCAGCCACCGTGCCGTCGATTCCCCACTCCTTCGCAATCCGCAGGCGGCGCTCAATCTGGTCCCACCCGATGACGTAGTTTCCCGCCAGTTTGTACAGCTGGGCGGTGAGTTGGCCGACCAGGCCCAGTCCGAGCACGCCGACCGATTCGCCGAATTGCGGCTCGCCGCGGCGCAGGGTGTGCAGCGCGGTTGCGGCAAGCATGGCATAGGCCCCTTGGGCGAACGTCACTTTGCAGGGAAGCGCGGCGCAGAGGTTGTGGGGGACCACGGCCAGGTCGGTGTGAAGCGCGTAGCCTGCGCCTATGCAGACGACGCGGCTTCCGGGTTTGAATTCCGTCACTCCCTCTCCGACGGCTCGGACTATGCCGGCATTGGAGTAGCCGAAAGGCCGCGGGGCGGCGCCGGCGTCGGGATTCCTCCGCTTCTCCGCCAGGCTGCGCCAACCGTTCAGTTCGGTACCCGGACTCACGAGCGACGCGTGCACGTCCACCAGAACGGTCCCGTGCCTCAGTTCGGGCGCGGCCTGTTCGATCACGCGCAGGTGACCGTCACCACAGACGGTCGCCACCTTACGCTTGCTGCCTGTCGACATCTTTGGATCTCCTCTTTTTGGGCTCACCCGCCGCCGGTCACCGTCCTCTACCTGAGCACCGGATACGTTCCGTTCAACGCCCTTTGCCGGTCGCGGCGCGCCCGCGAGATGTAGGTCCGTATCGGCTCCAGCCCGAATTCCTCGACAAGGTGATCGCTTGATACTCCCGGCATCTGTGACCCGAATACGACCCGGCATTCCTCCGGCATCCATTCCACGTGTGCGGCGCTGGGCCCGTATGTTGCGAACAGCCGCCTCAGCGGCTCGATGTTGAAATCGTGATGAAGAAGCCGGCGGTCCAGGTCCAGCGTGGCGGTTACGAGCGGCGCACAGCCGGTGGCGTCGTGGGCGTTCCGGCTGATGCCGGCGATCTCGCGGCCGACGATGTCCACGAACATGGACCTGTCGGAATAGGCGGCGCCCATGTGGAAGCCGAACTCAATGGCCCACCGGGTCAGCATCCGCCGCCCCTGCCACATGGAAGACCAGATGACCAGCTCAGCCTTCTTCTCGCAAAGCGCGGAGCCTACTTCCCAGAAGTCCAGGTCGAAACAGATGCACAATCCGACCCGGCCGAAATCGGTCTCGAACACCGGCGTCGCGGTGCCGGGGATGATTCCGGCATCCAGTTCCGGATGTGTCGGAAAGTTCTTATGGTAGACCCCGGCGACGCGGCCCGTCCTGTCGATCAACACCGAGCTGTTGCGCTTCTTGTCCCCCTCCAGGGTGCCCATCGGGCAGACGATCCAGATTCCGCGATCCTTTGCTTTCTTCGACATGGCGGAGATCGTCGGGCCGTCGAGCGGTTCGCACGCCCAAGGATTCGTCGTTCCGCACGTGGTGCAAACTTCGGGAAAGGCCACGAGGTCGCTCTTGAGTGCGGCCGCCTGGTCCACATGTTCGCCCATCTGCCGGAGGGTCTTTGCCAGGCGATCCGGTTCGTCAGAGGGCAGCTGGACGTGAAAATTGACCAATGAAATCGTTGCGTTTCTGCTCATGGCATCACCACTGGACCTGCAGCCGTACGGTCGCAAGGCCGTGGGCGGGAACCGGCACCGACACCCCGTTGCCCTTGATCTTCAGACGGCTCCCGGCGACGGGCCGCTCCAGGACGTCAACCTCCACGGCTCCCGCCAGCGTTCCGAGGAGTTTGGCGTCCACCCCGATCCGGGCCACGGTCGTCTTCCCTTCCGTCTCGAACACCCGGATGAGGAGTTCATTCCCGTCTTCGGTCTTCTTCAGCGCGGAGAAGGCGATGTTGGCGGGTGCCAGCGACAGGAACGCGCCCGCCGAGGGGAGGACGCCCTTGTGAACATCGGTCCCGGTCGGCCGCAGCGGCTGGTTGAAATCCGCTCCGAGACGGATGGCATCGGCGGTGGAAAGGCTGCCGGCGAACGGGACCAGTCCCAGGCGCACGCGGTGCCGTCCGAGCTCCGGCAGCGGGTCTGGCTCATAGGTGCTGCGGATGAGCCTCAGCCGCAGCGTGTCGCCGTCGAGCGAGTGGCCGTGTTTGCAGTCATTCAGCAGGACGCAGCCCGCGCGCTTCTTGCCGGACAAGCCCGTCACGGCGGCCCACCGGATGGCGGGGACCTCTTCGCCGGCGTTCTGCTTGCGGTCGATGCCGCCGAAGGGGATTTCGTAGCTCGCGGCCGCATCCTTGAGCGCCAGCGGGAACGCGATGCTCAGGTTCGGGACGCCGGCCTGCGCCGTGCCGCGTTCGAGCCAGGTGCCGTCGAGCGAGATGTACAGGCAGGGGTCGTCGGCGCGCAGTTCGTACTGCACGGTGAACGACGATTCCCGGATCCGGCACGCCACGTCCAGCCGCGCCAGGTGGGGGCCGTTCTGCGTCACGCGGGTGCTGACGACTTCCATCCTTTCCATCCGGAGCGTCTTGTCGATCGACCACGCGCTCGCCTCGTGCGGGCGCTCCGTGGCGACTTCAAGCACGCCGGCCTGCCGGGCGGGATCGATCACGTCCACGCCGGACGCCTTATCCGTCAGGCTGCTGATCTGGCCGGTGAGGGTGTCGATCTTGACGCGAACCCGCTCGTTCTCCATGACGCAGTCGCCGCTTGCGATCGGCGTGCCGGCGGCCGTCTTCTCTTCCTTGATCACGTACGTGGCGTATCCGAATCCCGGCAGGGGCTCGACCGGGAAGGCGAGGGTGACGAAGTCGTGGAACCAGAACGTGCCGGTGGCGACCCGCTGGGCCGCAACGGTCTTGCCCGACGGCAAAACCACCGAGAACGCGTAGTCCTGGAGCTTGCGGGTCTCGCCCGGGGGCGGGCTGTCCCACACCTGCACCGTGGCCACGCCGGCCCGCTCATGGGCGAGCGTGTTGAATATGACAAAGGGCCGCGGGCCCTGTCCCGCGCTCTGTTCCGCGCTCGAGGCGCGTCCTTCGCCCGCGCCGTATCCGATGCCGGCTCCGAGCGAAGAGCGCATGAAGCTCGAGGGGACGGGCTTCAACTCCTCGGCCGCGTGCGAGGTGTCGACCTTCGCCGCGATGCCCCGGAGCGCGTTGGTCTCGGCGATGCCCGCTGCGGCGACAATCTCCTGGAAGAGACCATGCGTGTAGGTCCGGCTGTCGTGAACGCAGGATCCGGGCAGGATGTCGTGAAAGTGATTGAACAGCGATCTGCGCCAATTCTCGCGCAGCGTGGCGGCCGGGTAGGGGAGGCCCGCCGAGGCCCAGGCCAGCGCGGCCGAGGTCTCCGCGTCGCAGAGCTGGCTCTCGGCAAGCCGCACGGAGCGTTTGATGAGCGTCTGCGAGGTGTAGCACCCGGTCAGCTCGAAGTTCAGTTCACCCTTAACGACCGGCAGCCGGTCGCCCGCCTTTTCCAGCGCATCATAGAACCGGCTCGAGGGGCAAAGCGTGAGCGTCGGAAAGACCGGCCAGGTCACCATTTCGGCGGCGCGTTCGAGGTCGCGGCGCGTCGGCCCGCCGCCGTGGTCGCCCACGCCGTAGACGTACATCCAGAAGCGCAGGCCCGTGCCTTTGCAGAACCCGAGCAGCGCGGGCACGATCTCGCCCGGCGAGAAGACGCCATTGTACCACGTCGTCTCCCTGCAGACGACGACGCGCGAGCCGTCGGGCGCCTCCCACCAGAAGGCCATCGGGGGCGTGGGCATGTTGCCCGTCCGGCAGAGGTAATAGCGCTTCACTCCGCCGCGGACGAGGTAGCTCGGGATCGTCGCGGCGTGGCCGAACGTGTCGGGCGACCAGTCGATCTGCACATCCTCGGGCGAAAGGCCGAACAGCTCCTGCATGAAGCGGCGGGTTTCCAGGAGGTGCCGGCAGAGGCTCTCGCCCACGACGACGTTCTTCTCGCCCTCCACCCAGTGGCTGGCGGTGACCTCCCACCGGCCCTCTTTCACGCGAGCCCGGATTTCGTCGAGCATGGCCGGGTTGTGCTTCTGCACGATCTCGTACATGGCGGCCTGGCTCTGCGAGAAATGGAAATCGGGGTATTCTTCCATCAGGCGCAGGACCGTGCGGAACATGTCGTTCGTCGCCGCGACGGTTTCCGGCCACGACCACATCCAGTTCATGTCGAGGTGGCCGTGCCCCACGCAATAGACGGTATACGTCTTCGCCACGCGGGCGATGGGCGCGAGCAGGTCCTCGGCGTCGCAGATGGCCTTCGACAGTGCGGTCCCTCCGCTGGCAATGGCCAGCCGGACGCGCTCGGCGGCCTTGGCGAGGAGCTTCCGCCACGCCGGGGCCTCGGCTGGATGCAGATCGAACAGGCCCTCCACGAACGTGACTTCGGCCAGAAAGCGGTCGAGCAGGTGACGGTTCTCCTGCGAAGCGGAGGTCATGGCTCCGGACAACTGGTCGGCAAGGGATCCTGTCATCGCGAACTCCCGGTTCCGGGGTTGCGCGTCGTCCAGCATGGCCCCGCGCGCTGCCGGGCCCCAGGACCGCGCTCTTCAGGCCGGGGACCTTACTCCAGCATCGGGGTCGGTTCAAGCGCACAGGCGAGAGCGCACAGGGCGAACGCATCTAAACCGTCCTTCCTTTTCAGTCCGATACCATCACGGTGTCGGCGTCGGAATTGGCGAAACCCCGCAGGGCCGTTACCCGAGAATGAGCGGCACGCCAACCTCGATGCCGATTCCGATTCGAATGGCGCCTACTTAGGGGTCCTTGCCGTCTTAATCGTACTCCTAATCTTGCTCTTAATCCGCTCGTGCATAATGGATTACGATTAAGATCAAGATTAGGACTCGGACGGGAAATAGCGCTTAACAAAGCGCCATTCGCTGCCAATGCCGACTCCGCCCCCGAAACGACAGAAGAAGATTA
>CAZJBP010000031.1:0-25406 GCA_964544115.1 uncultured Victivallales bacterium | reverse complement strand
CACCCTCCTCTTCATGTTCCTGGTCTTCTGGCGCCCCCAGGAGTGGCTCGTTCCGTGGATGTACGGCTGGCCGGTTCTGGACGTTGTGGTTTGCGGCTCTCTCCTCGCCTTTGTTCTGGAGGCTGATCTTGGCCGCGTCCGCTCGCCGCTGAAGATCCCGCAAGTTCATCTCCTCGTCTGGCTTTGGATCGCCACGATGATGTCGCAGGTCGCCAACACCTACTTTGCCGGCCTGATGACAACTTGGTTCGAAACATTCAAGTTCTGCCTGTTCTCGGTCCTCCTGGTTAGTATCCTCGACCGCAGCGCAAGACTGCGTGCCGTGGCTGCCCTGTTTGTGGGTATGGCCATTTTCATGTCCATTCATGCGCTGATGCAGGAGCGCACCGGGTTAGGTTTTGCCGGCCAGCAGCCCGTCTTGAGCTTTAGGCCGGGGCAGGACGAGCCAGTGTGGCGCAGCCAGTTCTTTGGGATATTCGAGGATCCAAACGACATGGCTCAAATTCTGGGCGTCACGATCCCCTTTATCTTCGCTCTGCCTAAGCGGCTCCGCTGGTATAACCTGTTGCCCTGTCTCGCCATTTCCTGGCTCCTGATCCAGGCCATCTTATCCACGTGGTCGCGCGGCGGCCAAATTGCTCTTTGTGCGGCGTTGGGAGTTATGGTCCTGCTGGTGGTTACGCCCGCAAGATGGCTGCCCAGGGCCGTGTCCTGGGTTGCCCCGACGAGCCTGTTGGTGTTCCCTCTGGGTGCGGGGATGCTTGAACAATCTGCGCGTGACCGCGTTGTCTTCTGGGGGGAAGCCAATTGGGCGTTTAAGACCAAGCCGGTGTTCGGTGTAGGGTACGGCATGCTTGGCGAATACATTGGCGGCGGCCGCGCCGCTCACAACGCCTTCGTGATGTGCTACGCCGAACTGGGCGCTTTCGGGTATGTCTTCTGGTTCTTGCTTGCGTTCTTTGCTCTTGCCGGTGCCTGGCGTACGCAAATGCGTCTGGCGGGTCGCACGGACGTGGACTCCACCTGGCTGCGACGGTTCGCGGGCTTGAGCATGGCCGCGCTGGCTTCGTACTTCGCCTCGTCGTACTTCCTTTCACGGGCTTACGTGTATCCCTACTTCTTCCTCGTAGCGATTGGCGGCTGTCTGCCGGCGATCGCGGACAAGGTGGCTGCGGACGACGGCCAACCGCCCATCTGGACTCGGGAGACCATCCGAAAGTGGCTTATATGGGGCACGTTGGGCGCCTTGGGAAGCATTGTCTATATCTACTTCTCGATACTGCTGCTGAACAAGGCGTATGGGGGCTGACGCGAGTAAAAACACCCTTGTCTCGCCACCGTACTCCATGGTACATTCAATACAGACTGAATGGTATGCACGGCCCCGTGCATAACCCACGGGCACGAAGTGTGTCAACGCCATGCTCCACCCTGTACCTGCCGCGTTCATTGAACACAGTGGCCTGCTGACCCAGTCGCTCGGCTTGGGGCGGGCGTTGGGCCAGATCTACGCGTACCTCTATTTCTCGCAAGAGTCGCGCACGCTGGATGACATGACTGCCGCGTTGGGGATCAGCAAGGGCGGGGCGAGCATGACCGTGAGGCAGCTTGAGCAGTGGGGCGCCGCCCAGCGCGTGTGGGTCAAGGGCGACCGCCGCGACCACTACATTGCGAACGACTACTTTGGCCGCATCGTGCGCAACATCGTTGCTGGAATCCTTGGCGCGCGCATGGAGTCCCTGGCCGCGCTCCTCGCCGCAGCCGAGAAAGACCTCGCCGGGAACGGCAAGCCTTCCGCGGCCGGCGGCAACGGCGAGATGAAGTTCCTGCGCGATCGCGTCGACCACCTCCGCAAGTTCCACCTCAAGGCCCAGAAGCTGTGGGGCAACCCGCTGGTGAAGAGGATGGTGAGGTAGGGGGATGAGGGTTGCAGGGTCTCAGAGTGTCAGGGTTACAGTGTTTCAGAGTGACAGGCCTAAGGCCCAGAATCCTGAAGATCCTGTGAATCCTGTCGGAGAACTCCCTTCCTTTCTTGAAGCCCTGTCCCCCTCTTGCCCTGTAACGCTGTGGCCCAGAGGCCCTGTCTCCCTGTAACGCTGTAACCCCACCCCCTTGTAACCCTGCAACTCTGCCCCCCCTGTAACTTCGCCTCCCATGCTCCCCGTAACCGTCATCTCAGCTGAGCGGCACGAACGCTTGCGGCAGTTCCTGCGCGACCTCTGGGACTACCGCGAGTTGTTCCTCACCTTCGTCGAACGAGACATCAAGGTGCGCTACAAGCAAACGGCGCTTGGCGTCGTTTGGGTTGTGCTGCAACCACTCTTCATGACCGGAGCGTTCTCGTTGATATTTGGCCGCATAGCGCGCATGCCGGCCGACGGACTCCCGTATCCGCTTTTCTATCTTGCCGCCCTGGTACCATGGAACGCCTTCGCCACCGCCCTGAGCCAGTCATCGCTGAGCATGGAGTCCAACGCGCACCTCATCAGCAAGGTCTACTTCCCGCGGGTAGTGGTTCCCGGCGGCATTGTCTGCGGCTCCCTGCTCGACTTCTCCATCGGTTGGATTGTCCTGAACATCGTGTCTGCTGCCTACGGTCTCTGGTCTCCCGTTCTCCTCTTCCTCACCCCGCTCCTGCTTCTCATCCAAGCCAGCACCGCTCTTGGCATCGGCCTCGTCCTGGCGGCGCTGAACGCTCAGTACCGCGATGTCAAACACACCGTTGGCTTCATCGTTCAAGTCTTCATGCTGGCCACCCCCGTCATCTATCCCGCGTCCAAGCTTCCCCCGTGGGCCCAGCCGTGGCTCTTTCTGAACCCCATGGCTGTCGTCATCGAGTCCTACCGAAACATTCTGAAAGGTGCCCCCCTGAACGGCCTCCAGATCGTCTGCAGCCTGCTGTCTGCGGCGGCTTGTCTCTCTCTGGGTATCTGGTTCTTCCGTAAACGTGAGGCCAGGTTGGTAGATGTGCTGTGAGAGGATTGTAGGCTGATCCCCTATGACCGACATCGCCATAAGCATTGAGAACCTCGGCAAGCGCTACCGGTACGGAGGCGCCACGCCGCTCAGCGCCAACCTTCGGGCGGACGTGACAGACTGGATTCGAGGGCTGGTCGGGGGGAAGGGCTGTAGGTCGCAGACCATAGACCATAGACTGCAGGCCGCAGGTGGAAGACCAGAGACTGCAGACTGCAGACGTCAGACCGGAAACGGCAAACCGACAGACTCGCCTGCCGTCTATAGTCCGCCGTCTGCCGTCTCTGATCACGTGCCCCACAAGACGTTTCACGAAGTGCATGAAGAACGACTCGTGCATGACCCCAACTACTTCTGGGCACTCAAGAACGTCAACCTTGAGATCAAGCAAGGGGAGGTCGTCGGCATCATCGGCCGCAACGGCGCCGGTAAGAGCACTCTTCTGAAGATCCTGTCCCGAATCACTCCGCCCACGACTGGAAAGGTGACATATCATGGGCGCGTCGCTAGCCTTCTGGAAGTCGGCACTGGCTTCCACCGGGAACTCACGGGGCGAGAAAACGTTTACTTGAATGGCTCAATCCTCGGAATGAAGCGCCGGCAAATCGTTCGGAAGTTCGATGAGATCGTGGCCTTTGCCGAGGTCGATAAGTTTATTGACACACCGGTCAAATTCTACTCCAGCGGCATGTATATCCGACTGGCTTTTGCCGTTGCCGCGCACCTTGATCCGCAGATCCTGCTCGTTGATGAAGTATTGGCCGTTGGCGACGCGTCATTCCAGAAGAAGTGTCTAGGGAAGATGGGCCAAGTGGCGAAAGGGGGGCGGACCGTGTTGTTCGTCAGTCACAACATGGTTGCCGTGCAGAGTCTCTGTAACAAGGGAGTTCTGCTGGATGGGGGGCGAATCCAGCTGATAGGCGATGCGCCAGAGGTCACGTCGCAGTATTTGCGAAACGGGCAGGAACTATCCCTGAGCAAGGTCATGGACGCGCGGTGGGCGTCCATGCCGGGAAGTGATGGGCAACTGATTTCGAGCAGCATCACCGATGAAGATGGGCGGTCGCCGACGCTGATCGCGATGTCGACGGCGTTCTGCATTCGAACAGAGTACCGAGTTACTCGCGACCATGTACCAGTTCATTTGACGCTCCACCTGGTCAATGAACAGGGAATAGTGGCCTTCACAACCACAAATGCTCCGCTTCTTGCTCAGACGGGATATGGTGACCGCTCTGGCTGCTACAGGAGCGTCTGCCACGTCCCGGGCAACCTGCTCAACAGTGGTTTGTACCATGTGAAAGTGTTGCTGGTCCGCAATGGGAATGTGGTGTTCTTTGCGGACGAGAGCGTGCTGACTTTCGAGGTGGCGGACACCGAGCCACGCAACGAGGGCTGGCACGGCAAGGAGCCCGGCGTTGTGCAGCCTGCGTTACGCTGGGAGACGGAGCCCCCGTCGGAGGCGCGCGAGTAGCATGCACTTGAAAGATGAAGCGCCTCCCCCTTTGGAGTCACCGGTGTTTGGCCAGCCGCTCCACGTGGGGCGACCGAACATTGGCGATCGTGCCGCACTGATGAAGAGGATCGAAGGAATATTGGACAGGCTGTGGTTTAGCAACCATGGACCGCTTGTGCAGGAGTTTGAGCAACGTGTGGCGCAGTTTCTAGGCGTGAAGCACTGCGTCGCGATGTGCAATGGTACAATCGCACTTGAAATCGCCATTCGAGCGTGTGACCTACGCGGTGAGGTTATCGTCCCTTCCTACACGTTTGTGGCAACGGCCCACGCCCTGCAGTGGCTGGGGCTCACTCCCGTGTTCGCGGACATAGATCTCCTGACCCACAATCTTGCACCGGATGCTGTCGAGCGCATGGTGTCCCCCCGCACTTCTGGGATCATTGGTGTTCACCTTTGGGGGCGGCCCGCGCCCATTGAAGAGTTAAGTCAAATTGCCGAGCGCCACCGACTGCAACTTCTCTTTGACGCTGCCCACGCGTTCGGTTGTTCCCACAGGGGTCGTTCCATCGGCAACTTTGGCCGATGCGAGGTGTTGAGCTTTCATGCCACCAAGTTCTTTAATACCTTTGAGGGTGGCGCCGTAGTGACCAACGACGATGAACTCGCCAGCCGGCTCCGGCTGATGACTAACTTCGGCTTCGCTGGCTACGACAACGTCGTCTCTGCCGGAACAAACGGTAAAATGACGGAGGTGTGCGCGGCGATGGGATTGACCGGACTGGAGAGTATCGACGAATTAATCGCCATCAATAAGCGGAACTACCTTGCCTACCGGGAGGCGTTCAGCGAGTTGCGCGGCATCTCCCTGATCACTCATGAAGAGGCCGAGAAGTGCAACTACCAGTACATCGTGGTCGAAGTGTCTCCAACGTGTCCGCTTAACCGTGACGAGATTGTGAACGTTCTGCACGAACGGAATGTCTTTGCCCGGAAGTACTTCTGGCCCGGGTGCCACAACATGATGCCTTATCGGTCGCTATACCCCGAAGCCGGCCTGTTACTGTCGAACACCAATATCGTAGCCGAGCGAGTGGTTGTTTTTCCAACCGGGCGATGCGTGGATCAAACTGCAATTACCGAGATCGCGAGCATCATTAGAACAGCGGCACTTGAGCGACGGTTCACCCGGACTTCGCCGTGAGTTCGCCAGAAGGGGTTGGAATGGGGGGGCAGGCCGGATTCTCTAGAACCATGCCGGGACAGAGGATGGCCCCGTATTTCAGAAGACACGAGGTGCCGCTATGTATGAGAAAGAAAAAGTGTTGGGTTATTGGAACGAACAGGTTGTGGAATCCATGTATGACAAGCATCTGCTTGGCTGTGAGGTCGCGCTCATCAGGCGACAAATCGCAGACAATTCGCGCATTCTAGATGCCGGCTGTGGAGAAGGAGAGGGCACTATTGTGTATTCGTCCATACCCGGAGCCAGCGTTGTCGCAGCAGATTTCTCGGAGACGAGACTTGCCATGGCCAAAACTCGCTTGGCGTCACGCAGGAATGTGACATTTACCAGAGCTGACCTCAGTGAAGTATATGAGGTGGGTAGGGAGTTCGACTTCGTCGTGTCGCAAAGGATGCTTATCAACATTACGGAGTGGTCGCTGCAGCAGAAAGTTCTGCGTGGGTTCACCGTCAGGCTCAAGATCGGTGGGCGACTGCTCTTGTTGGAGGGTAGTGTTGATGGTGTTGAAGAGCTCAATCGCTTCCGAGATCTACTGGGGTTGCCGCCGTTGCCAGTGCGTTGGCATAACCTCTTCTTGTCGGACGCGAAGCTGGAGGAATTCATGAACGCTTCGGGCACCAAGCTTGTCGAAAAGACGGGACTTGGCGCCTACTTTCTTCTAACGCGAGGAGTGCGACCATGCTTTGACGCGACGCTCGATTGGGATACGGAGTTCAATCGACGCGCCGCAGGTGATACCATCGAAAAGACTCTGGAAATGGGCTGCAGGTGTTCGCGATTGAGGCTATGGGTGTTTGAAAGGTGTCGATAGAGAGCTTCGCGGAGAAGGCGAACACAGAACTACCCCATCGATCGTTTTTAGTGAAGCAGCCTGATTGCAGAATTCTGACGCCCGTGTATCCCAACGGTCCTTCCGGCCTCTAAAGAGAGTCGTCCGCATGCCAAAGGCCGCTGGAACAACATAGTTACCCACTTCCACCACCATCCGTGCAATGCCGCTGCCGGGGGATTCAATGGCCGTATCCAGCAACTGATCCAAGATGCCTGCATCGGTAGCAACTGGGGTCGGTTTACACGTTACGCGCTTTTCTATCTCGGCGGCCTTGACCTACGCCCTGTGATCGCTCAATGACAAATCCGCCGGCTACCCGCAAAAGGACCACATCGTGTCTGCGATGCATCCCGCCGCGGTAGTCGGCTCTGGGTCTGCGGCTGTGAAGAATCGTCCCGAGTGTGTTGTGGCTTAGGGTGTGCCAGCACGCGCAAGCAGGCTTCGGTAGGTTTAAGGCTGCTATGTCGATGAAGCCCATGGTCAGTGTGTGCACCATCACATACAATCATGAGCAATACATACAGCAAGCCCTCGAGAGCGCCTTGGCGCAGGACACCACATTTGACGTGGAGTGCGTCGTTGGAGAGGACTGCTCGACCGATGGAACGCGGGAGGTCTTGAGTCGGCTGGTGAGCAGCTCCTCTGGCAATGTGCGCCTGCTCCCATTCGCGTCCAACATGGGGATGCTGTCGAACTTCTCTCGCACGTTGTCCGCATGTCGAGGTAAGTACGTCGCTTTCTTGGAGGGGGATGACTATTGGAGCGATGCACGTAAGTTGCAGAAACAGGTCGACTACATGGAGATTCATCGGGACGCAGCTTTGTGCTTCCACGATGCTGACGTGATCGATTCTGAAGGTACGACGGTGGGGACATATCTGACATCACGAGACCATAGAGACCTTCCATTCCAGACGATGCTGACCAGAAGCATCATTCCTACATGCTCCGTTGTTGCACGTCGGAGCGCCGTTCCAGCTCTCCCGGAATGGTTTCAGGGACTCGGCATGGGTGACTGGCCGCTTTGGGTGCTCTGCGCGGAGCGTGGTTGTGTCGGCTATTTGGAAGGACGAATGGCGGTGTACCGTCGTCACGATGGGGGAGTGTGGACGAATGCGTCGGATGCAGAACGCACGAAGGCCGTATTGAGGGTGCTCGTGGCCCTCGATGCACATTTTAGATCCCGCTATGCGCATGTGTTGCGAGCGGCGGCACGGGAGGCCTGGGATGATTACGTCAGACGGGTAGCGCTCCGCTCCAGTCGGATAGGGACGGTGAAGGGAGCCCTGCGATGCGCCGATGGAGAGCTGTCGTCGTGGGTGCTGTTGGGGGCTGAGCGGTGGCTGCGAGTTCACCAGATGCAAGTTGAGGTGCTGTCTGCCTTGGCGACAGGCAGCCATGTGTCACGATCCCAGGCAGTGCGGTCGCTGGGGCGCTTGGCCGCCTTGGCCCCGTGGCGTATGGTTCGCTGGCCGTTGCGTGCGGCTGTTGCAGAGAGGCTTCTCGGAAGCGCCGCTGCAGCAAGAGTGAGGGATATGTGGCGTTCGGGCGCAACCACGCGCGTCGGTGTGCCTGATGGGGAATCGCCGGCTGTAAGCCGGCGCTCCAGCGGCGGTGAGGGCTGAGCGATATGAGCGTAGGTGCATCCGCGCGAATGTGTTGGCATGGCTCGTCGTCAGAGAAGGCGTTGGTTCAATGGGATAGGCCGGATAGGAACCAGTTTGATCCGCGCGGCAGCTGCCGGATGTCTTTCATGCCCGAGAAGAAGGGCTGCGATCGAGTCACCGATATAGGGCCCAGAGGCTTGTGGGGCAAACTCGAAGTTGCCCTGAATTGTCAGAAGAAGCCGCGGCGCTCGATGCGCTTGAGAACGTCGAAGACAGGTCTGGTGAATCAACATGGATTGATTCGGTCAGCCGACCGCTGTTCGCGGCTCCTGTCGTCATCTTGGATGGGCGGCGAAGCGCGCCATGCTGCGTAGGCTGGGACTGGAGTGCGTAATGGATATTTCCGTAATCATCTGTACCTACAACAGGGCAACCAGCCTACAGCGAACGCTCAGCACCTGCTGCGAACTCGCAATCCCTTCCGAGATCTCATGGGAACTTCTGGTCGTCGACAACAATTCCACGGATGGAACGGAGGCCTTGTGCAAGACGTTTCACGGCAAGCTTCCGATACGGCACATCTTCGAAAGGAATCAGGGGCAGAGCTTTGCCCGGAATCGAGGCGTTACTGAAGCGCGGGGGGAGTTGGTGCTATTCACGGATGACGACGTGGACGTTGACAGCAATTGGCTAAAGGCCTTTCACGACGGCATGATGGCCAATCCCGACGTGTCGTTCTCTGGCGGAAGGGTGCTTGTGAGGTGGAGCCAACCTCCTCCTAAGTGGGTAAAGGAGAACATCCGCGACGGCAAAACAGACATACACTTCGACTTGGGTGACACCCTTGCGTTTGTGTCCGCAGGCGATGATTCGATACGGTTCCTCGGTGCCAACATGGGCTTCAGGAGGTCCGTCTTCGCGCCCGGTGTCTCCTTCCCCACTGCGCTCTCCGCAAAGGGTGATGATCGCTTCGTGATGCAGGTGCTCGGAGAGGAGGTGCACCTGCAAGCCCAGCTACTTGCATCCGGCCACAAGGGATTGTACGTGCCGGACTGCATTGTCCATCACCGAACGCCTGCCTATAGGCACACCGAGGCCTACTATCGGCGCCGGGTGGCGGGTTATGGGGCTGCGGCAGCTCGCATGGGGGCGTTCAAGGGGAGCCGAACACTTCTTCGCGCTCCGCGATACATGTGGCGACGAGTCGCGATTGGGGCACTGCGATACATTTTGACGAGATACACCTGTCCATCACGCATATGGTTGAAGGCGGAAAGCGAGATGGCCTATACGTGGGGCGTCATCCTGGAGTCCCGACGCCGTGGCTGATGCCGGCCTTGTTCGGCTCGCCCCCAACGCAAGCGGAACCGACATCCACGTTCGTGATGTAGAAGGGCGCCCTGTCCTCGCGCATGAACCCAAAACGGCAAGCGATAGCGTTTTTCTGTGATGCCGCCTTCATGGGCGGTGCCGTTAAGTGTCTGGAGATGCTTCTGCGCGCAAGGAGGGAGGGTGACCGGGCCCTCGTGTTTGCTCGCAAAAGCCTTGTCGACGTCTACTCGCGCGCGGGTGCTGATGTGGAATGCTGGGATTGCGTCCGCCTCAGCGTGAGAACTCTGCCGTCCTTTGCGGCTCAGTCAATGCGGATCTGGTTTGCCCTTGCGCGTCGCGGAATTCGCCTTGTACATGCGAACAACCTTTCTGCGCTGTATGCCTGCTGGCTTGGGGCGGTCCTGTCGGGCCGTCGAATAGTAACTCACGATCGCGAATTCATCGACGCGACTGATCTTTCCTGGTGCGAGCGGCTGGCCCTCCGGTTCGCTTCGACTGCGATCTGTATCACCGATGCCGTGCGTGACAATCTAGTCGCTCACGTGCCTCGTATTCGCACACGTGTCATACACGACGGTATCGACAGCGATGACTTTGTTCGCATGGCCGAGGTCGGCACAACGTCCCGCTCGCAGCTAGGACTCGCTGCGTCGGACTTCGTCATCGGAATGACGAGCCGAATCGCCCCCGACAAGCGTCAACTGCTGTTGGTTGAGGCGGCATCGGTCATTCTTCGCTCCATACCAAATGCGAAATTCCTCATCGTGGGCAGCACAGGAAGCGTCGGGCGTAATTACTGGAACCGCATTCAGGAAGAGGTGCATCGTCGGGGCCTTCTGTCGCGATTCGTCTTCACCGACCATGTTGACAGCCCCGCTGCCTATCTTGCCATAATGGACATCTTTGTGCATGGATCCCCCTGCGAAGCTCTCGGACTGGTCCTGCTTGAGGCGATGGCGCTGGGAAAGCCTATCGTAGCGCCGCGTGCCGGTGGCGCCAGGGAGGTCATCGAAGAGGGTGTCAGCGGGGTTCTGTTCGAACCTGATTCTTCGGAGGACCTCGGCAGGCGAATCATCCAGATCCACGGCTCAGAGGAGCTGCGAGTCCTTCTCGGTGCGCAGGCAGCAGGTAGGGTGCGAAGAAGATTCTCCGAGGAGGCGTGCTTGAGGTCGACGGAGCGGGTTTACGATGAAATCCGCCCTGTCAGCACCCCTACAACGCCCATGTATTGCTCCCAACCCGCTGTTCAAGATCCTGTCGTCGCCTACTTCTGCGACGCGGCTTTCCATGGCGGGGCCGTAAACAGCTTAAGCCTTCTGATGAGAGGGAGAGCCCCAGCGAAGGGCACGATCTGCTTTGCACGTCGGTCCATGATCCATCATTATGCCCGGAACGCGTTCAGGGTGTACGAATGGAATCCGAGCGGACTCTCGCGCACGGAACTGCTCCACTGGTTCCTTGAATCACTTCGCATAGCCGCAGTGCTCTCTCGCAAGAAAGTCAGGCTGGTGCACGCAAACAATTTGTCTGCACTCTATAGTTGCTGGCTTGGAGCGCGACTCGCCGGCTGCAAAATCATAGTCCACGACCGGGAGTTCCTGGACGACGAGGACGTGACCTGGAAATCGCGCCTTGCCTTGCGCAGCGTGTCGCAAGTCATCTGCGTAACGAAGGCCGTCCAGGAGAATCTTCATGCCATCGTTCCGTTCGTGAGTTCTCTGGTTATCCATAATGCAGCCGACAGTGGCGGGATAAATGCGGAGTCGGCGGATGTGACAGTCATACCGGAGGCATTGGGCATCAAGAGCGGCAGCTTTGTCATAGGCACGGCTAGTCGGATTGCCAGTGATAAACACAGCCACCTGTTGGTGTCTGCCGCAGCAGCGATCGTGGCGGCTGTTCCCAGGGCCGAGTTCCTAATGTTAGGTTCACAGGATAGTCTGGGGCCGCAGTACTATGCGTCGTTAGTTGAGCAGATCAATGCGCAGGGATTGGCTGATCGCTTCCATTTCACAGGGCATGTTGGGAATGTTCCCGCATACATGAAAGTGATGGACGTCTTTGTTCTCACAAGCCCTCACGAGGCGTTCGGCCGGGTGCTCCTGGAGGCAATGGCCCTGAGGAAGCCCATTGTTGCGCCCGACACGGGTGGGGCGCCGGAGGTCCTGGGGCCTGCGTACAGAGGTCTTCTGTTCCCAGCGGGCTCGGCCGAAAGGCTGTGCAAGGCGGTGTTGCTCCTCTGGAATTCTCCTGTCCTGCGGGAAGAGCTCGCACTGCGTGGATACGAGCGTTGCCGTGACGAGTTTTCCTGTAGAATGCATGTGGACTCTGTGGAGGGTGTGTATGATCGTCTTTCAGGACGCGGGTGAGGCATGATGTCATACACCGTAACAAAGGCTGCAAGCTTCCCACTTGTGTGGTACCTTCGGCACTCTCCCGTGCAGAGGGGTAAGACATGGTTGCTGCGGGTCGCATCCTCGTTTCTCTGTGTTCGCATACGCAGGTCCCTCTGGTTGCGTGTATCGGGTGTTTCCGGTGTCGAGTTCGAGTGCCTGAAGCGTACCTGCAAGGAGGGAGCGACCGTGGCGCTAATCGAGAGCCGGCTGAGGAGTGGCATGGTTGTATTCGATGTCGGCGCGAACGTGGGCTACGTTACGCTCGTCGCCGCACGGTGCGTTGGACCAGCGGGACGTGTCGTTGCCTTCGAGCCGACTCCGGCGGTGAGGGGCAGGTTGCTTGAAAATATCTCCCTGAACGGACTCCGAAATGTGTCGGTCGAATCAGTAGCCCTTTCTGACCGGAATGGCGAGGCGACATTCTACATCAACAACGCACCGGAAGAGTCTGAAGGCAACAGCCTGATGGTGGGTGCGCTTTCGGACAATCCCAAGACGGTCATAGTCGTGACAAGGACTCTTGACCAACAGGTGGCATCCATGGATCTTCGGCACGTTGACCTGCTTAAACTTGACGTCGAAGGCAGCGAGTTGCGTGTGTTGCGTGGGGGCGCGCAAATCCTCAGCCGGGATGATGCCCCCGACCTTGTGCTCGAAGTCAACCCTCTGACATTGCGGGCTGCGAGCACTTCCCCGGAAGAGGTCTATGCGCTACTGGTCGACCTCGGTTACACATGGGACATCATAGAGGAGATGCCGTGGCGGGGAGTGGTGGCCTGCAATATCCACGCGCACAAGGGCAAACGGTAACAGTTGGCCGGCATTCAGGCCTGGGGAGGCGGCGGGTGGATCTTTCACAGAAGCACAAGGCTCCGCTCTGGCTTCTCCTCGCCGCCTGGGTCGCACAGGGGGTGGCGTACGGGCGGAGGCTGCTGCGACTGGGCAAGTCAATTCTAGTGATAAAGAGCGATTCTCTGGGCGATGGACTTCTGTTCACAGGAGTCGTCAGGTTGCTGAGGCGGAAGTATCCTGAGCACAGACTGAGGCTCGTATGCAACGTGTCCACGCGGCCCTTCTGGGCGGACAATCAACACATTGATGAGATCCTCCCCATTCCGTCTGTGCAGGCGGCGGACCTCAGGGAGCGCATCAAGAGGCTTAAATGGGGCATCGCCTTGTTGGCCCGTCCGTACGACGTTGTTATCAATGGGGTCACCGACGATGATGTGTTTGGACATGCCGTGAGCCGCCTCGCGGTTGCGGGGAGGAAGGTGTGGTATAGCCTGCCCAGCGCCAGCGGCGGCCAGTATTCCGATCTGGCGGAGTGCACGGTGGGTTCACACGAACTAGAGAAGTTGTTAGCGCTGTGCCGAGTAATCGGCATCGAATGCGCGCGCGGACGAGCGGATATTCAGCCGGAGTTTCGAATCGCCCAAGCGCATCGCGACGCGGCGAGGGTGCGTCTGGCGGCAGCTTCCTCTGCCACGCGCATACGTGTGGCCGTGTGCGCTGGCGCGAGGTTCAAGTGCAAGGCGTGGCCGATGGAGCGGTACGTTGAGGTGTTGAGGAGAGTAGCCGCAGAGCACGGTCCCGTGCAAATTCTGCTCTTAGGCAGCGAATTGGATCGATCATTGAATGATGCCATCTTCCAGTCGATCCAATCGGCCTCGGTGGGTGCTGTGCAGAACCTTGCGGGCTGTCTCTCACTAGCGGAGAGCGCAGCGCTAATAGGCGAGAGTGATCTCTGCATCGGGAATGACACCTTCGGCCTGCACCTTGCAATCGTTACGAATACGCCCAGCGTGGTCGTAATGTGGGGCGGCGACTTCGGGCGATGGAACCCGTGGGGGCCGGTCGAGCAGCATGGTATGGCTTACCATCGGATGGACTGTTACGGTTGTCATGGGCAGTGCATTCATCCCAATTACTACTGTGTCTCGCATATCCAGGTGGAGGACGTGGTGTCTGAAGTGTGGCGTGTTCTTAGCGGCCGCCGCACACCTCACCGACACAAGGCGGCATGAACTCTCGCGCACAAGCGGAAGCGGCGGCTCATAACCCGATGGCACGGGTTGCTGCGCGCTTAACGTCCCTCATACCTACGCGCTGGCAATGGCGAGCCCGAGGGCTCATCGAGCGATTGGCCACGGGTATGACACGGGGGGGCTGCGGCTATCACAAGGTTCGACGCGTCGGGCTAAGTTGGAACCTGCGGCCGTCCGATGAAGTTGATCGGGACCTGTTCTGGTTTGGCAACAAGGAAGCGGGCGACTGGCGACTTTGCCGTTCGCTGCTGTCGCCGGGGGACACCATCCTGGACGTCGGGTGCAACTTCGGCTACTACGCCCTCACGTTTGCGCGTGCTTTGCGGCGGCAGTGCCTCATTCACGCGTTCGAGCCAAATCCGCCGACCTACCGACGTCTCTGCGAGCACATCCAAATGAACCGCATGAGATGCATTCGGGCACATGGCGTTGGACTGGGACTCGAGGACGCAGTGTTCGACATGCACTCAAGTTCAGAGAACAGCGGCGCGGCCTATCTGGTGGCGCCCGGGAGCGCCAGCGTTGCCGGACACATCAGCGTGACTTCCCTCGATAAGTTCGCCCTTGCGCATGGAATCAGGCGTATCGACTTCATCAAGGTGGATATTGAGGGTCACGAATGTTTCTTTCTTGATGGGGCGAAGGAGACCCTCGGTCGCATCGGTCCACCAATGATGATGGAGATCCACCCAGAAGCGCTGGCGCGAAACGGACACGTCCCCGGCGATTTGTTCGGGAGACTGCGGGAACTCGGATATCGGGAGTTCTACTACCGCCGGGTCAACGTCCTGCTCCCGTATGATGAGCAAGCTTTTGAGGGTGGGTACATCTACCACAATGTGTTCTGCTTCAGAGAGCGGTCACATGGCGGGAGTGTCGACCCCATGGCCACGCGGTAACCGGAATGAAATGGCAACACGGCGACATCAGCTAGACCACCCAGACACATGGCGGCCAACGCAGCCGCTTCGGAGCAGCCGCGAGTCGGCGGGGACCCCCAGGTTGGCCGAGTTGGACGCTCTACGGGGAATGGCAGCGGTTGCGGTTGTGCTCTCCCACTTTGTGTCGGCGTTTCCGCCAGCCGCGCGTCCCACTTGGTTCCTCTGGATGCAGCGCACCCCCATGGCAATTGCGTTCACCGGACGACCCGCGGTCATGCTTTTCTTCGTGTTAAGCGGCGTCGTGCTGTCACTCGCCTACCACAAGGGACGTGGCGGGTACGGGGGGTTCTGCGTGCGACGGGTGTTCCGTATATACCCCGCATACCTCGCCTCCATGGCTGCGGCATTCTGTGGCGCCGCACTGCTTCACCATGCACGGGTGCCTGGGTTGAGCGAATGGTTCAACAATCAATGGCAGGAGGCTCCGTCCGCGGCGGATGTCTTGGGTCACGCCAGTCTGATTGGAGTGTTCAGCTGTGGCGGATACAACAACGTCGTATGGTCCCTGACGCACGAAATGAGACTATCGCTCATGTTCCCTCTCATTGCTCTGCCCGTGGCCGTGTGGAATTGGCGGGTGGTCCTCCTTGGAGCAGTGGCGCTGTCGCTCGCAGCCGACGGCATGCAGCGGGTTGCAGAGTTGTCGCCCCTGCGGGACAGCGTGCTGCTGACATTGCACTTTGCTGCGATGTTTTACACAGGGGCGATCCTAGCCAAACACCGGAAGGCCCTTACACAGTGGGTGTCCACAATAGGGGCGTTGCCCCAGGCGGGGCTAATGCTTCTTGGTGTCCTGCTATTTACGGCCGTAAGTTGGTGGCCGGCGAGCGCCATCCTCTGGAGGCTGCCGCTGCTGTCGGACTGGACGGCAACAGTCGGCAGTGGCGTCTTCATCGTTCTGGCGCTGGGAGCTGAGCCGCTGCGGAGGGCCCTCCAAGGTCCGATCGTACAGCATTTGGGGCGGATCTCCTACAGTCTGTACCTGCTCCACCTCATCGTTCTCCAGGTGATGTGGTCGTCGTTCTATGGCCGCAGCTCGACCCCACTGCTGATCCTGGTGACGCTAAGCCTAGACGTTCTGATCGCGTCGTTAGCGTATTACACCATCGAGACCCCATTGACGGGGCTTGGGCGGCGGTTAACGCGCGGGCTGAGGCCGGCAACGGTGAGAGCTGACCCGTACCCAAGCCCGCATCCCTCGTGACCCGGAGTAGGGGGCTCCCGCCAGACACCCACGTGCGCATAGCGATCGCCAGTTCGGGGTTGGGCCATGTGGCGCGCGGCATCGAGGCGTGGGCGGCCGACACTGCTGTTGCGTTGGCGCGTAGAGGCGTGGATGTGACACTGTTTGCGGGGGAAACGTTACAGGGAGGCAGGGCTACAGGGCTACAGGGGGGAGGTACTCCAGACCACGGACCGCGGGCCGCAGACCACAGACAAGGGACCATAGACCGTGGACCTGAGATTGGAGCTTGCCAGATGGGTCCATCCACCCATTCGGCTCCGACCTCGGTCCTTCCATGTTGGAAAAGAGGGGGGCGAACGGCGCGATTGGCGGCGCGGGTCATGCCTGCGTTTGCCTGGCGGTGGGGGCTGAAGAGTGCATATGGGTGGGAGCAGGTTACGTTCTGGCTGCGACTGGCGCCCATGTTGAAGGCGGGTCGGTATGACATTCTGCACGTTCAGGACCCGATGATTGCGTTCTGGTGTCGTTTGTGGCGCAAGAGGGGGTGGCTCAAGACAAAGGAGATCCTTGCACATGGCACCGAGGAGCCCCTCGAGTTCCTAAGTCGGTTTCAGTACGTGCAGGAACTGGCACCCTATTACCTGGACAGGGACGAGGAGAGCTTCGGGGGCCGGGGATCAGAAGTCAGAAGTCAGAAAACAGAAACCAGTGAGCAGTCGGCGGAGGCAAGGACTCCTCTACGCGTGCTTCGGACAACAGACGCTAGATCGGGGATGGCGAGAGAATGGTTTTCGATTCCGAACTTTGTCGATACGCAGCGTTTCTCTCCGAGCGTGCCACCCACTCCGCGGAGCGAGTTCGCGATCTCCGAAGATGCCTTTATCATTCTCTGCGTCTCCGCGATCAAACGAACGCACAAGAGGGTTGATGTCGTGATTGATGCCGTGGCGCAGCTCATAGCTGACACTGGTGGGATTCCAAGCCTTCAGTCTTCAGTCTTCAATCTTCAGTCCTCTCCCCAACCTTCCATTCACCTGATCGTGGCAGGCGCTCGGGAGCAGGAAACGGAAGAGATCATCGCCTACGGCGGCGACCGACTGGGTGATCATCTGACCATTCTGGCGAATTTCCCGCGCGAAAGGATGCCCGGACTCTATCGCATGGCGGACATCTTAGTTCACGGTTCGCTGGTGGAGATGATGCCGATAGCGTTGATCGAGGCGATGGCATCCAGCCTGCCCATCGTGGCGCACAAATGGCCCGTCATTGAGTGGACGGTTGGGCCAGGCGGGACCTGCGTCGACGCCACGCGTGCATCCAATCTTGCGGATGCTGCTGTGCCCTACCTCGCCCCCCTGACGCGCCGTGCGGCTGGTCTTAAGGCGCGCCAGCACGCGGTGGGAATGTTCTCTGAGGTCGTGGTGGTCGAGCAGATGCTCAATGTGTACAAGCATATTCTTTCAGCGTAGCCAAAGCCGCCAGTGGCTCCGCTCCCTCCGTGGCTCAGATCCTACCATCCATGCCCACAATCTCCGTCATTATCCCTGCCTATAACTCTGCCGCTACGATCATCGCTGCGCTGGAGTCGATACGGCTGCAGACAGTGCAGCCCGATGAGGTGATTGTCGTCAATGACGCCTCGACGGATGGTACAGTGCAAGTTGTCGAGAGGTATCTGCGAGAACAGATTCAAGACGGCAGTGAGTCGGCCGTCGGGGATCAGGTCGCATCATCGCCGGCAGGGCGCGTATCCTGCCCGCCGCTGAAGGTCTCATCCGCGGGCTGGTTTAGCACTGTCAGGCTCCTGCAGATGCAGAAGAACGGGGGGCCAGCGGCGGCTCGGAATCGCGGCATGGCTGAGGCGCGTAGTGAATGGATTGCGTTCCTTGATGCGGATGACGTTTGGCTTCCCGACAAGATTGAACGACAGAGCAGGATTCTCAGTGTGACAGGAGGCGCTGTCTTGGTTTGCGGCGCCACGGTGCCGCTGGAGACAGAGGGACTCGTCACCGGGCGTACCGAGACAGCTGCTGAATCCGGGAGTTTAGGGGTGCAGAGCGACGCAGTGGCGCTTTCACTGAGTCAGTTCAGGGTCTGCAATCCCGTCGCCACCTCCACGGTATTGGTCAATAAGAAGGCCGCTGCATGCTTGGGTGGTTTCGATGAGCAGTTCCGGGGTCCTGAGGATTACGATTTATGGATGAGGCTGGCCGCGAAGGGCACGCTGATACGGATGCCGGATCGACTTGCCTGTTACCGGGAGGTCGCAGACGGCCTCAGTCTCAATCATCGCAAGTTCCTTCCCCAAGTCCTGAGGGTTGTTGATAAAGCTTACGGCCCGGGCGGCGCCTTGCATGGAGGCCCAGGGCGTCGTCAAGCGCGGGCTTACCAGTTCTTGGCTGCGGCGTGGAGTGCGGCGGCGCAGCATGAGATCGCCCTCGCCTACGGTTTGTATCTGCGATCGTTGCTGCAATGGCCCGGCCGTTTCTCCCTGGCGACCCATCTCGGCGGTGCAAGGCGAAGGCTGGCTGTGTCAATAGCCCGCTCAACGGTGGAGTGTTGGGTGAGGCAGCCGACGAGAAGACGGTGATCCGGATGATGAATCGTGTCCGTGAACTTCTACGCCTTCTTCGCGCCCCGCGCCTGTCTGTCTACCTGATGGTGTCGGCGGCCCGTGAGAACGACCCCTTCTACGAGAGATTGGTGGAGGACTTTGTTCGAGACGCCAACAAGAGGCATAAGAGGCTCCCCTTGCTGCCGGCCTTCTCATGGGGCGTGGCCATCGGCCAGCTGCCGGACCGGGCGGGCGAGTATGTTAATCGTATCGAAAGTTCCGGCAAACGGAACTACAAGAAGGCCTTGCGAATGGGCTATACCTTCGAACGAATCGAGTATAACAGGCATCTGGATGATGTCCGAAACATTTTGGGATCGACCCATGTTCGCCAGGGCGCCTTCCCCGCAGAGGAGTTGGTCCACAGCGTTCACGAGTGTAAGAACCCTCCCAGCCGCTCGAACATCCACGATTATCCCTATTTCGGGGTGCTGAAGGATGGGAGGCTTCGCGCCTATGCTGCCTGCCTTGTGGCCGGGGAGCTGATGCTGATTGAGCACATATACGGTCACGCCGCAGTTCAGGCCGACGGCGTGGTGCCCATGCTTCTGGTCAGCATGGCGGACTACGCGCGTACTCACTATCCCTGCGTACGATACTATGCCTACGGTTCCTACTTTGGGGCCGGGGCAAACATGCGTCGCTTCAAGCGAAAGTTCAATTTTGAGCCGCGTCACGTTCTCTGGGTGTCAGATCGTGGACCGGACGCCGGTAGATCACCAGGATGAGGCAATTCGTCTACCGTCAGGAGCGGTCGTCGACTGCGCCGGTGCAGCCGGTGCCGGGCTATCGCTTCCACCTGCTGCAACATCCTGGAGCGGCGCTCACGCTGCTGTCTGTGATGGCGCGCAGTTGGGGCGTTGCCGCGACGATGAAGCAGCTCCTCAAGCTGGCAACGTTCAGTCGCATGCTCTATGTCGTGACCGGACCTAATGCTGTGGCGAGCTACGGGGGCATCACTCTGTCTCGGTGCCGGTACTACCCCGTGGATAGGGGGGCGGCGGTTATCGGGCCTGTGGAAACGACGGCTGACTGCCGCGGAAAGGGTCTGGCGACATGGGGCCTCATCATGGCCATGGAGCAGCTAACTCGGACCGGCAGGCGGACTTTCTACATTGACACCTCAGAGGGCAATGTCGCCATGCAGACCGTCATCGCCCGATGTGGCTTTGGCGACCCTATCGCCTGCTATGAACGCGATGAGCGAATGTACCGCTAGCCTCTGAATCCTGCGTGGAGCGTGTCTTCGAAGGGGTGGGAGTAATGGGAGCAATCACTTCGCCGATGCGCGTGTCAGTTCTTGTCGGGGACGGCTTTGACCTATGGCTCCATAGCTACTTTCTGACGGGACTGATGGATCTGGCGCGCGAGGGCAGTATCGTCCTTCGTCCGATGAATGGCGCCACTGCTCGGAAATACACAAGCTTGCAGAAGCCTGATTACCCGTTGCTCGTTGTCCTCTGCAAGGCGGAGAATGAGTCCTCTGCACGCGTGGTGTGTTTCGACGCGAGAGACCAATCGGACGTCTGGCATCACGACGGGCTTGCCTGCTCGGATGTCTATTTCAAGAGAAGTTACCATCCCCCGAGTGCGGAAGAACTCGTCCCATCGCTACGGTCTCGGGTCGTTCCGCTTAACCCTATATTCGCCACCTGGTCGCGGCGTTCGCGTGTCTGGTCCGCCCGGCTGTGCGGCTTTCTGTTCGCCACTGCTGCGAAGCAGTTGGTGTCGGGCGAGGCTGCACGGAAAGTTATGGGTTCATTGGCGGCGCAGGTGTCCAAGTTGCAATCGCTCTCGTCCTTTGAGCACTATGAGGACACTCCCGCCGGCGCGAAGTGCGCGAAAGTGTTATTCCAGACACGGCTCTGGGACCCTGACACCGAGAGCGGGGACTGGGTCGACGCCTGCAACCGGGAACGGGTTGAAATGGTCCGCACCCTGAGGTCGGGACTGGGTGACGCGATGGTGGGCGGGCTGGCGTCAACACCCTATGCCGAGAGACGATATCCGGAGCTTCTGTCTAACCTGACGGAAGGAGCGCGCTCACGCCGTCCTGAGTTCATCAGGCTGTGCAAGACCTTCCTCGTGCGGGTCAACATTAAGGCGTTGTTTGATGCCGTACCGTACAGTCTCGGAGAAACGCTGGCGGCGAACAACTGTATGGTGAGTCAAACGATAAGAAACACGTTCGCAACGCCCCTTGCGGAGGGGCGTCACTATCTCGGATTCACCACCGCCAGGGAGTGTGTGGCCCAATGCATCGCCCTTCTTGATTCGGGGGACAAGGCGCGCCGACTCCGGGAAGAGGCACACGTTTACTACCGAGAGGCTGTGCGCCCGAAGGAAGCGATGCGGATGTACCTCCAGCAGGCTATGTCACGGCCGCGATTCGAGGAGTCTGAGCGCCGTTCAGGAGAGAAGCGTTCACAACCCTATTTGAGTGTGTGAACAACAGGCTCCGGGCTGCATCCACACCTGTCAGGTCACGCGTGTGGGCTCACGGGCGTGTCGCCCCAGTCGGGCCGTTGGGGAAAGATGTGCAGGTGTTGATCAAGTGACGACGGTAGTTCAGTGCGTCAACAACCTGGATGTGGGCGGTGTTGAGACGCTCGTTCTTGGCCTCTCTGCTGAGCTCAGCCACAGAGGAAGCCGTGTCAAGATATGCTGCATCGAGGATGAAGGTGGATTGGCCCCAGAAGCGCGAAGCATGGGCGTGGAGGTCCGTGCGCTGAACATGGCCGACAGGGGGAAGTACCGCGCGCTTCGAGAGTTCCGAGCCTATCTGCGTTCCGACGCGCCGATTGTTATTCACTCTCACAATTTCAAGCCGGGCTGGTATGCGTCAGCCGCCCGGGGCTTGGGAATTGTGCAGGGCCATGTCCACACTAAACACGGTGTCTATTCTGCTTCGAGCCGCGGACTCTGGCGATATCGGTTGATGCGGGTCGGGGTCGATGCGTTCGTTGCGGTCTCGCAGGAGTCGCGAGATCAGCTTGCTCGCCTCGCGTCGGTGCGCGCTGAGAGGGTGGCGATCGTCAGCAACGGCGTTGATATCGCACTTTGTCAGCCGTCCTCCCGGCGCGAAGCACTTCGCGCCGAGCTTGGGATCCCCCCGGACCGGCGTATCGTGGTCAATGTCGCGCGTCTAAGTCCCGAGAAGGATCTCGGATCTCTCCTGCATGCCTTTCGACGCATCCATGACACGCTTGCGCGAACGGAACTGTGGCTGATAGGGGATGGTCCGGAACGTGGGCGACTTGAAGCCCTCGCTAGCGACCTCGAGATCGCGCAATGCGTAACCTTTATGGGGATGCGTGCGGATGTCCCCAGGTTGTTGCCCGCGGCGGACCTGTTCTGCCTTTCCTCTTTGTCGGAGGGGTTGCCGATAGCTTTGTTGGAAGCTATGGCGTGTGGACTGCCGATCGTGGCGACGAGTGTGGGTGACGTCCCTCGCGCACTGCTTGGCGATCTCTGCGGGCTAGTGGTCCCGCCCAACGACCCCTATTTGCTGGCAGTAACCTGCCTGGATCTGCTGCAGGACGGTGCGCGGCGAGCGCAGATGGGGACCCGTTCGCGATCGCGTGCGGTGGATAGCTTTAGTCTAGGCGTGATGGCGGCCGAATACGCCCGACTCTACGACGAGACATTAACAGGTAGGCTGCTGCCGGGAGGTGCGCCGTGACCCAGAAACTGGAGCTGACCATTCTCATGCCTTGCCTGAATGAAGCTGAGACTCTCGGCACATGCATCAAGAAGGCACAAGCCTGGCTTGAAACGTATCAGGTAAGCGGAGAGGTCGTCATAGCCGACAACGGCAGCACAGACGGGTCGAGACAGATTGCCGAGTCTATGGGGGCGCGCGTGATACCGGTGCCGATGAAGGGCTACGGCAGCGCCCTGCTTGGGGGCATATCGGCAACGCGCGGCAAATATATCATCATGGGTGATGCGGATGACAGCTACGACTTCAGCAATCTGATGCCCTTCCTGGAGCAGCTTCGTGCCGGCTACGAACTTGTGATGGGGAACCGATTTCTCGGTGGCATCGAGCGTGGCGCCATGCCTCCGTTGCATCGCTATCTCGGGAACCCTGCGTTGACAACGATTGGCCGGCTCTTCTTTCACAGTCCGTGCCGCGACTTCCATTGTGGGCTCAGGGGCTTCAGCCGCGACTCTATCCAGCGCTTGGATTTGCGCGCAACTGGCATGGAGTTTGCGAGCGAGATGGTCGTCAAGGCGACGGTCCAGCAGCTGCGAATTACTGAAGTGCCGACGACGCTCTCTCCAGACGGTCGCAGCCGCGCGCCTCACCTGCGCAGCTGGCGGGACGGTTGGCGCCACCTGCGTTATATGCTCATGATGGCGCCGAACTGGCTCTTCTTCGTTCCGGCCGGCTTCGTGGGTGGTGCGGGAGCCATGATCCTAGCGATGTTGATGCCGGGTCCGCTACGTGTCGGACAAATCGCTCTGGACGTCCATACGATGCTGCTCGGAATGGCCATGGTGATCCTGGGAGTATACCTGTTTCTGCTCGGTTGTTTTGTCAAAGTGTTCACCTTCACCACACACCTTGCACATGCAGGGCCGGACTTCGCAACGGTCCTGCGCCGGGTCAAGCTGGAGCATGGTCTATTGGCCGGCCTCGCCCTTACAGCAGTCGGCCTGGTCGGGGATCTTGCGTTTGTCGTTGTCTGGTATCACAGGCAGTTTGGACAACTGGATGTCCAGCGCATGATGAGGCCGGCCATCTTTTTCACGACCTTACTGGTCGTCGGTGTGGAAGTGTTCTTTGGGTGCTTCTTTCTTAGCATGCTGGGTATTAGTCGTGGAGATTATGTGGGCGACTACACTGCAGAGCGTAATCAGAAGTGAGTCAACGCGACTGGATGGTGTTCACCCAATTCACTGTGTTGCCGCTGTGTTTGACTTTCGGTGGGAATAGCAGGAGAGGATCCTATGGTAGCGACTCGTGACGAACCGTGCGGATTCAGATGCTGGCCGCTGGACTGGCGGTGGGCCTGCCTTGTGTTCACGTTGACTGCGCTGTTGTCGGCATCATTCCTCAACGGCCGTCCGGTGTATATGAGCGACACTGTTACCTACGTCGAGGCGGCTCGTAGCCTCGCTGCCGGCCAGGGCTATACCGTGAGTGGTGCACCGGTTACCGATCGCCCGCCCGGCTATTCCATCCTCCTGTCTGTCTTGGTGTGGCTTGGTCGGGACTCCATTGCGTCGTTCAAGATCCTCAACATTGCCATGTGCACGGCGGTGTCCCTGATGTGGTTTGCCTGTCTCAGGCGTGTATCCCGGGTCGATACCGCGCTGCTGGCGGCGGCAATGGCGAGCGTTTTCTTTCCAACGATCTACTACACGCACGCGGTGCTCTCCGAGACGCTGTTCGCCCTGCTGCTGTCCGTATTTGTCCTTGCAGCCCTGCGTTACGCTGCGACGGGACGGTTGCCATGGTTGATGGCAATGACTGGGGTGGCCATGATTCTGCCGCTTGTACGCTATGCCGGTGTCGCGGTGTTTCCGGTCTGGCTGTGGGTCGTTTGTATCGAAGGCACGGACTTTGGAAATGCGTGGCGCACGAAGCGATGGAACCTGTTGGCGGGACGGATAGCACTGGGCCTCCTCATGACGGGGCCCTTCTTCCTGTGGTTGGTGCGCAACGCGGCCGTATCGGGCATAGCCATGGGGTACAAGACGGGGGTAACTCCAGAGTATGCGCTATCCCTGGAGAAGATCGGCGTCAGCAACTTCACTCTTGGCAATCGTATCTGGGTCAACCTGCGAGGCTACGCTCATATCCTTTTGATACCCGATCAAACAGGAATTGCGCGCATTGGCAGGCTACCGTTGGTCGTTCACGCCGCGTGTCTGCTGTGCTGTGGGCTCACAGTGCTTGGAGCGGTGTGGGGCTTTCGACAACGGACGAATCGCGTCTTGGCGGTGACGGCGCTCTGCTACATGGGGATGCTGGTGGCCAACACGTGGTATGACATTCGGTACGTATTGCCCCTTATGCCATTGTTCTTCTTCTACCTCGCGCGTGGAGTTGAAGGGGTAGGAGCCTTTGTGGTGTCGCAGGGCGAACGTCAACGGCCTTTCTCAAAGAGGCCTCTCATAGCGCCGGGGGTGTGGTCGGGAGCCGTGTTGACGGCGGGCGTGATCGGGTGTGTCGCATTCGCGACGGTCAGTCCGCAAGCCGCCCGGCTTCGGGCTCCCGATTACTCAGGCGTGGTTCAACGCCTCTACGCGGCCTGTCAATACGTGAAGCAACGACCCGAGCCCGGTAAGGTGTTGGTTGCCGGCGGGACCGGTTTTGTGCCGATGTGGTCGGGACGCCCGGTCGTCAGCGTCCTGACTTGGCTGGACCGCGAGCGGAACCTGAAGATCGGACCTCTTCCGCCAGATGTGGCCTTTGTCATCCTTGACGAGTCGGAGTTTGCCCCGTATCGATCCAAGTACCTTGAGCCGCTTGTCGATGCGAACGCCAATGACGTGGATGTCGTCTTCACATCCGGTGGCACCTTGGTCTACGGTCGGAAGGAGACACAGGAGCATCAGCGCTAGATCGGTCGAGGAGGGAAGGTTGCTCCATGCGAGTGCAGATGCGGGGAGGGGTGCGTTATGACGTATGTGGATCGCCTTCTTCAGAACTGGCGCGTTCGCGTGGCGGGCCGATATCTGAAAGCCGGTTGTCGCGTGCTTGATATTGGGGTCCTTCAGGGAATAGCGTGTGATTCTTCATTGGGCAATCACGGGGTTTAGG
>CAZJBP010000030.1:7008-25603 GCA_964544115.1 uncultured Victivallales bacterium | reverse complement strand
GCAGGGCCGGGGCGGTGGCGAACGTGGCGCGGATCGGGTTGCGGCGTATCCGCCGATCGAAACCGGACGCGGGAGATGGGTCCGGATGCAAGGCGACGAGGGGGGCGCCAGACCTCCTGTCTGCGGCCCCCCGAAGGCAACGCTGCAGACGGGCCCATATCACGCGCCCGTGTTTTGACCCGATCCGCGACACATCCCCCGGCAGCCTCAAGACCGAGCCACCCACCGCCGGCCACCCGACGTCGACACCGATACCAATAGCGACCCCGACGCCGAGGGCCCCCACCCGGCCGACAGCGCGCGGGCAGGGCTCACCCTCAACGCGCAAACTCGAAGATGCGCCCGTTGCGCAGGATAGTATTGCACTGCCGAATGAGACCTGAAATCATGCGGCAGTCCCATATGGAACACGCGAATCCGATAGTGCTTCTCGTCTTCGGCCTGTTCGTGGCGGCGATCCTTTCCCAGATCCGCCGCGCCTGCAAAGGCGGGTCCGTCACCCTCCGCCCTATCTCGGGGCTTGAGGTCATCGACGAGGTCATCGGCCAGGCGACCGAGCAAGACCGGCCGATCATGTTCAACCCGGGGATGACGGGCCCGGGCGTGGAGCTGTTCTGCTCCCTGGCCGTGATGGGCCACGTCGTCCGGCGCGCGGGCAAGCTCTCCATGCCGGTGATGGTGCCGCTGTCGGACCCCATGTCCTACGCCATGGCCGAGTCCTACTGGAAAGACGGCTACGCGGCGGTCGGCAAGGAAGGCCTGTTCCCCGTCGAAGACCACCTCCGGTACATGACCGGCGAACAGTCCCCCTATGCCGCCGGCGTCGCCGGCTGGATCAAGCGGGATAATGTGGCCGCCAGCTTCCTGTTCGGCCCTTACGGCTACGAGGCCCTCGTGCTGGCCGAGGCCGGCCAGCAGACCGGCGCCGTTCAGATCGCCTGCACCCCCAGCATCTATCAGGTCCCCTTCTTCATGGTGTCCTGCGACTACACCGTCTTCGGCGAGGAGTTCTATGCGGCCGGCGCGTATTTCAGCCGCGATCCCGTGCTGACCGGCAGCCTGGTCGGGCAGGACTGGGCCAAGATGCTCCTGCTGGTCATCATGCTGATCGGCATTCTGTGTTTCACGATCTTCCAGCAGGACTGGATTACGCCTCTTCTTCTGCAGTGACGCCACCATGAGCAAGCGCGCCTTACTCAAGACCATCGCCTTTGTCTGCGGGCTCTACTTCTTCCTGGAGTACGTCCTGCCGGAGAAGTTCGGCGGCGACTTCGACTGCGACTCCGTGCACTCCCCGGCCAGGGTGCAGACGCCGGGCGGCCCGGCGATCTTCTACATCGGCCAGTACAACCAGCAGAAGGCGAGCCTGGGCCGGCTCGTGCCCGCGCCGGAAACGACGAACGGGTGGCGGCGCGTGCCCGACCTGCCGGTGATGCAGCGGTCGCTTTTCTCTCCGCACGAGAAGGGCGGCATGCGGCAGCTGGCCGCGGTAGCCGGCAGCGCCGGGATTGACCTGTTCTACCTCGGGCTGGACCGGGAGCAGGTGGCGACGCTGTGCCACGCCACAGGCGACCCGGCCGGGCTGACGTGGCAGCGCACGGGCCCGGTGCTCTTCGCCACGGAAGGCGCCCCCCGCCCCACCGTGTCCGAGCCGAACGGCGCGCTGTCGGGAGAGCTCGAGCACTTTGCGGTCAGCCGCGCGGGCGATCGCTGGGCCATGCTGCTCGTCGTGAAGCAGCGGGGACTGGGGCCCGAGGTGTGGCCGGCCGAGGGAGAAAGCCTGGCGTCGATGCGGCTCGGAGCGGCGCCGCTGGTCACGTCCCGGCAGTATCCGGACGGGGTCACCGCCTTTGACGGGCGCCGCGTCGATGGCCGCTGGATTATCGATTTCGCTCAGGGCACCAACGGAGTCCGGCTGGCCCAGCAGGCCGGCGGCGCCTTCGCGCCATCCCCGCTTGCGCTGCCGGCCGGCGTCGGCGCCGTTACCGGGATGCGCCTCGACGCCTCAGCGGACGCGTCGCTGCTGGCGTGCCGCACCACCGACGCGGAGGGGGCGGCCCGCACCGCCCTCATCGCCCTTTCGGGCCCGCAGCCGCAGGCCGTGAAGACCGTCGGCAAGCCGGCGCGTTCGACCTATCTGTCGGGATGGATCCAGACCGTCGGCACGTACCTGCAGATTATCGGCTCCTTCGCCGTTTTCATCGCCCTGATCAACCTGGGCCTGTTCCACGGCAAGCGGGTCGTCCAGCGCCACAAGGGGGGCGCGCACAGCGTGATCTTCTTCGCCTTCCTGATCGCCATGGCCGCGTTCACGCTCGTGGGCAAATCGGAGAAGATGACCGGCACCGTGTGGCAGATGGGCTACGACTTCATGTTCGAGGCCATTCTCCGCCCGGTGGGCGTGGCCGTGTTCTCGATGATCACCTTCTACATGATCAGCGCGGCCTACCGTTCCTTCCGGGTGCGCAGCGTGGATGCCGCGCTCCTGATGGTGTCGGCCTGCATCGTCATGATCGGCCAGATGCCGATCGGCACGTGGCTCGGCAGCTTCCTGCCGGATTCCCTGGGCTTCCTGCGCCTGCCCTGGCTGTCGGAGAAGCTGCTGACGATCATCAACGCCTGCGCCTACCGGGGCGTGCTCATCGGCCTGGCCATCGGCGGCTTCTCCATTGCCTTGCGGATCTGGCTTGGACTCGACAACAGCGTGTATGCGGGCTTGGGGGATGAGAAGAAGTAGGGACTGAGAAAGGGTTCAGGGTTCGGGGTTCAGTGCAGAACATGAACGCACAACGCACAGCATTGGCGCCGCACATATGACATCGGCTGAACAACCGAATTTCTGGGACCGGGTGCAGCGGTGCGACCCCCGCATTCTGTACGTGCTGTTCGCGCTGCTGATGGTGGCGCTGCAGTTCTGGACGGTCTCCATTCCTGCGCCCGTGCCGGCGGCCATCAGCCGGCTGTACGATCGCGTCGAGGACCTCCCCGCTGAAAAGATCGTCATCATCGATTCCTCCATGGACGCCGGGTGGATCGCGGAAGCCGAGCCGGCCATGGAAGTGCTCGTGCGCCACCTGTTCCGCAAGAACATCCGGTTTGCGCTCTTCACCAACACCACCTTCAGCCAGGGGCAGCGCTTCGGCAAGGACATCACCGGGCGCCTTGCCCGGGAGATGGGCAAGGAGTACGGGAAGGACTACTGCATCTGGCAGGCCGTGGCGCTCCAGGGTGCCGGCGCAGGCGCGACGATCCAGGCGCTGGCCAAGGACATCCGTCGCACCGTGATCGCGGACATCAACGGGACGCCCCTGGCCGAGGTTCCGATGATGAGGGACGTGACCGACATCAGCGGCGTCTCCCTGATCTACCGCGTGGCCTATGACTGGGAATACATCTCCTGGGTGGGCTTTGTGCAGGCGGTCTACGGCACCCCGTACGCGGTTGGCACGGCGTCGATCTCGAGTTCCTCCGCCTACCCGTTCGTCGATTCGGGCCAGATGTGCGGGCTGGTGTCCGGCGCGGCCGGCGCCGCGGCTTACGAGCGGCTGTTGAAGGTCAGCGGCAGCGGCACGCGCCGCGCCGCCATCCAGTCATTTGCCACGCTGTACGTGGTGCTCGCGATCGTGCTGGGCAACATCGCGATGCTGGCCGCGCGGCGGAAGAGAGTCACGCAGACATGAACGAGCCGTTGAAGAAGAGACTGTGGCTGGCGGGCGTCCTGATCCTGTTCGCCGCCCTCATGCTCAACGAGGTCCGCATCACGCAGGCGGCGGAGAGCACCGCGTCGGCAAAGTACTGGGTCCTGCGGGCGCAGATCTGGATGTCCGCGCTCGGAACGCTCGCGGTGTACTCCTTCCTGGTCCGCGACAATTTCTTCTACCAGGCCTTTGAGCACGCGCTCCTCGGCTGCGCCACGGGCATGGGCTGCGCGATCACGATCCAGGACGTGCTCTGGACCAAGTGGGCCATCCCGATGTGGGACGGATTCAGGGGCCTCGCCACGGCGGGGGCCTCCTCCGCAGCCCTCGGCGGCGCGCTGCTCCTGATCCCCGGCCTTATCGGCGTGCTCTGGTACTTCCAGTTCAGCAAGCGCTATTACTGGCTCAGCCGCATCCCCCTGTGCATCGGGCTGGGGGCCGGAGCCGGCATGGCGTTCAAGAACGTGCTGAACCAGCTCCTTCCGCAGGTGACCGGCACGTTCAAGCCCCTGTGGGTCGGAGAGTCCATCGTGCGCGACGCCACGACCCTGGCGCGCATCGGCATGAGCGCGGAGAACCTGATTTTCGTCCTCGGCACGATCTCGGTGCTGACGTACTTCTTCTTCGCGTTCGGCCGGAGCAAGTACGGGGTTCGGGCGCCGGCCCAGCTGGGGCGCTGGTATCTCATGCTGTCGCTCGGCGCGTTCTTCGGCAACACGTTCATGTCGCGCCTGAGCGGATTGATCGAACGGTTTGGATTCCTGTTCTCCGAATGGCTGAAACTGACATGACGATGCAGACGGAACTGACAGACCGGGAGCGCGACGCGCTGGTGGAGCGGATCGCCCGCTGGGCCGCGTCCCTCAAGATCGGCGGCCTGATCGCCTTCATGCTGGAGATCAACCGCCCCGTCGCGCCGCTCAGCGGCAACGCGTGCATCGCCGTCGCCCCGATGCTGAGCGGGTGGGCGCCGATTCCACTGAACGCGCTCGGGGTTCTGCTGCAGGACGATGCCGCGGTGACGCGCCTCTGCGAGCGCATTCGCCAGATGGAGCGGGACGCGACCGATGCCGTGGCGCAGCCGGCGCTCCGGGGAGGGCAGCCGTGACGTCAACCCCCTCAGCGCCCCGCGCGGAAGACTTCCGGGTGATCCTCGCCACGGATTGCGGCAGCACGACCACCAAGGCCATCCTGGTCCTGCGGACGGCGGATCGCGGCGAGTACCGCCTCGCCGCGCGCGGCGAGGCGCCGACCACGGTCGAGGCGCCGTTCTCCGACGTCACCATCGGCGTCCGCAACGCCGTCGAGGAGATCGAGGACCTGACCGGCCGGCGGCTGCTCGACAACGGCGTTCTCATCTGCCCGATGCGGGGCGAGGACGGCGTGGACGCGTATTTCTCCACCAGCAGCGCGGGCGGCGGCCTGCAAATGGCCGTGGCCGGCGTGATTGCCGGGATTACGGCCCAGAGCGCGGAGCGGGCGGCCCTGGGCGCCGGCGCCATCGTGATCGACACGGTCAGCCTGGACGACCCGCGCGAGGACTACGAGCGCATCGACGCGCTTCGGCACGTCCGGCCGGACATGATTCTCCTCGCCGGCGGCGTCAACGGCGGCACCCGCCGGCACGTGGAGATGCTGGCCGAGATCATCCGCGGCGCCCGGCCCCAGCCGCGGTTCGGCGGCTCGTTTGCGCTGCCGGTGATCTTTGCGGGCAACGAGCAGGCCCGGCCCGTCGTCGACGAGATGCTGGCCAAGATCGCGTCGGTGCGCCACGTCCGCAACGTGCGGCCCAGCATGGCCGAGGAGGACCTCCACGAGGCGCGCCAGGCGATCCACGACCTCTTCCTGGAACACGTCATGCAGCAGGCGCCGGGCTACCCGAAGCTGATGGCCATGACGTCGGCCGACATCATGCCGACCCCGCTGGCGGTCGGGCTCTGCATCAAGAGCATCGCCGCGGAGCGGAAGCAGAACGTGCTGGCCGTCGACATCGGCGGCGCGACGACCGACGTGTTCAGCGTCTTCTCGGACCAGTTCCACCGCACGGTCAGCGCCAACTACGGCATGAGCTACAGCCTGTGCAACGTGATGGCCGAGGCGGGCGCGGGCAACATCCTGCGCTGGCTGCCGTTCCCCTTCGAGCAGCGGGTCCTGCGCGACATCCTGCGGAATAAGATGATTCGCCCCACCACGATCCCGGAGACCGTCGAGGAGCTGTACATTGAGCAGGCGGCGGCGCGCGAGGCCCTGCGGCTGTCCCTCGTGCACCACCGCGCCCTCGCCGTGCACCTAAAGGGGCAGTCGCAGCACCGCGAAATCGGCGAGGCCTTCGACACGGCGGACAGCAGCCTGATCAACCTGATGCGGCTCGACCTGTGCATCGGCAGCGGCGGCGTGCTGTCCCATGCGCCCAGCCGGTCCCAGGCGGCCCTGATGATGCTGGACGCGTTTCAGCTTGAGGGCATCACCCAGCTGGCGGTGGACAGCATCTTCATGATGCCGCAGCTCGGCGTCATGTCCCAGCTCCACCCCCGGGCGGCCAAGGAAGTCTTCGACAAGGACTGCCTGATCATCCTCGGCACGTCGATCGCGGCCGTGGGCCGCGCGCGCCCCGGCCGGCCGGTGATGAAGGTCACGCTGTCGCGGGCGGGCGGCAGGACCGAGACGTGCGACTGCCGGTTCGGCGAGCTGCGGTGCCTGCCGCTGGCCGAGGGCGAGACGGCCCGCGTCGTGGTGGAGCCGGCGCGCGGCTTCGACGTCGGGATGGGCTGCGGCAAGACGGTGGAGGGCGAGGTCGTCGGGGGCGGCTGCGGGTTGGTGCTCGATGCGCGCGGCCGGCCGCTGCCGTTTGCGCGCGAACCCGCGCAAAACGCCGCGATGCGGCGGTCCGATTACGAGGCGTTTGGCCTGGCCGTGCCGGGGCAGAGCGGCGGCGCGAAGTGAAGGGGACGTGGCTACTCAGATTGACGGGAGAAACCACGGATAACGCGGATGTCACAGATGCTTTGATGCTGCACCTCCGCATGTCATCTGTGTCATCCGTGGTCAATGTTCCGGCTAACCGCGCAGTCATGAGGGAGACGGACTAGAATGGGCGGAGCGTTTACACCAGGTCTGTGCGTCACCGCGAGCACCACGGTGAGGAAGACGCGCCGGTTGCCCATCCGCGGCCAGGTTCTGGCCCGCGTGGGGGACCGCGTGGCGGCCGATAGCGTCGTGGCGCAGGTGGACATCCCCGGGACCCTCGCCGTGGCCAAGGTGGTCCAGGCGCTGGGCTGCGCGGCCGACCAGATCGCCAGCTTCTGCCTCGTCAAGGAGAACGACGCGGTCCGCAAGGAGCAGGTCCTCGCCCAGCGCTCGGTCTTCTTCGGGCTCTTCACGAACCGGAGCTACGCCCCGCGCGACGGCACAGTGGAATACATCTCCAAGCTGACCGGGAACATCGGCATCCGCGGGAACCCGACGCCCGTCGCCTGCAAGGCCTACATTTCCGGGACGGTCGTCGAGGTCATTGAAGGCGAGGGCGTGGTGGTCGAGACCGTGGCCTCGCTGATCCAGGGCATCTTCGGCGTCGGCGGCGAACGGCACGGCGAGCTGCTGTGGCTGGGCGCGGGCGCTGGCGCCCTCCGCGGCGAACACATCACCGACGCCCACCGCGGCAAGGTGCTGATCCACCCGGGACGGATCGACGGAACCGCCCTGAAGGCGGCGGCCGATCACGGCGTGGTGGGCCTCGTGGGCGCGAGCATGATCGATGCTGAGCTGATGGAGTTCCTCGGGTACGACATCGGCGTCGCCATCACCGGCGAGGAGCGTATTCCGTTCTCCCTCATCCTGACCGAGGGCTTCGGCGACATGGAGATGCCCGGGCGCACCCGCCAGCTCCTCCAGTCCCTGTCCGGCCGCGCCGCCGCCATCAACGGGGCCACGCAGATCCGGGCCGGCGTGATCCGCCCCGAGGTGATCGTGCCCTCGGACCGGCCCGCCGCGGGCGAGGCCGCTGCCGCCGCCGAACTCCGGCCGGGCATGCGGGTCCGGCTCATTCGCCGTCCGCATTTTGGGCAGCTTGGCTCTGTCTCCGCGCTCCCGGATCGGCCGGTTCGCATCGCCACGGGTTCCGAAGTGCGCGTCCTTTCCGTCCGGCTCGACAACGGCCCCGAGGTCACCATCCCCCGCGCCAACGTCGAGATCCTGGCCGAGGGCTCGGAGTGACGCAGGTCGCCACTGATCCCACGCTTGCTCTTAATCGTAATCTTACTCTCGTACTCCCTGCGCGAATGAGTCGGGGAGATGGAGGTGGATTAAGAGTAAGATTAAGAGTACGAGTGAGGAGTAGGCTAGGTGCGATGAACAAGAGTCTCCCAACCCTTCCTGACTTCCTGATGAAGAAACACCCGTCCATCCCCGGAAGCGCTGCGCTCATCGCCATTCTCCTGATGCTGGCGACCGCCCAGACGCTGTTCGCGGCCAAGCCGCCGCCCGCCGGGCCCAACGAGGATCCGTACGCCCTCGAGACGCCGGCCGAGCGCGACGCGCGCCTGCAGTGGTGGCGCGACGCGCGCTTCGGCCTGTTCATCCACTGGAACGTGTCCTCCGTGCCCGCCGGCGTTTACCACGGCAAGCATAACCGCTTCGTCGGCGAGTGGCTGATGCACGACGAGAAGATCCCCGTGGCGGAGTACCGGGAGTACGCGCGCCGCTTCAACCCCACTGCGTTCGACGCCGACGAGTGGGTCCAGCTGGCCCGGGACGCCGGCGTGAAGTACATCGTGATCACGGCCAAGCATCACGACGGCTTCGCGATGTACCACTCGACGGTGTCGGACTGGAATATCGTCGACGCCACGCCGTTCGATCGCGACCCGCTGAAAGAGCTGTCTGCAGCGTGCCAAAAGCACGGCGTCAAGCTCGGCTTCTACTACTCCCACGCTCAGGACTGGGTTCACCCGGGCGGCCGGGTTCCCGCCGGGGCATGGGACGCGGCTCAGGTGGGCGACTTCGACGAGTACCTCCGCACGGTGGCCGTGCCGCAGCTGCGCGAGATCCTGACCGGCTACGGCCCGGTGGCGATCCTGTGGTGGGACGCCCCGTGGGAGATGAACCGCGAGCGGGCCAACCTCTTCCTGCCGCTGCTCAAGCTCCAGCCGGGCATCATCACGAACGATCGCCTCGGCGGCGACTATCCGGGCGACGCAGGCTCGCCGGAGCAGGGAATTCCCGAAGGCGGCCTTGCGGGCGGCCGCGACTGGGAAACGTGCATGACGATGAACGACAGCTGGGGCTACAAGAGCACCGACCACAACTGGAAGAGCCCGCAGGCCCTGATCCGAAACCTGGCCGAAATCGCCTCCCAGGGCGGGAATTATCTTCTCAACGTGGGACCGACCGCCGAGGGGCGGATCCCCGAGCCGTCGGCGGTGCGGCTGCGCGCCGTTGGCCAATGGTTGAAGGTCAACGGTGAGGCGATCTACGCCACACGGGCCGGACGGCTCGGGCCGTTCCCCTGGGGCCTCTGCACGCGGAGGGACGATGCGACCGGAACCACGCTCTACCTGCTGGTCTTCGACTGGCCGGACGACGGCCTGCTCCTGGTGCCGGGTTTCAAGCGCCGCGTGCAGAGCGCTTGCCTCCTGGCGGACTCGGAGAGACGCCCGCTGGACCTCACCCCCGACGACGCCGGCCTGTACATCCGCGTGCCGCCGGACGCGCCGGACAAGGGCTGCTCGGTGGTGGCCGTCCGGATGGAAGGAGGCCAGCCGTGAGCCGCCACGTCCCAGCCCTGCTGCTTCTGGTCCTCGTACTCGCGGGATGCTGTTCGACCCCGGATACCGGACGACTGCCACCGGATCGACTGCCGGCCCAGCGGAGGCTGAACCTCTCGCGCTCAGAAGTCACCGACGCCGGCCTGGCCGAACTCGCACAACTCGACCCGATTCAGCGGCTCGATCTCGGCTACACGAAGGTCACCGACGCCGGCCTCGTGCACGTCGGCGCGCTGACCGACCTGAGCGAATTGAACCTGATCGGCGACCGGATCGGCGACGCCGGTCTGTCGCACCTGGCGCAGTTGCCCAAGCTCTGGGTGCTCGTGCTGGACGGCACACGAATCACCGATGCCGGACTGACGCACCTCGCAGCCTTGCCCTCTCTGGCCGATCTCTACCTGCGCGAGACGCGGATCACCGACGCCGGACTGGCCGGCCTGCCACGCGGCCTGGGAAGGCTCTACCTCGGCGGTACGCGGATCACCGATGCCGGTCTAGGGAACCTGCGCCAATTGAATGATCTGCGAACGCTGGAACTCGCCCGCACGGGCATCACTGATGCGGGCCTCGCACAGTTGGGCGCGATGTCCCAACTTGAGGAGTTGGACCTCTCCGGAACGCGCGTCACTGACGCCGGACTGCCTCAGCTGGCAGCGCTAAAGGGGCTCCGGGCGCTGTCGCTGACCCGCACGCGCGTTTCCGACAAAGGCGCAAGCGCCCTTCGGGCGGCACTGCCGGACACAGAGATACGGTTCTGACCCGTGTCCGTTCGAACAGGAGATGATGTCATGAACTTGACGGGCCCTGACTTCTGCGAATTGCACTGTCGGCTTTGCACGAGGGCCCGAAGCGGCAACCGGCTAGCGGCGATCCTGCAGAAGATAGAGGCGGCCATCACGTTCGGCGGCTGCCCCTCCGGAAGAGCACGAAAGAAGAAATACGGCGTCAGCCCCAACGAGCCGCTACCACCGACAGGCAGCGGACAAGCGGCGGCCGGGTGAGTTCCTTGTTGACCATCCGCCTGCATTCGGCGCACAACTAGCCCGCGTTGATCAGCCCACTCATAGCGCGATGGAGCCGCAGGCGCGTGCAGGGACCGGCGTCTCTGGCCGTCGCCTGCCTCGTGCTGGCCGATGTCGCGGCGTTCGCTGGGGATGCTCGCGCCGCTCTTGCCGCCAGGACCAACCGACTGACGAGAGCTGGCGCGCCTCAGCACATGGGGTCAGGCAAGAAGCTCGGAAAGAACCACGAGCCGCCGCCGGCCGCCGAGACGGCCAAGGCCGAGGATCCCGTGCAGACGATTCGCGGGAAGCACGTGGCCGTCACGCTCCCGCGCTCGTACTGGCGGATGACGACCAGCAGCAACGAGTTCGTCGCGTTCCTCGATGCCGGCTTCGACAAGGAGACAGAGCTGATGGTCTCCAAGGGTGACATCACCTACACCGGCGACGCCTTGAAATGCTGGGGGCTCGGAGGCGGGGGCACCGTCCGGATCGACTGGCCCGCCTTCGCCGAGGTCCTGGGCGCGTTCAGCCGGAGCAACATCGTCTTCGGCGTGCTGCACGAGATGGGCCACTGCGTTGACGAGCCGGGCCGCCAGCGGTGGTGGAAGTTCCCCGAGTCCTGCGGCGAGTGTTTCGCCAACATTCCGCTCTCGTATGCCTTCGACTATCTCCTAACGACGAACAGCGGCTACCGCGTGGACATCGGCGGGCAGAAGACCGGGCGGGAGTTCAACAACACCTACTACCTGCCGCAGGCCGACGGCTACCTGAACAGCACGGCCGACTGGCCCAAGATCGGTGTCGACCAGCTTCACGCCTTCCACCTCGGCCTGGCGCGCAAATACGGCTGGGACGTCTACAAGAAATGGTTCCGCGCCTGCCTCACGCTGGAGGGCCAGGGCATGGGGCCGCCCGGCGGCTACGACCACCCCGACCGCCCGGTCGTCGCCTGCGCGCTCATGTCGGCCTTCGCCGGCGCCGACCTGGTGCCCGACTTCCAGAAATGGCGATTCCCGGTCGACGCCGAGAAGGTGGCTGCGGCCATGAAGACCTATCGCCTCGAGGGCGTCATCAGCGCGGTGGACCAGCAGTTCTCCCAGGAGCTGGCGGGCGGCCGGATCACGCTGGACCCGCTGAGCCTGCGGATCACGAAGGAGCGCGCGAAGATGGGCGTGGCGCGGGTTTCCGTGGCGCTCATCCAGATCGACAAGGCCGTCGTGCGCTGCACGCTGAACGGCACCGAGCCGAAGGCCAACTCGCCCGTGTACGACGGCCCGATGCTGCTGACCCGCATGTGCGTCGTCAAAGCGGGCCTGTTCCTGCCCAAGCAGGACAAGCCGCTGCTGGTGGCCGAGGAATCGGTGGATCCCTTCTCGCTGCCTGACACGGCCCAGCCCCTGACGGGCAACCCGGCGAAGGCGAAGAGACAGCTCACGCCCCACAAGGCGGCGAATCACAAGTAGGTGCGATTGCAGTGAGTGGCAATCGCACAGAGTTCAGACGCCAGGAGTCAGAATCCAGGAGCCAGGAGTCAGGCGTCAGGCGTTGTAGGTCAAAGCGTTATGCTGATTGTCAGACTGTTGTGCGCGCCCGCTTAGGTGCGGGCGCGACATTGGGAGGCAAGTTCTGACGTGGACAGCCAAGAAGCAATTCTGAATTCTGACTCCTGAATTCCGACTCCTTGGTGCGATGCAACGGAAATCAATTCGCACCCACCGCACGGCGGTGGGCGGCTACGGAAGCGTGGAGCGCGGTTCGAGTTCGTCCCACCGGCGGTAGGCGGCATCCAGCTCTGCCGCGAGCGCTTCCACCCGCTTGGTCGCAACGGCGATCTCCTGGCCGTCCTGGCGGTAGAACGCGGGGTCCGCAAGCCGCACATGCAGCTGGGCCTGTTCGGCCTCCAGCGCCTCGATCAGGGCGGGCAGGGACTCCAGCTCGCGCTTTTCCCTGTACGACAGCTTCCGGCCCGCCGCGGCGGCCGCGGGCTCTGCCCGCGGCGGAGCCTTCTCGACGGCGGGGGGCGGCGGGAGCAGGCGGCTTTCCTCCCAGTCGTCGTAACCGCCGGCGTATTCGTTGACGTACCAGCCGTCGTCGTTTCCGATCCACGCGTAGGGCGGCTCGGGAGGATGCTTTTCAAACGCCCACACCTGGGTGACCGTGTTGTTCAGGAACGTACGGTCATGGCTGATGACCAGCACCGTGCCGCGGTAGGCCGCCAGCTGGCTCTCGAGCAGGTCGAGCGTGTCCAGGTCGAGGTCGTTCGTCGGCTCGTCCAGCACGAGCACATTGGAGGGCTGCGCAAAGAGCCGCGCCAGGAGGAGCCGGTTGCGCTCGCCGCCGGAGAGGGATTTGACCGGCTGCCGGATGCGCTCCCGCTCGAAAAGGAAATCCTGCAGGTAGCCCACGATGTGGCGCTTCCCGCCGTCCAGCATGACGAACTCCTGCCCGTCGGCCACATTGTCCGCCAGCGTCTTCTCGTCGTCCAGCTGCGCGCGGAGCTGGTCCGAATAGGCGATCTGGAGGTTCGTCCCGTGCACGACCCGGCCGGCGTGAGCCCCCAACGTGTCGGCCGACCCGACTCCGAGGAGCAGCCGGATGAGGGTGGTTTTTCCGCAGCCGTTGGGCCCCAGGATGCCCACCTTGTCGCCGCGCGTGAGGACCGCCGAGAAATCGCGGATCAGCGGCTTGGGCCCGAACCCGAACGACACGCGCTCCGCCTTGAGCACGATGTCGCCGGTCCGGCGGGCCTCCTGGATGGCCATCCGGACGGTCCCGACGCGCTCCCGGCGGCGACTGCGTTCGAGGCGCAGGGCCTCAAGCGCGCGCAGCCGGCCCTGGTTGCGGACGGTCCGGGCCTTCACGCCCTGCCGTCGCCATTCCTCTTCCTTCTCCAGGCGCTGGTCCTGCCGCTCCCATTCGCGGGTCTCGGCGTGCAGCACCTCTTCCTTCTGGGCGAGGAACGTGTCGTAGTCGCAGCGCCAGTCGCGCAGATGGCCGCGATCAAGCTCGACGACGCGCGAGGCCAGCCGGCGCAGGAAGGAGCGATCGTGCGTGACAAAGAGGAACGTCCGGCAGTACCGGAGCAGGTACGCCTCCAGGAGCGCGATGGAGTCCAGATCCAGGTGGTTGGTGGGTTCGTCCAGCAGCACGACCTCGGGCGAGCCCAGCAGGGCCTTCGCCAGGAAGACGCGCCGCCGGGTGCCGCCGGACAGCGTGGAAAACTCGGCCTCGGGATCCAGATGAAGCCGGCTCAGGATGCTTTCGGCTTCATGGGAATGGACGTCGTACTCCCCCGTCTCCGGCAGGACGATGTCGATGATCCGCCCGGACACGTCGGTGGGCACCTGCTGCGGAAGGCTCATCACGCGCGTGCGGGCCGGGCGAACGACCTGCCCGGAGTCCGGGCGGACATCCCCGGCGAGCACCTTCAGCATGGAGCTCTTGCCGGTTCCGTTGACCCCGAGCAGGCAGATGCGGTCCCCCTCCTCCACGTGGAATTCCACGTGGTCGAGCAGCGGGTGTCCGCCATAGTGCAGACAGACGTTCTTGAGACTCAGTAGCGGCATGGGAGTGGAGGCAGTAACAGTTAAGGGCGGGCGTGTCGAGCGGAGAACCGTTCCTATTTCTTCTTCCCGGCCGCGGCCATCCGGAAATCGAGCCGGGCGGGAGGCGGGAACTCGTGCGTTACCCGTTCCCGCAACGCGGAATCGATCGGCGCGCCGGTCTCGCGGGAGAGGCGCTGTTCATGAAGGCTGTACCAGGTATCGGAGAGCATCAGGTCGCCCTCGAACAGGTCCGCCACGACCAGGCTCTCATCCCGCAGAATGCTTTCCGCCAGCTCCAGGTCTCCGATCTTCAGGGCCGCCTGCGCGGTCAGCACGCGGATGCGGCCGGATTCCCGCACCTCTGGCGGCATGGTGGGCAGCAGCGCCATGACCTCCGCGGGACGCTCCGCATCGAGCAGAGCCCGGCAGCACTCGACGGCCAGCGGGGGGAGTTCGGGCAGCAGGCGATAGGCCTCGATCCACAGATCCGCCGCGGGTCCGTGCCGCTTCTCGGAGTGCGCCACGACGGCCAGATTCCGCAACGCCCATGCGGTCCGGCGCGCCGCCAGCGACCGCTCCCACGCCGCGCACGCCGCGGCCTTGTCGCCCGCCTGATACTGCATCACGCCCAGGTGCAGGTGCGTGAGCCAGTGCGGCTCGCGCGACGCTTCGAGCAAGGGGCGCCATTCGTCCTGAATCATCCATGACGCCGGCGCGTCGGCCAGCGGAAGCGCGCCGTGGCGCAGCAGGTCCAGCCACGGCGCCTGGTCCAGCCCGAGCGTGTCTTCGCCGAAGACCAGCGCCTGCGAGCACAGGGGCGGCTCCCCTGCGCAGCGGCGGCGCGCCTGCTCCAGGGCACCCCACCCGCTGCCGCGGTGCAACACGTCTTCAGGCGCGCGGTCGGCCTGCGGCGCGGTGTCCGACAGCATCCGCTCCAGCGCGGCCGCCGGCAAAGCGCGCTCCAGCCGGCCGTCCACGTCCCGCCACGCCGCGTCCCAGTCCTGGCCGTGCGTACGGGCCGGATCCGCCTCCATCAGGCCGTACGCTTCCACCCACTCGCACGTCTCCCCCGGCTCGAGCGGGAACTTCTCGCCCTGCGTCTGCTTCACGCCAGCCTGGATCTCGATGTAGTCGAAGCCGGGGATCGACAGGAACTCCTGCCAGTGGCGGCCGCCCGGGCTCATGCCCCAGACGAAGAGCTTGCGCCCGCGCAGCCGCGAGGTGGACGCGTGGACCAGTCCGCGGCCCGCACCGTCCAGCGCCGCTTCCCACGGCCGCTGCGCCGCCGGAATATCCCAGAAGAAATCCGTCGAACCGGGCGCGTTCACCGGGTAGCTCGAGTCGCGGCCCGGCTCGCTGTACGGCATGGGGAGGCGGCTCATGACCTTCGTCTCGTAGTTCCAGCGCAACGCGGCGTCGGCCGGCGCCAGGACGCGCAGGTCCGGCGTCTCCTGCACGGCGATGTTCGACCACCAGTACATCTGGCTGGCCTGGGAGTTGGGATTCGTCAGCCGCACCCGCGCATACAGCCACGGGGACCTTTCCGGCAGCAGGAAGTCGATCTGGTACGGCACCCGCAGACCCCGCTCGAACTCGTAGAGCCGCAGGACCGGCGATCCGTCGTCGCCGCGGACCCGGGCCGCGAACATCGGCGAGCAGGTCAGCGGCGTGTGGCCGCCGGTGCAGCAGTTCCACTCCACGCCGCCGCTGAACCACGCGTTGCAGCAGGCGAGGGCGCCGGGCTGGAAGACGGGATTGCAGTAAAGCAGCTCGCGCCCGGAGGGCTTGTGGATCAGGGACCACAGCCGCCCGCCCAGCTCCAGCAGGAACGAGGCGCGCAGGACCTCGTTCTCCAGCACAGCCACCCGGAAGGTGCGCGGCTTCCGCTCGCGGTCGTACCGGTTCTGGAGGCCGTACGGCAGGCAGCGGCCCAGCGCAGGCAGCGGGTTGACGGGCCCCAGCGATGCCCCCGGCATGCTGAAGACGTCCATTCGCAAGGTCGTCGGCATCGTTCCCTTCCCGGGCGGGTTACTTCCGGCCGACGCCCAGGCGCGCCTTCTTCAGGTAGGCGTAGCTCTCTCGGACCGCCTGCGTCATGTCCGTCGCGCAGGCGTCGAGCTCCACGACCAGCCACTCCGTGGGCTTGCCGGCGGCCTTGACCACCGCGGGGATGTTCATCTTCCCGGCTCCCACCGCCGTATGCGGCTGGTCCTGGACGAGGCGTCCATCCTCGATGTGCATCAGCTTGATGCGCTTGCGGTGGGCCTTAACCACCGCGGGCACGTCGACCCGGGTGAAGTTGCAGCACCAGTAGACGTCCAACTCACTGAAGACGTCCGGGCAGAGCTCGAAGAACCAGTTGTAGCCGTAGCGGCCATCGACGAGGTCGAACTCCCACCAGTGGTTGTGATAGCCCATCTCAATGCCGTGGGGCTTCAGCAGCTCGGCGGCCGTCTGGAACTTCTCCGCACAGACCTTGATGGAGTCGCGCGTCTTGAACTCGTCCGGTCCGAACCCGGAGATGCAGTACCGGTAGCCCAGCGTCTTCGCGGTATCGACGACCTCGCTGAGGTTTTCCTTCGTCACGAGCGGAGTGTGCGCCGAGGAGCACGCCAGGCCCAGGCCGTCCAGCATCCCGCGGAACTCGGCGGGCGACTTGCCGTAGAGCCCGGCCGTCTCGACAGCGGCGTAGCCGGCGGCGGCGATGTCCTGAAGGACACCGGTGAGATCCTGGGCGGCGCGGTCTCTGAGCGAGTAGAGCTGAATGCTGATCGGGCGTTTCATGGCTTTCCTTTTCGTGACGGCCCCGGCCGGCGGACATGCCGACCCCGAACCGATAACTGGCTGCGGATTCTGGACGACACCCCCGCCATTTGCAAGAAAAGCAGAAAGCTGAAAGCGGAGAGCTGAAAGCAGGGCTTGCGGTAACGGGGGGCGGACAGGATTTCGTGGATTTTCGGGATGGTTGGCGGAGCGGGCGGTTGCCTGGATAGACTACGGGCGCGGGTGGCCGCTTTCCGGCCTGTTGCCCGCGCCCGTTGAGATTACGATGGGTCGGCCTCAGTAGGTCCAGAGAACCCGGTAGAACCTCTGGGCACCGGGATTCGTGTCTGTCGCCGACAGGGTCCCGTTCGCGCCGGGGATGGGCCCCACCCCGGGGAGGTTGGACCAGCTCACCGGAATCATCGAGGGCGTCACCTCGACCTGGTAGGAGCCCGCGTTCGTCGCCGACCACTGCACCACCACATCACTGCCCGACCGCTGGATCTCGCTGATGGCAGGCCCAGCCATCGTGGTCGTCGTCGTAGTCGTGGTGGTTGTGGTGGTCGTCGTGGTGGTCGTGGGGCCGGCATCCGCCTCGGCGAACTGGAAGCCGGGGCCCGTCAGGCCCGCCGCCGTCAGCGTGACCGTCACGCTGCCCGACCCGCCGATGACCGTCGACAGCAACTGCCCGGAGGCCGCATCGCCCTCGGCATACGCGCTGCGGTTCACCGTCGTCACCGGGCCACCATCCAGCGCCACGCCGTACCCATTCAGAATGTCATTCCGGTTCTCGCCGTTCCTCAGCGCATAGGCATAATAGAGGAGCGTCTTCCCAGGGGTCAGGCCGCTGATGACGTACGAGTAGGTGCTGGCCGGATCGTTGCCGTTCACGCCGGACGACGTGTTGTCGCCGGTCAGGATCTCGAAGGCACTGCCGGTACCATTGCCGTACCACGGCTGGTGCTGGCCGTTGTTCGCCGTGCTACCGATCGTCACCGAGCGGCCGCCACCGGTCGACCACAGCGTTGAGGTCGCGCTGTCCGCATCCGCCGTCAGGATGCCGTTGTACCACGCCCAGCCGCCCAGAACGCCTGAACGGGCGTCCATGTCCCAGGTGTTCCAGTAGTCGTTGCCGCCCGACGCACCGAACGCCGCATCCGCCGCCGCCGCCGCGGGCTCCACGTAGGACCCCGTGATGATGTTGCCCGGAGGGGTGTCGCTCTGACCCGAGTAGCTCGCGTCTACACGCCAGACATACTTCGTCTCGTTACCCGCCGTCGTGGTCGTGGTCGTCGTCGTCGCGACCGTCGTGGTCGTGGTCGTTTCACCGGCCGTCGTCGTGGTCGTCTCACCAGCCGTCGTGGTCGTCGTCGTTTCGCCGGCCGTCGTGGTCGTGGTGGTGGTCGTGGGGCCCGCATCCGCCTCGGCGAACTGGAAGCCGGGGCCCGTCATGCCGGCAGCGGTATACGTCACCGTGACAGTCCCGGATTCGCCGATGAGCGTCGAGAGCAGGGCGCCGGAGGCCGCATCACCCTCGCTGTAGAGGCTGTGATAGACGGTCGTCACCGGGCCGCCATCCAACGCCACTCCGTATCCGGTCAGGATGTCGTCGCGCGGACCCACGCGATGGGCATAGCTGTAGAACAACAGTGTCTTGCCCGGCGTCAGCCCGTAGATCACGAAGGAGTACGTGCTGGCCGGGTCGTTGCCGTTCACGCCGGACGACGTGCTGTCGCCCGTCAGGATTGCGAAGGGACTGCCCGTGCCATTGCCGTACCACGGCTGGTGCTGGCCGTTGTTCGCCGTGCTACCGATCGTCA
>CAZJBP010000030.1:0-6908 GCA_964544115.1 uncultured Victivallales bacterium | reverse complement strand
TCGTGGTCGTTTCACCGGCCGTCGTCGTGGTCGTCTCACCAGCCGTCGTGGTCGTGGTGGTGGTCGTGGGGCCCGCATCCACCTTGGCGAGCTGGAATGCCGGACCCGTGAACCCGGCCGCCGTGTAGACGATCGTCAGTAGACCGTCCCCGCCAACTGTGGTCGACAACAGGACGCCGGAAGCCGAGCTGCCTTCAGTGTAATCGGTATGGTACACCGGCGTTACGGGCCCACCATTCAAGGCGATGTTATAATTAGGCAGGATGTCGCCGCGCTCACCGACCTTCTGGGCGTAGCTGTAGAAGAGATAGTTGCCTGCCGCAAGACCACCGATCTGAACGGTGTACGTTGAGGCGGGGTTGCTGCCGTTGACACCCGCCGAGTGGCTGTCCCCGACCAGTTGATTGAAGCCCGAACCGGTTGTCGGTAGAGTGTACCACGGACTGTGCTGGCCGTTGTTGTTGAGCGACTTGATCGTGATGTTATTCGCCGACGACACCCCGGTGCCATCGTAGAGGGTCTCCTGAGCCTCGTTGCCTGACGATCCGACTGCAACGCCTAGAATGTAGTTGAAACCGCCCATGGAACCTTGGCGGACATCGACATCCCAAGAGTTCCACGTGTCGTTATCCGTGGTACCATCGAACGCCGCATTCGCCGCAACGGCCGCCGGCTCGATGTAGTCGATCATGTTGTTATAGCCGCCACTGCCACCGCCGGTGTAGTTCTGGCGAACGCGCCAAACAGGATTCGCCTGAGCCGAGGCCATGCCGGCCGTGAAAGCGCCGACAAACCACGCGAACGCTGCGGCACGAATGAGACGAGACGTTGATGTAGTCACTGCTTCCTGTCCTCCCCCTTGCGCTGATAGCTGCAAGAACGCTGATGGCGATGCCTGAGCCCACACCTCGTGGCAGAAACCTCTATATCGAGACGGGTGAAGACTGTATCTGACTACAGGCAGGCCGGCCAAGCGAAATGTAATCATCACGGACGCATCGAATCCGCGCCACAACCAAGCGCCCGGATGGGTGTTACGACGGCAGCCGTCGATTCCCTTTGACCCGGCGCGTCGGGCTCCATACGATCCAACGCCATTGGACTTGGCTTCGGCATCTGAACCTGTGGCCGCCCCGCACCGGGGTGGCGGTGAGAGGAACCTGACATGGCACGGAAACCTGTACGCTGGGGACTGCTGGCCGCCGGGGGCATCGCGCATGCGTTCGCCAACGCTCTGACTCAAACCGATTCGGGCCGCGCCGTCGCGGTGGCCAGCCGCTCGCTCGACAAGGCGCGGGACTTCGCCAAGCAATATGGCATCCCGAAGGCGTACGGCAGCTACGAGGACCTGCTCGCGGATCCCGGCATCGACGCCGTCTACATCTCCACCCCCCACCCCGCCCACGCCCAGTGGGCCATCCGCGCGGCCGACGCCGGCAAGCACATCCTGTGCGAAAAGCCGCTGGCGATGAACCAGTACGACGTGCAGGCCATGATCGAGGCCGCCCGCCGGAACGACGTGTTCCTCATGGAAGCCTTCATGTACCGCTGCAATCCGCAGACGCAGCGCCTGGTCGAGCTCATCAAGAGCAAGGCCATCGGCGACGTCCGGATGATCCGGGCGACCTTCAGCTTCCAGTGCGGCTACGGCAACCTGGACGGCCGGCTGATGAACCCGGCCCTCGGCGGCGGCGGCATTCTGGATGTTGGCTGCTACGCCGTCTCCATGTCCCGCCTCATCGCGGGCGCGGCCCTCGGCCGGGATTTTGCCCACCCGATCGCCGTACAGGGCGCGGGCCACCTCGGCCAGACCGGCGTGGACGAATGGGCCGCCGCCGTTCTGAAGTTCGAGGGCGGGATCGTGGCCCAGTGCGCGACCGGCGTGCAGCTCAACCAGGACGGCGCCCTGGCCATCTACGGCAGCGAGGGCTGCATCACCGTGCCATCGCCCTGGTTCTGCAACGGGCGTGAGGCCGGCCAGACGCGCTTCACCCTCACGCGCTACGGCAAGGACCCGGAGGAGATTGTCGTCGACGTCCCGAAGGGCATCTACGCCATCGAGGCGGACGTTGTGGCCGCCAACATCGCGGCCCGGCAGGCCCCCTCGCCCGCCATGACCTGGGCAGATTCGCTCAGCCAGGCAACCACGCTGGACGCCTGGCGCGCCTCCTTCGGCCTGACGTACCCCAGCGACAAAGCCGAGGCGTACGTCCAGCCGCTCGACGGGCGGACGCCCAGGGTGCGCAAGCCCAACCGCATGCCCTACGGGCGCCTTCCCGGCGTCAGCAAGCCCATTTCCCGGTTGGTCATGGGCACCATGGCGCAGCAGAACCCCGCCCACGCCGCGATGCTGTTCGACGAGTTCTACGCCCGCGGCGGCAACTGCTTCGACACCGCCCACATCTATGCCGGCGGCAATACGGAGCGCCTGCTGGGCGAGTGGGTCACGAACAGGAACCTGCGCGAGAAGGTGGTCGTGGTGGTCAAGGGCGCGCACCCGCCGGCGTGCACACCCGAGGGGATCCGCCGGCAGTTCGACGAGAGCCTCGGCCGGCTCCAGATGGACTACGCGGATCTCTACTTCATGCACCGCGACAACACGGACATCCCGGTCGGTGAGTTCGTGGACGTGCTCAACGACCTGAAGAAGGAAGGCCGCCTGCGCGCCTTCGGCGGATCCAACTGGACGCCCGCGCGGTTCGACGAAGCCAACGCGTACGCCAAGGCCCATCGCAAAACGCCGTTCGTCGCCCTGAGCAACAACTTCAGCCTCGCCCGCCTGGCGAGCCCGCTGTGGGGCATCACCGTCTCGGCGTCCGCCCCGGCCGCGTTCAAGTGGCACGTCAGCCACCAGGTCCCGAACTTCGCCTGGTCCAGCCAGGCCCGCGGCTTCTTCGTGCCGGGGCTGGTCGGCAAGGAGAAGTGCGAAGACGGGCACAACTGCTGGCGCAGCAACGACAACTTCAAGCGGCGGCAGCGCTGCTTCGAGCTGGCCCGGAAGAAGGGCGTGCACCCGCTGACCATCGCCCTGGCCTATGTTCTGGCCCAGCCGTTCCCCATGTGGGCGCTGATGGGGCCGGCCTCGCTCGAGGAGGGCCTGCCGTCCTACGCCGCGCTGGACCTCAAGCTCACGCCTTCCGAGCTGAAGTGGCTGAGCCTGCAGGCCTGACCGGCTTGCCGTTGAAGACGATGGCCAGCTTCCCGTGCGACGCGTTCCGGACAAACCGGAGCGCGCTGCCCGCGGGTGCCTTGGCGTTGACCGTGAGCGTCGTGCCGTCGTTCTTCCAGCGGACGTGAACCGCGCCCGCAACCAGGGCGGTCGCGCCTTCCGCACGGGTCATGCCCTTGACCAGCCACGGGCTGATCTCCACCCGCGCCCCGCCGGGCGCGGTCTGACGGATGCCCAGAACGATGCGGTTGAGGAAGTACACAGGCGCCGACGACCAGGCGTGACAGTGGCTGCGCGTGGGGAAATCCCCCGCTTCGACTGAGCCCCGCGGGAACGTTTCCCACACGGTGGTGGCGCCCGCATCCAGCATGGGCGTGTAGTTCCGGTAGATGGACGCGATGATGTCCTCCGGACGGTCCAGCGCCTCCAGGGCCTCGTACAGGTACATGATGGCGAACGGCGAGCAGATCGGCGTCATGTCCTTCGGCGTGTGCAGGAGGTTGCGCACGGCCTGCTCGCGCATCTTGCCGGTGGCAATGCCGTAGAGCACGGACAGGAGGCTGGTGTGGATGGACGTCCGGTCGCTGATCGAGCCGTCGTTGTGAATGCTGTCCGGGTAGGCCTTCTTCTTCGCATCCCAGAGCCGGTTGAGGGCCCGCGCCACGCTGGCGCGGCACGGTCGCAGCCATGCCGCGGCGTCCCCGTCGCCCAGGACCTTCGCGCACTTCAGCGCCGCGTCGAGCGCGCCGACGTGGAGCATCGCGTTGTGCAGAACCGTCCGGTGCTGCTCGTCGATCGGCGCCCAGTCGAACAGGTTCCAGTAGGGGCCGCTCAAGAGCCCGTGCTCGCCGCGCATGGCGTCCGCGTTGCGCAGGTTCTTGAGCACCGCCGGCCAGAGCGTCCGCAGGAAGTCCTCGTCCGCGGTCTCGAAGTAGTATTCCCAGACCGAGATGCCCCAGAGGAAGCTCCACGCCGGCAGGATGCAGACCCAGGCCGAGGGGACCTGGCAGCCGACGATGGGCAGGACGTCGAGCGATTGCGCGGCCAGATCGATGCAGCGCCGGGCCAGATCGTGGGCGCCGAACGCGGTGTAGGCGAAGAGCGACTCGTTGCGCGCGTCGCCGACCCACAGCGTCTGCTCGAAGAGCGGGCAGTCGGTGAACGTGTCCTCCATGCACAACTTGAGGGTGCGCGCGGAGATGTCCCACACGCGGTTGAGGACCGGGTCCGAGGACTGGAAGGAGCCGACGGCGTTGACGGGGTAGGTGGATTCGACAAGCCGCACGAGCCGCACCTGGACCGGCGCCCGCAGGTTGCGCAGGGTGATGAAGGCGTAGCGCATCGCGCGGCGCTTGAGCGAGGTGAAGCGGTTCAGCCCGTCCTTGCAGGTGTAGGCCAGGGTGTTGCGATACATCTCGCCGGTGTGCTGAACCGCGCCCTGGCTGTTGATGTACTCGACACCGGTGAAGGAGATCTCCACGCCGGCGTGTGCCAGGAGCTCGAACTCCAGGTAGCCGATGTTCTCCTCGCCGAGGTCGTAGACCAGCTCGACATCGCCCTTCGGCGCGGGGTGGACCCACGTGTATTCGCTGTTGTCATGCATCAGCGCGGCGGGGTTCTCCACGCGCGCCGTCGCGCCGGCGACGACCCGCCGGTTGGTGAAGCGCAGGTGCGGGTCGTTCACGATGAACTCGTCGGGACGCAGGGCGCGCGTGGCGCTGCCGACGATCGCGGCCAGGCCGCAGGCGCCGGACACGGAGCCGACGATGGCCGCCAGAGCTCCCCTCAGCCGCGCCTCCACCGCGCTCGCCTCGGTCTCCCTCTGCGTCATGGTGAACTCGATGTCGTCGAGGGCGACGGGTGTCTCGGGCAGGGACGTGAAGCACCAGGGAGACGCGGCTCCGCCCTGAGGATTGACCCAGGTCACGCCCTGGACGTCGGAGAAGATGAGAGACATGTCCTTCAAGTGCGTGAATGGATACGCCGGGACCACGAGCAGGAAGTTATCACCAGCCTTCAGCGGCGCCCGCCGGTCTTTCACGACCTGCCCGTTGATGCTCGCGGTCATCGTGTCGCTGGCGATTCCCACGACGGTGTCGCGTTCGGCCCGCAGGATCGTGGAAATGACGCACGCCATGCTGGTGTTGTAGTTCGCCTCGATCAGCTTCGGATGGCAAAGCCGTCCGAGCGGAAATGTGTAGGACAGCCACTGGCTCTCCACGACGTTCGCCTCGACAAACCGCTTGAACGCGAAGGGCGTCTTCGTCAGCAGGGCCACATCGCGCGGGGCCAGGCCCTTCCACGGGCCCTCCGCCGCCGCATATCGCACGACGGCCTTCTCGTACGCAGCGCTGTCATCCAGCCGCGCGTCGTACGCTTCCAGGCATTCCATCTGGATGGTGCACTTCGGGGTGTTCGACACCCAGGCCGGCGCCAGCGCCACGTCCCAACTGGCGTCGGTCACGACCGTTGCTGTGGAGCCGTCCGCAGCGCGAACCTCCATCTGGGCGAGAAAGCCGGCCTCGAGCGGAACCTGGTGGAAGGAGCCAACGCCGAAATACCGGGCGATCACCCGGATCTCATTGTCGCCCGGGGTCAGGAACGAGGACACGTCGAACTCGTCGTACTGGAAGTGTTTGGGCCAGCTGCGGCAGGGCCCGTCGCCCACCCACCGGCCGTTCAGGAACAGCCGGTAGGAACTGTCGGCCGTGATCGCGATGCGCGCCGCCGAGAAGGCCGGAAGTGATAGGGCCTTCCGGAAGACCACCGTCTCATTGTACGGGTGGTAATCCGCGCTCCGCCTCCAGATCCAGTTGGCTTTCAGTTCCATCGAGTACCCGCCATCCTTTCACATGCGCGTGGGGCGCCCTTCCAGTCTTCGCCAGCCACCCCAGCCGCGTCATGCGGGCCAGACTATCACGAAACCATCCGACGGGGGTCAATCTCAATGCTGCGGCACGGCCTCGTGGCGAACCCAATTATCAGCGACAACCCGTCCGGCGCTGTGATAGGGTTGTCGCCCTCTGTTGCGGGGAGGATCCCGCGATCGGGGAAACAACGCGCGAAGCACGACGAGGCACCATGAACGCAAACAAGCTGCTCAAACGCCTTCTGCTCTGTTCACCCCTGTTCCTCCTGCTGGCCCTGCAGCGCCCCGCCGGCGCGGCGCTGCCGCTGGGTACGGGCAATGCCAGCCTGATCGGCGGCGACTTAACCGACCCGACGGACACCGTCGAGTTGTCGGTGGACACAGGCCAGGGATTGCCGGAAGAGCAGATGATCCCAAAGAATGCGTCGTGGGTGAAGATCACCTGCGCCCCGGTCTCCGGACCCTACGCCATGCCGCATCAGCGCCATCCCTACCAGAGCTGGGTGGGCGCGCCGGCGGCGGGCATCTTCATGAACAAGCCCGAGCAGGTGAAGTGGTACGTGGACTTCCGAGAAGGCGGCTACGGCGGCCCGTCGAAGGATGATCCCTACTACTGCGCCATCGAACTGAAGGATGCGTTCGTCCTGACTCATTTCACGATCACAACGGGCGGTCCGGATGTGCCGGACCGCGATCCGAAGCAGTGGGCGATCCAGGGCTCCAACACCGGCGACGAGGACGACTGGACGGACCTCTACGTCTGCAACGCGACGAACCGGAACGGAACCGTCTTCAACGGCACGCCGTTCCAGACCTTCCTGTTCACCTCGTTCGATTCAGCCGGCCTGGCCAAGGCGGTGACACCCGCGG
>CAZJBP010000029.1:2249-25605 GCA_964544115.1 uncultured Victivallales bacterium | reverse complement strand
CCCCTGGAGCTGGTACTCGACCGGGTCTTCGCAGGTGATGATGTTGACGTCGGGCTTGTTCAGGTCCTGGAGACAGCTGTAAAGGGTGGTGGTCTTGCCGCTGCCGGTCGGGCCGGTTACAAGGATGATGCCGTGCGGCTGCGCGATGGCGTAGAGCATCGACTTCTCGCTGACCTCGTCGAGGCCGAGGGACGTCAGGCTGCCCGCCAGCGAGCTCTTGTCGAGGATACGCATGACGATCTTCTCGCCGAAGACCGTGGGCAGGATGCTGACGCGAAGGTCGACGGCCTTTCCGAGGGCCTTGATGTTGAAGCGCCCGTCCTGTGGCTTCCGGCGCTCGGCGATGTCCAGATCCGACATGATCTTGACGCGGGAAATGACCGCGGACTGCAGATTCTTCGGCGGCCCCGGGCGCTCCTGGAGCAGGCCGTCGATACGGTAGCGCAGCCGAACCTGCTTCTCCATGGGCTCGATATGGATGTCGCTGGCCCCGGTGCGCAGCGCCTCCACGAGCAACATGTTGACCATCCGGATGACGGGAGCCCCCTCGGCTTTCTCCAGCATCTCATCCAGGCTCTGCGCCTCTTCGGCATGCCCCTCGCCGACGACCTCCACATCTCCCTCGGTGTCGCGCATCATCTCTTCCATGTCGAGCCCCTGGGAGGACTCGGCGAAGATACGCGCGGTCGCCTCGGCCACGTCTTCCTCGGAGGCGACTGTCGGAATAATGTGCAGGCCGGTGAGAGTCCGGACCTCATCCAGCGCCACGACGTCGAAAGGGTCCGCCAGGGCGATGCTCAGGGTCCGACCCACCCGCGCCAGAGGAATCACCATGCGCCGCTGAATCACCTCGCGCGGCAGCAGGCTGATGATGTCCGCGTTGGGGGTGAAGTGGGAGAGGCGCATCGGGGGCATGTGCAGGTACTCGGCGAGCACCAGGGTCATGTCCGAGCCCTTGACGATCTTGCGCTCCAGAAGGTATTTCTCGATCCGTACGCCCTTGGCCTTGGCTTCCTCAGCCAGTTCGGCCAGTGTTCCGCCGTCGATGGCCCCCCGCTGCAACAGGATTGATGCAATGCGATCTCGAGTCTGCTCTCTGGCCATCAGCCAGCCTCCCCCTTGGATCCAAACGCCTTATGCGCAAGTGTCAGGGTGTCGTGGAAGCAAATTTCAATCCAACGCGCGTGAAACACAAGGAAATAGAGCTTTTGCGGGTGGACGAACGGCATTTTTCCTGCTATTCACATCCGTCATGACGGGCGATGTGTCCCACGATCAGGTCGGCGATGCCCATGACGTATGGGCCGCCATCACCGCGTTCGAGCAGATTCTGGAGACCATCCCCAACGACACCGCGTCGTTGTCTGTTCTCTCGCAGGCGTATGCACAGATCGGCGATCATGCCCGTGCCACAGAATACCTGCTGCGACTCGGGAAGGTCTTTCTGGACGAAAAGCAGATGGAATCCGCGGCCGAGGTCGTGGATCGGCTGACCCCCTACGAGTCGGACGAGCGGGTGCGGGATCTGATGGCGCGCATAGCGGCGGCCGTGTCGACCTCCGGCGGGGAGACTCGGGGGCGCGCTCAGGCATCGGCCGAGGTCCGGGTTGACACCGCAGGGGACACGCTGGTTTCACCCCCTTCCGAAGTGGAAATGGGCGCCCTTTCCCAGTTCCGCATCTCTGAGGAACTCTCGCTGGCGTGGAACCTCATGGAATCCGGCGAACTGACTCAGGATGAATACACGAGCATCGTGCAGGACCTCTCCGAGATGTCGGGTTCGGACCATTCGGAATCCACGGTCTCCGTGCTGCACGTTCTGGAGGCCCGGACTTTCAAGTCTCTCGAAAAGATCGTCGGCGCCCTGGTGAGGGACTGCGGCACCCCGTTCGTCTCGCTCGCCTGCTTTGAGTTTCAATACACGGCGATGGCCCTGTTGCCGGTGCCCTTTTCGACCCACCGCGGTGCGCTCGTGTTCGAGACGCTAGGGAAGGATGCCCTCGTGGCTGTCCTGAACCCCTACGACACTCAGTTGCGCCTGGATGTCGAGTACCTATCGGGACGAAAGTGCCACTTTTACCTGGTGATGGCGTCGGATTTTGACCGGATGATGGCCCGCTATCGGGATACGGCGGCCCATGGCGGCACGGAATCGCAGAAGGGCTGAATCGTGTCCCGCCCTTCGGCTCAGGGATCGGTCGTCTGACCTTGATTCAGAACGCGCGTCTCCCCCATGAACCGCAGTTTGATGGCATGCCGCTCGATGCTGAGGACCTCAACCCCGGAGACGCTCTCGCCCACGGCGGTCATTTGCCCATTCAGGATCGCCATTCCGGTGCTGCCGCGTCCTATGAAGCCGGATAGGCTGAGCGAAGGCCACTTCGGCTTTGGGACAGGTGAGGGCTTAACAGGTTGATGCACCACGGACGTGGCCGTCGCGGCTGGACTGACGGACACTGCGGGCGGCCGCGAAGTGTCACCCGTCTGGGCAACGAGGGCTGGCGTCGTCGCGACCGCCGGCGTTCCTGTGGATGACACCCCTTCCTGTCCGCCGGAAGGGTTCTCTTGGGGTGCTTCTGCCGCCTCATCGGGCAGGGCGGCAGCGTTTGTGTCGGTGGCGAGCGCCTCAGCCGACCCTTCGGTGGCGCTGTTGCCGCTCCTCCATGCCGCATAGAGTTTCCATCCGCCAAGAGCCAGTCCTGCGGCCAGGAGCAGGATCAGCACGAGGATGGCCATTACCATGAAGAGCCCCTTGCCCTCCCCTTTCTTCTTGCCGCCCCCGGCGGTTGCGCCGGCGTTTTCGGCCGCTTTCTGCGCCTCTGAAGCGGGCGGAATGGCGGGAGGTTTGGGCTGCTGAAGAGACATGTGGCGGACGGCCGGCGGCTGAACCTGGGGCTGCCCGGCAGGCGTTCCCTCCGTCGGCGGCTGTGCCGGACCCGTGCCCTGGGGTTGGCGCGACGCTTCTTCCTGTTGGCGGCGCAACGCTTCCTGTATGAGACTCATGTCGTACCCTCCAGCTGCTGGATCCCACGGTCCACGCAGCAGCCGTCGATCTGGAATGTATGCGAAACATACCCCGCGAGCAATGCATGATCGCTTAGGGCGTTTACGAGCCGAGGGCACCCCTTGGCGTAGCGATGGACCTTGTGGACCGCGCTCTTGTCGAACCACACTCGCCCCTCCGATCCGGCAACGCGCAGGCGATGGTCGATGTAGTGTGCCGTGTCGACCTCGGTGAGCGGGGTCAGGTGGTAGCGGATGGTGATCCGCTGGCGCAGTTGCCGCAGGTCGGGGCGCGCCAGACGGGCCTTCAACTCCGGCTGGCCGCAGAGCACGATCTGGATCAGCTTGTGTTGGTCGGTCTCGAGATTCGAGAGCAGCCGCACCTGCTCCATGGTCTGCGGGGACAGGTCCTGCGCCTCGTCAATCAGGAGCGCAACGTTCACGCCCTGACCGTTCTTTTCCAGCAGGAACTTGTTGAGGGTCTCGATGTAGGCCAGGCGATCCCGGCCGCGGACTTCCAGTCCGAAATCGTTCAGCATGACGCGCAGCAGCTGCGTCTCCGACAGCGTCGGGTTCAGCACCAGAGCGGTTTCGACGTTCTTGTCGAGCGCCGTCAGGACGGCGCGGCAGAGGGTCGTTTTGCCTGAGCCCACCTCGCCCGTCAGTTCGATGAACCCTTTGCGGTGGGTGATGCCGAACATGACGTGGTCGAAGGCTTCGCGGTGCTGGGGCGCGAAGTAGAGGAAGCGGGGGTCGGGGGTGATGCTGAAGGGCATCTCCGACAACTTGTAGAACTCAAGATACACCCGTGGATCCCTCAGTGCGCGTCTGCGCCGCTCTCCGCGTCGCCGTGGGTCGCGCTTCCATCCTTGTGATCGTGGTCTTTGTCTTCCGCCGCATGGCATACGGCCATGCGGGCGCTGTGACGCCGAATCATCTCGGCCCACATGGTGGCCGCTGGCATGGAGGGCGTACGGCCCGAGCGCAGCGTCTCCAGCCGGTCGCGCACACCCTGACGCTCCGGGAACAGGGCCAGAATCTGCTCCAACTCGGCCTCCGCCTCCGCACGATGCCCATCGATTTCGTCCAGCAGCGCCATATACATCAGGATATCCGCCCGCTCGAAGCGCGCCAGCTCCTCATCCACGCCCTGCCGCCGCGGCCAGAACGCGAGCGCCGCCGCAAACGCCTCTCGGGCCTCCGCCGGCTGTCCTTCCCGCAGCGCGAGGCGACCCTCGTCCAGCTTCACCTGATAGCTGAAGGGGCTGGTCTGCGCCGCCTGTTTGAGCACCTGCCGTGCCAGATCAGGCCGCCCGATTTCCTGTACGAGCCAGAATGCGGCCACCCGGTGCGTCTCCATGTTGCCAGGGTCCATCTTCAGGGAGAGCCAGAGCCAGGGCAGCATCTCCTTGGTGCTGGCCCCGGACAGATGCGCATGGCCGGTGGGCGCCACGGCTTCGCCGACGCGGGCAAAGAACCCGCTGGAAATCGCCCGCTCCTCCGCGTGAGGCACCCCCCGGTGGAAATAGCGGTCAGCGGTCTCATACAGCTGCGACCCGAAGGCATGTCGGGTCTGCCCGAACATCGCGGCGGCCAGCGATGAGCCCTCGACGGCATCCGGGTCGGGCATCCCGAGCCGGCATGCGACGGCGAAAGCCGCCGTCCACAGGGCGGTCGCCGCCAGCCAGCCGTACCGGTCTGCTGTAAGCTGAAGGGGCTTCGCCAACACGTCCCGCTCCAATCGCACCCCACACGCCGCGGGCGTAGGGGCATTCTTCACCGCTACCCCAGACTGCCTCGAAGGAACCGCTTGCGGCGGTATGTCAGCCACGCCAGGAAGAGACATCCCGCGGTCAGAAGCGCCCCATACAGCAGGGCGCCCGCCACGGCCCCGGCCGGCGCGGGGCCCAGGCCATGCACCAGCCGCCGCCGCATGTCGAACACCTCGCCGTGCGGGAGCAGGAAGTAGAGCGCGAGCAGCGCATCGGCGGCGGGGCCGCTCTCGCGACTCAGGAAGGCCGGAATCCGCGGCACGACGAGGAAGGCCGCCGCCGTCAGAAGGCCCGTCAGCGTGGCCGCCGCATCGAAGTTCAGCCGCGTGGACAGCAGTACGCCGGCGGCGGTGATGAACCCCAGCAGGGACGCATGGAGGAGGAACGCCTGAAGCAGGGGCAACACCGCGAAGGGGCCGCCGCCGGCTGCGAGGATCAGCGCGACGAGCCCGTAGAAGGCCGCCGTGGCCACGCAAACAATGGTCCAGGCGCCCAGCCACTTGCCGATGATCACCTCGCCGCGGCGGACCGGCTTGGCCAGCAGCGGGAAGATCGTGCGGCGCGACTCTTCCTGCGGCAGCTCGCGAGCGCTCGAGCCGATGGCCATCATCCACGAGAACCCCCACGTCATCAGCAGCCCGATGTCAGCCACGTAGCCGGTCACGGTTCCCAGTCCAAATATATTCAACGAGACCAGCAGGAGCAGCATGGCGGCCAGAAGGATGAACAGCACGTAGAGATCCTTCCTCCGCAGCATGCCCAGCCAGACGATGTAGGCCAGCGTGAGAATCCGGGTTATCACGGCCGTGCCTCCTCTGCGCCGCCGGCGACGCGCAGGAAATAGCGTTCGAGGCTTTCACCGGGGGACACGAGGTCGCGCGCCGCCCCCTGGGCGATGACGCGGCCGTGGCTGACAATGGCGAGATGGTCGCAGACCATTTCCACCTCCGACAGCTCGTGCGACGAGAAGAACACCGTGCGCCCGGCCGCCTTGAGTCTCGCGATGAGCTGGCGAACGTCGCGCCGTCCGAACGGGTCCAGCCCCCCCGTGGGCTCGTCGAGCACGACCAGGTCCGGCTCGTTGACGAGCGCCTGCGCCAGGCAGATCCGCTGAAGCATGCCGCGCGAGTACGTGCCGGTGCGGCGTCCGGCCGCGTCGGCAATGCCGAGTTCCTCCAGCAACGCATCGACCCGCTTTCGCAGGACGGGGCCGCCGAGGCCGAAAAGCTTCCCCGTCAGGGTGACGAGTTCCCGTCCGGTGAGGAAAGGGTACGTGTCCGGTCGCTCGGGCAGATATCCGATCCGCTGCCGGGCGATGGAGTCCCGCACGTCGGTGCCGAAGATGCGGGCCTGTCCGCGCGTGGCCGCAATGAACCCCAGGAGCACGTGCATGGTGGTCGATTTTCCGGCGCCGTTCGGGCCCAGAAAGCCGAACACCTCGCCCTTTCCAACGGTGAGCGTGAGATCGCTGACGGCGCGCACACTCCCGCTGCGATTCGGGAACTCGACCGTCAGATTTTCGATGGCTATGGCCGGGTCCATGGTTGGCAGTATAGGTGTTGACGGAGTCGGATTCAAGATGCAGGTGCAGGCGCGAATGAAACCGCTGCGGCGCGGGAGACGAAGCCGACCACCATATCCACGTTCTCACGATGGCCCTTGAGCGGCACGAACCGGATGCGGATGGCGACGTCCGCGTGGCTGCCCGGAAGGCGCAGGCGGGTGTCGGCCTGCATGTCGGTGCGCTCCTGAGCCACGATCCCGTCCAGGACCCTGAAGAACGGCGCGTTGCCCGCTATCTCCCTCAGCGTGTCGGCCGAGAACCGGAACTTGTCCGACCCCAGCAATTCCTGCAGCGGCTCGTTGATCCGGAGCGCCTGCTTGGGGACGTCATACAGAAAGATGGTCTCGCCCGCGGACTCCAGCACGACATCCAGGGCCCGGTGGGTCAGAGAGACCCGGTTGGCGCGCAGGACGTCATACGTCCGCAACTGCTCCGCCAGTCGCGTACACATTCTTGCGTCCTCCGAAAGGTCGTCGTTGATCATGCTGCCCACGCGTATGCCGGTCTCGTAGTCCGAGGCCAGCAGGCGGCGGATGAACCGGTGCAGGCCGCGGTGGAATCGCAACATGCGGAACGTGACGAAGATCCAGCATAGCGCACCGAGGACCCCGAGGCCCAGCATCCCGAGCCTCCATGGGCCTTCGCGGAGGCCTGTGCCCAGCACGGATGTCGCCACCAGCGTCAGCAGTACGATCAGCCAGGCGGTGCGGAGGGATTTGTCAAGCAGGCGCATGCTCACTCCTGGCAGAACCGCCTCACGGCGTCGTCGGTTCCGAGAACGAACAACCGGTCCTCTTCCTGGAGCGGGATGTCCGGCGCCGGGACATCTTCGATGGTCTCCTCAAGCAGGCGCTCGCCGAGTTCGCTGATCGCGGGCCGCATGCGCTTCACGGCGACAACATTGATGCCGTGGGATTTCCTTGGGTTGATCTGGCGGATGGACTTGCCGATGCAGCTCTTGGGAATGGTGATCTCCGCGATGCTGTGGCCCTTGGCCAGCGGAATGTGGCGCGCGACGTTGGCGGATACGAGGCTGCTGGCCACAATGCGGCCCATCTCCAGTTCGAGGTCGATGATGTTGTCCACCTCGATGGCGACGAGGATCTCCCGCTGCAGGGGGGTCAGCGAGCGCGTCCAGATCTTCGGCACCCCCAGTTTCTTGAGCAGGATGGTGGTCAGGAGGTTGGCTTCGACATCATTGCCCATGCAGACGACCGCCACATCCATGCTCTGGATACCGACGGCGCGGAGCGCGTCCTCATCGATCGCGTTGAGCTGCGACGCCAGCGCCACGTCGTCCTTGATTGCTTCCACGCGCTCGCGCTTCTCGTCGATGGCCAGCACCCAGGCGCCCTTGGACGCCAGTTCTGTCGCGACGGTGCTGCCGAAGCTTCCCAGGCCGATGACTGCCACGTTCCGCATTGATGTCCTCCGGGGGCCGGCGGCTTCACCCGATCATGATCGATTCTTCCGCATGCCGGTAGTTTACGGTCTTCCCGGGCCTGAGAAACGCAAACGCCACGGTCAGCGGACCCAGCCGACCGATGAGCATCAGCAGGGATACCCACGCCTTGCCGCCGACGGTCAGGGAGCCCGTGATCCCTGCGGACAGGCCCACAGTACCGAAAGCGCTGATCGTTTCAAAGAGCACTTTTTCAAAGGGCAGGCGCTCGGTGGCCAGCAGGGCGAGCCCCACGGCGAAGACGGCGGCTGATGAGAGCACGACCACCGCAATGGCCTTCTGAATGGTCTCGCCCGGCACGGTCCTGCGGCACATCTCCACCTCGTTGCGCCGCTGCAGGCCTCGCCGCGCGGCGGCGAGCACCACGGCGAGAGTGGTGGTCTTGATGCCGCCGCCGGTTGACCCCGGGCAGGCGCCGATGAACATCAGGGCCATCATGACCAGCAGTGACGCAGGGCCCAGGGCGGCGATGTCGATGGTGTTGAACCCGGCCGTGCGCGTCGTGATGGACTGGAACAGGGCCAGCAGGGCGCGTTCGCCGGGTGGACGTCCGGCGAATGCGCCCGACCATTCCATCCCGCCGATGACCAGCGCACCCCCCAGAATCAGGGCCAGCGTCATGCGCAGGGCGATCTGCGTCTGGGCGTGGTAGGGGCGGGCCCAGCGGTGTCCGGTGGTCAGCCGGCGGCGGGCGTGCTCTGAGAGGTCGTGGATCACGACGAACCCCAGTCCGCCCACGACGATAAGGCCGGCGATGATGCCGCAGGTAACCCAGTCCCCCGAGAACTGGACGAGGTTTCCGCTCCAGGTCGAGAAACCGGCATTACAGAACGCCGAGATGGAGTGAAATGCGGCATGATAGAAGGTGTCGGCGGGCGGAAACCGCCCCCACCAGGTGAGGGCAAGGGCGGCGGTGCCCAGCAATTCAGTGGCGAAGGTCATCCCGAAGATGAACAGGATCGTCTGGCGGATGTTCGCGGCGGACTCCTGGTCCAGAACGGCTCGCATCGTCGCTCCCTGGGATACGCCGACCGTCCGCCTCATGAGCAGCACGATGGCCACCGAGAACGTCATGACTCCCAGCCCGCCGGCCTGGATCAGGGCTAGGATGACGCACTGCCCGAAGATCGAGAAGTGAGTGGCCGTATCTTGAACCGTCAGCCCCGTGACGCAAACCGCCGACGTGGCCGTGAACAGGGCGTCGATGAGCGATGTGTGGACGGCCGAGGCGGAGGCCGCCGGCAGCATCAACAGAACCGTTCCAGCCAGGATGGCGGCGGCAAACGAGACCAGCATGAGGAAGGCGGGCTTGAAGCTCAGCAGGAATACGAAACGATTCGTGCGGCGCAGCCGCGACACGATCATGGCGCCGATCGCGAGCTGACTCAGGACAATAGAGCCCGTGCCGCCCTCGATCCGGGCGGAGAATTGAACCAGGGGAGCGAAGACGAGCCAGGCAAACCAATGCCGGCGCAGGTGGGCGAGGCGATGCTTGGCCACGGCCTGATCCCAGGCCACGTTCACTCCGAACAGCGTCAGGATACAAAGGTTGGCTGCCCGGAGAACTTCGGCCTGGTCGGGATACTGCCCGGAGGCCTCCATCACGAGTAATCCGCAGGCCGCCAGCGCCAGAAGGACGGTGGCCTCGTCCAGTCGTTCAACGATGCGTGTGAGCATCCGTGTTCTCGTTTCAGGATCGGCTGGCGCCAGGGGCCCGCGCCCCTCGCATCCTGCGAGCCGCGATTCAGTCCTCGGGGGGCAACTTGACTTCCCGCAGATGCTCGGTGGCCTCCGCAACGGTCTTGCATGCGACCAGTGCCCCGGCGTATTCCTCCGCCCAGGAGATCGAGAAGCGGGAGATCGTCTGCTGGATGTCGGGCAGGTGGTGGGGGTCGACGCTGAGCTTGCGTACGCCGATGCCGACCAGGAACGGTATGTAGCGCAGGTCATGCGCCATCTCTCCGCAGACCGAGAGGTCCGCCCCGGCGCCCACGACCTTCTCCACGACTCGCTTGAGCGACCTCAGCACCGCCGGGTGGTGCGGGCAATAGTACTCCGCGACGCGCTCGTTCGTGCGGTCCGCGGCCAGCATGTACTGAACCAGGTCATTGGTGCCGACGGAGAAGAAGTCGGCTTGTCCGATAAAGTCGTCGATCGTCTCCATGGCCGACGGAATTTCAATCATCATGCCGACCGGGGGCATTCGGATGTGCAGGCCCCGCGATTCCTTCAGGTGCTCGACCGCGGCCGCCACGCGGCCGCGAGCGGCGAGGAATTCGTCCAGCGATCCGATCATCGGGAACATGATCCTGGTCCTCGAATGAGACTCCATGGCGGTCAGGATGGCGCGGATCTGGTCGTCGAACACCTCGGGGTTCTTCAGCGTGAACCGGGTGGCCCGCAGGCCCAGTTCCGGGTTGGCCTCGGACCCGATATCGAAGAACGCCAGCATCTTGTCCCCGCCGGCATCGAGCGTGCGGATCGTCACTTCCCGGTCCTGCATGCGTTCCAGAAGCCGCCCGTAGACCACGCGCTGCTCCTCCTCGGTCGGGAACGTCTGGCGCACGAGGAACGGGAACTCGGTGCGGTACAGGCCCACGCCCTCGGCCTTCAGTTCGCTGGCGAGATCGAGCTCGCTGAGGAGGTTGATGTTGGCCATGAGCGAGACCGCCACCCCGTCGCAGGTCTTCGTGGTGTCCTGCATCGTGGCGCCGCGCGCCGCGGCCGCCACCCGGGCCCGCTCGCGGCCGGCGTAGCGCAGGGTGACTTCCGGGGCGGGGGATACGTAGACATTGCCGATGTTGGCGTCCATCAGGAGCACGGCGCCGTTGGGCAGCCCGAGCAGTTCCGGGCAGGAGACGATCACCGTCGGGATGGCGAACGACCGCGCCAGAATCGCCACGTGCGAGGTGGTTCCGCCGCTAACCAGGATGATGCCGGCCACGCCCTCGATCGCGAGCTTGAGCACATCGGAAGGGTAGAGTTCCGCGGCGATGACAATGCGCCGGGCGAAGGTGGGGGCGTCGTCGGTCCGTGCCGGGTCCAGATGCCCCACGATGCGCAGGGCCAGGTCCTCCACGTCCCGGGCCTTCTCCTTCAAGTATTCATGGCGGCTGGCCTGGAACAGGTTCGCGTATTCGCGGGCAATGGTCAGAACCGCCGGCCGGGCCTGAAGCCCTCCGTCGATCAGCTGAAACATCCTCCCGGTAAAGCTGTCGTCCTTGAGCATCATGAGGTGGGATTCAAAGATCAGCGACGCCACCTCGGGCAGACGCTCCGCGAGCTTGGCCTGTAGGGCGGAGATCTCCTTCGACGTACGCTTGAGGGCGCGCTTGAGATCGGCGGCCGTGCCCGTTCCCGGGGCTTCGGGGCTGTCTGCGGACTCGAACGCGACGCGGCGGAGGAACATGACCGCCGGCGCATGGGCGTAGCCCGGACAGGCCACGCGCCCGCGCACGAGCGAGGGCGGGCTGGCTTTCCGGATCGCGGGCTCCTCCGGATTTCCTGAACGAATCCGCAACAGGGTGCGCGCGCTTTCGATCGCTCCGGCCATCTGCGAGGTCAGGGCCCGGCCCACCATCACCTCGGTCTCAGAGATCACGGCGCCGGCCCGGTGGCCAATGAGAAGGACCCCGATCCTCTGGACTCCCCGGTGTATGGGCAGGGCGACGGCGGCCTGAGAGCCGGTCATGTCCGCGCCGGTCTCGGACGTGTGGCGGATGACGATCAATTCCTTCATGCACCGGCCGACGAGGCCGTTGCCCAGCTTAAAGCGGACGTGGCCGGCCGATCCCGGGTTGGGGAGTGTCGTTGCGGACAGCGCCAGCTCGCCGCTCGCCTCGTCCAATAGGAAGATCGAGCAGTCGGCTCCGCCCAGGTGCATCGCGAGGCGGTCGGCGGTTTTCTGCAGGAAATGGGTGATGTCGGTGCTGCCCGCGAGCGTGGCGAGATGCTCGCCAACATCGGTCAGCAGTCGCAAATGCTCATTGTTCCTGTGTCGCAGCATGGCCACGGACGGGCCGCTTCCGGGCGCGTCCACTCCCTCTTGTGGGCGGATTCTAACCGGCCCCAGGGCCGCCATCAAGCGCAGAGCTGGCCGAACGCCGCCTTTGGGTGCCCTTTCAGGGCTTGGCACACCTCAACGGCCGAGGCGTGTCAGAATCAGGGACGTGTCCCGGGTCCCCGGGCGCAGCGTAAAGCGTCGGACTCCGGCGGGTATGAGGCATGAGGCGCCGGCCGGCAGCGAAACGCTGACGCCGGCCGCGTCACATGCCGCGGTGCCGCGGTGCACAAAGAGGGCCGTAAAACTGGACGGGTCGTGCGCGATCGACTCCTCCCGATCGAGGTCCAGCCGGGTCAGGCAGAAGTAGGGGGATGTGACGAGCTCCCACCGCGGGTTGGGCCCGGCGCTCTCGATCCGGACCGGTGCATGGGCGGTCACGCCGGTGTCGTTCCACCGGATCACCTTGACCGCCGGCTCGATGTGCAACGCGCGTGGGCGGCCGTCATCATCGACACGGTTCCAGTCGTCAACGCGGTAGGTCGTGTTGGAGCTTTGCTGGACCTCGAGAATCAGGCAGCCTTCGCCGATGGCATGGACGCGCCCGCCGGGAACGAAGACAGCGGTTCCGGGAACGGCCGGAATGCGGCCCAGCGCGTGCGCGAGCTGCCCTTCCGCCAGCAGGGCTCGGAAGCGCTCTTCCGTCATAGGCTCGCGCCAGCCGCAGAACACGCCGGCGTCGGGCTGCCCGTCGAGCATGATCCACGCCTCGGTCTTGGCCTCGCCGCCGTACGCCTGCGCCGTGGCGTCGTCGGGATGAACCTGGACGCTCAGCCGCTGGCGCGCGTCGATCAGCTTGAGCAAGAGGGGGAAACGGCCGGCGCCGGGTGCGGCGGCGCCCACCAGCTTCGCGCCGAAACGCACGACGAGATCCCGCAGGCTCTGGCCCGCCAGGGGGCCGTTGTGGACCACGCTCATTCCCTCGACGCGGTCGGAGATCTCCCACGACTCAGCGCACACATCGGGGGTGCCCGTACGTCCGTAACGTTCAGCCAGAAGGGACCCGCCCCACAGGAAGCTCTTGTAGACGGGCGCAAACACCAGCGGATACAGATCGTCACTCATGGCGGGAGGAAAAGCTACCAGCAGGCTCCCACTCGCTGCAAGGGCGGATGAGGCCCTGCCTCTGCCGCGACAATAAATGTTCCGGCCGGAACATTTATTGTCGCGTCCCATCCTGCGGCGGTTGTGAGCCGAGGCATCTGGTGACGGCGGAGAGGGTGAGGCGCACGGGGCGAAGCACGTAGTGGAGGCCGCGAAGCGGATCGGGCAGCGGCAGCCAGCGGCGATCGCTGTGGCTCGGCGTGAGGCCCAGCAGCGCCACGTAGCGCAGCCGGTCACGCAGTCGCTCGCGGGCCCGGAGGTGGAAGGCCCGTTCGTCGGATCCTGACGGCTCCGTGCAGACGCCGGCGTTCCACCGGCTGCGGACGCATTCGGCCAGGCGAATGACGGCGCGGTCCTTGCCCCCTCCGCTGAACGGTCTTCCCGCCAGGTCGCCGGCCAGGGCCAGGGCCAGCTCCAGCATGCGTTCCAAGCCGGTCCGCCGCGCCAGCGGCAAAGCCCGGCCAACAAGATCATCGGCCCCGTGGCTGTCGAGGAGTCTCGCGACGTCCGCCACCCAGATCAGGCGCGACCACAGGTGCTTGGCGCCGTGAACGGCGAGCAGGACCAGCAGGTCGGCAGCACCGGGCATGCTGATCGCTGCGCCGGCGATATCGACGCCGGCCGCGCGGCCCCAGAGATCCTCCGGCGGCGGGTGAGCGAAGAAGCGCGGCGCAACCCCGGTGCACAGCTCGACCATCACGCCCTGCCGGGGGGCCTGAAGGCCGTAGTCCCACCCCGCGCGCACCTGGTGGCGGATGTCGGCGTTGCCCATCGGGCGCAGGGGGCGATAGCCGGCAGCCACCAGCGCCGCGGCGGCGCGAACGACATCGCCAGGGCGCAGCAGCAGGTCCAGGTCATCGTAAGGGCGCAGGTCGGGCAGCGGATAGACCGTGTGGGCCAGCGCGGGGCCCTTGAGCAGCAGGAAAGGGATGCCGGCGGCGGCGAACAGGCGATGGATCTGCTGCAATTCCCGTTCGAGGTGCACGGCCCGCGCGGCCGCGCCGACCGTGGCGCGGTGCAAGGCGTCGCGGTGGGGTGGGGGAACTGCGGTGTCTGGCGTCCGGCTTAACGCCTCGTTGAGCAGTGCCTCGCAGCGGTGCCAGCGGGCCAGGCGCGAGAGAGCGGGCCAGTCGAGGACGCCGTCAGGCTTCGCTGGGGCGCCGTGCGGCGAGGCGGTGACAGCTGCGACCGCGCGCAGGAGGAACGCCATCTCACGGTTCGCCGCGCTTTCCTCGTTCCGGGACATGCGCTACCTTACGTAGGGTTCGATGGCGGCATCAAGGTTGAATGGGGGATGACGCGTGCTGACCGGCAAGATGAAAACAGGCCCGGCGCTATCGGCGGCGGATGTTGCGATGGGGCTCCTGCCTGAGGGGCAGGCCGTGCAGTTTGTCGCCTACGGCCGCAGCATGCGCCCTTTCATTCGGGAGGGGGACGTGCTGACGATCGAGCCCATGAGCCGCGTGCGAGCTGTTCGCGGCGATATCCTCTTCTATGCCACGCGCGACGGCGCCGCCGCCCACCGGCTCCTGGGGTTCCGCGAAGAGCTCGGGCGGCGGGTTGCGGTGACGCGGGGCGATGCGACCGGTCTTTGGACTGAGACCGTGGATTGGCCCCAGATCAAGGGAGTGGTGGTTGCCGTGCATCGTGGCAAGCGCTGTGCGTACCGCCGCTCCTCGCTTGAGCGTGCGGCTGGCCTGGCCTGGGCCCACGCCCGCGGCCTGCACATGCGGACCCGGGCGGCGGGAAGCCGCATCAAACGGGCGCTGGCGCCGGGTGGCTGAGCCGCGGGTCGAGCGGCAGCGAGCGGGCGAAGGCGACCACTTCATCGGCTGCGGAGGCATCGTTCCGGAAGCGAAACTCGTAGCAGGGCACCTCCGCCAGCAGGCGGTCGGCCGTGTCCAGGATCGGCGTCATGTAGTCGGCGTCGTACCAGGGCACGGATGTCACAATCAGCAATCGCCGCAACGCATCGGCCTTTTCGATGGGGACGATGGCGTTGCGGTCGGCCTTCGTCAGGAACACCAGCGACGACAGCGGCGCCGACGCCTGGCGCGCTATCCCCGCATCCCCCGGCCACGGTGTGCCGTGGACACGCCAGCCGGCGTCGCTGCGCCGCACGATGGTCCGGTCATCGCTGAAGACGGTCACATCCCCACGTGGCTCCAGAAAGCGGGCGCTGGTCGTCTTTCCAGCGCCCGAGCGGCCTGCCAGCACGATGCCGCGCCCCGCCGTTTCGAACCCGCAGGAGTGCAGGATCAGTCCGCCGCGGGCGGCCAGAATGTACATGCAGAAGATCTGGTCGAGCGGGAAGACCACCGGGTTGACGATGGCGGGGCTTCCGTCGTTGTCCCGCAGGCAGTGCGGCGTGCAGAAGACCTCAGCCGAGGGCTCCTCGGGATCCAGCGCGGCGGTCCAGACGTGCGTGGGCTGAAGGTTGGGGTCACGGTATGCGATCAGCCTGCGTCGACGGTCGTCGGCGTAGACGGACCAGAGGTTGCCACTGTCAAACACCCGGGACGGTGCGTCCAGCACAGGTCCCTCACCGAGGCGGAGACGGACGGCAGCTTTCGTGCTGAGCGCCACCTCCTCGGCGACGAGGAATGCTCCATACGAGCGCCTGGGGTCACGATGGACGATGCCACAGTCCGACGAGATGCCCAGCGCAACGTCCGCAATGCGGATGGAGAGGCGGCGGTGAGCCGACCACGCCAGCCCTGGCGGTGCGCCAGTTCGATCGTCAGGCTGTGTCACGACCCGGTAGTGGAGCAGGGCGGAGCCGGGATGAGGCAGGTGGGGTTAGTTGCTCTGCCCGTGATCGGAGCGGACGTGGCTGTCTTGCATCCCGCCGCCAGCACCTCATCGGGAGCCAGTTCGAGTTTGCGCAAACACGGTTTGCTGTACGGTTTCTTGTTGCTCATTGTCTCTGACTTCATGTCTTCCTCCCCGATCTAACCCGCAGCTTCAAGCTGCTTACGCCTTGCCGCGGCAACCTCGCACAGGAAGCGAACCGGCCCCACCTGGGCCTGGCCCTCCAGCTGTGCAAACGCCGGACACCACGTGCACAGATCGCGATCCGGACATCGGTTGCACTCGAGTCCGTCAGGGGCCCGTAACCCCGCAATCGCCTCCGACATCTTCCGCCAGGCGGCCAAGAAGCCATCCTGCGCCATATCCCATCCCAGAGTCTCGTTGCTCGGACAAGGCCGCAACCACCCCGATGCGTCTATGTGGAACGCCGTGACGCCCGCCCCGCAGTTGTACAGGCGCTCGGGGCGTGGGGTTCCGTTCTTTCGCTCGACCCACTCCTTCCAACCTTGGATGCGGTCAGAGTCGGAGAACTCCAGTGCCGCAATCTCCTTCGCCGGTACCCGGACATCCAATGGAGTGACATCGCCATCCATGCGTCCGGTGATGCCGGAGTCGAATCGGAACTGCAGGCCCAGGCTTCGAGCCAAGGCTTCTATTTCAGAGAACTCCGACCGGTTGCCCTGCATCAGAATCGTCTTGAGCTTGACGTTCACGCCGGCGTCCAGCAGTCGATCGATTCCTTCGCGACAACGACGGTAAGCCCCGGCATGTCCCGTTACGCGCTCGTATGTTCCCGGGCTGGCACCATACACACTGATCTCAATGCCGTGCGGCGGCAACTCGCGGAACAGCTCAACCAGACTATCCGTAACAACGGTTCCGTTTGTAAAGAGCGAAATCAGGAACCCGCAGGACTTGGCGTGACGGTAGATGGCGGCGAAGTCCGGCCGCAGCAGGGGCTCGCCCCCGGTGAGCAACATGAACAGGCAGCCGGCGTCGGCTGTCTGGGAGAGATAGTCGCAGGCCGCGTCCGTGCTCACCTCGTCCGGCCACCGGTTCGGGGCCGTGGCGATCGCGCGGTCCCCACAATAACAGTGGACGCACTTCAAATTGCATCGCCGCGTGAGTTCAAAGCTTCCGGAGTAGGGTATGCGTTCAGCCACGATGCGGGCGTTGAACGCGTTCATGAAGTCAACGTTGCTGGAAAGAGTGGGGGTGGGGCAGTCCATGCTCACTCCGCCGGGGCGATGACTCCCGCCTCCTGCAACTCGGCAATGAAGGCCCCCATGTCCGATCGGGCCGTGTCCCGCTCGACGTCGAAAGCGTCAACGACGTCCAGCAGAATCCGATCCAGAGCCCGGTCGGCCTCGATCCGGTCCCAGATGAACTCCGCGGTGGGATCCAGCGCGAAGAGGATCTCCATGTTGACGAGTTCGCCCCGGATCGGAATGAGGAGCGTCTCGCCCGCGATGCGGCGTTTCACGACATTGGGCTTCTTGCGATAGGCCGTTTTCAAGCTGTCCATAGATTCACCCTAATCCAGAATTCGTATCTTGAGACGCACGTAGATGACTCCCCCCGGGCTCAGGGCCGGCAGGAGGCGCACGCGCACCTTCTCCATGGTCGCGTCGATCGGAGTCGCGCTGACGGGCTGCACGCGCACAGAGCTGCTCGACCAGACGCCACCCGGCAGATCGTACGACACCTCCACGAGATACTCCAGCCGTTCTCGCCAGATGCGCCGCTCATATTCGACTTTCACGTAGTCGTTGGTAACGCCCGCCTCGACCACGGTTTCTTCCACGGCCGTGAAGAACGGGTACGCACTGGCGTTTGTGGGGCTGGTGTTGAAGGCGTACTCGGCCCCGTTCGCGATCCCGTCTCCGTCGGGGTCGGCTTCGGCGCCCGAAATCCCGGGGTTGACCAGTTGATTCGTCGTGAAAACGGTGGGTTGCCAGGTTTCGTATGAAAACACCGTTGGGGCCAGCACGAGTGTGGGGTCGCCCAGAAGTTCGAAGGTCCGCAGCAGGAACAGGACGGTCGGCGTGCCGTCGCGGTAGCGACGGAGCCCTTCGCGGACTACGCTCCCGAGCCGGATGCCATGGTCCGCGTAAATGGCATCGAGATAATGCGACCCGATGGTCGTGCCCTCCGCGTTATACGACTCGGACACCGGCGCCCACACGGCCACGGCGCCGCCCTTCGCTGTGACCAACCGCTCGCCGAGAGGTGTGTCCACCTGGCTGGGAACCGCGAACTCGGCTAGCTGACAGGTCATGACGCTCATCACCGCCGCCCGGTTCAGGTTGGTCAGCGACGGAACGTCGTTGGTCTTCAGGATGCCTTCATCAGCCAGGATGTACGGATTGCCGTGACCCATGTAGATGACGCTGCCGCTGCCGGTGTTGAAGGCACTCCTGAGCTGAGTCTGGACGGTGGCGAGGGCCACTCCCGGCGCAGGCGGCTGGAGATAGCTCTTCGTCTTGGTCACCGAGGCGGGCACGTGCGTGGCCAATGTGTCGCAGGTCGCATGGAAATTCCCCGCGAGGTCGGGGTTGTCGGCGCAGAAGAACGCCTTGTTACGCCACTCGGCTCCGGCTCCGGTCTCGAAGGCGATCCCCTTCGCTATCACGCGGTCGAAAACGCCCGTGCTGGCCACGTTGAGCCTCCCGATGGCAAGATCAATCAGCCCGTCGCTGTTGATGTCGGCCAGCGGGTTGTCGCAGGCGGTCAGTCCGAAGGGAGTGGAAGCCATGACCGGGGGCACGTAACACGGGTCGCTGGCTCCGTACCCCAGATTGTCCTTGAAGTCGTAGGTGCCTGCGCCGCCCAGAAGGACAAAGTCCGGACCCAGGGCCCACGTACTGCGGGCGTAGGCCAGGAACGTACGGATGTTCCACGGACTCGGAGATCCATAGCCGAAGGCGTTGTCGATGTCCTCCATAAGGACGACCTTCGACTTCAGGCCCTGGCCTTCCCGGTGGGCGGCCAGCTTGCGGGCCGAGGGCTCCAGTTGAGGGACGGTCACGATGACGAAGCGCGCGGCGTTGGTCGCGTTGCGCAGGTCGCTGTCAACAATGCCGTCGAGGGCATAGGGCGTCATCAGCGCCTCGGCGACAACGTAGGCGCGGTTGGACCCCGGCGCGGCAAACGTGATCCAGGTGTCGCCACCCGGGCCGGTGACGGCGTTGGTCGTCTGCACCCGCACGGGCGTCGCGGGCGCTGTGACATCCGCCACCCACACCGGGCCGGTGGCCATGCCCTGCACGGTAACCGACGGTTTCGACTCGGAATCGAGGATCAGACCGCCTTCGGACAGCCGGTGGTAGCGGGGGTAGGTCACGTCGAAATCAAGAACGTATTCAATCGAGTAACTTGCGCCCGTCGGTGACGAGAACAGCCTCAACCAGTTTGTTCCGTCAGCGGCGGCGGCGGGGCCGGTCAACGTCAAGCTGATCGCCGCTGAAGCCGTTCCGTCCCAAGCCGCGTGGCCTGAGGCGAGTATTCCGCTGCTGTTGGTGAACGAGGCCACGACGTCGTGGTCAAAGCCCGGAACAGCGTCTTCGGTGGAGTCGCCCAGCAGCCGCACCGTCAGCGACAGGCCGTTGGTCTCCCCCGCCACCGGAGTGTGGAGGGTGAACGGCAGGCTCTTATCGTTGTGGTAATCTTTGTAGTCCGGGCCGTATTCGGCGTAGGACGGAAAGAACAGAAACTTCCCCAGCCAGATGTCCGCCTCGGGGTCGGAGTACCGCTGCGGATACGAGAACAGGTCCTCTTCCACGTGCAGCGTCTCGACAAACCACTGGTTGCTGACCGCCGCCACGTACCCGGTCTGAACTTCGACGGCCATGGTCGTGCCGGTGCCGGGCCGGAGCAGGTAGACGTTATCGCGGGAGTAGAGGCTGTCGATGGCCTGCCCGTAGAAGATGATGCCAGCGTTGCTGACCGCGGGGGTCCAGGCCACAGGCGTGCCCATGCGCGTGAGCGCGAGGTTGGTTGCGCCGATGGCCGCCAGGGTGGTGTCGTAGTCCAGCGAGCTGAGACAGGCGGCGATGTTCGAGGCGGAGAGCAGGTAAAGACCGTCTTCGCGAACCTTGATCTTCACCGCGTCGCCCTCGGTCAGCGCGGCCGGAACCGGCGCGGGCGCCTCGGAGCTCAGATGGAGAGCAGCGCGGGCGGCCGCAGGGCGAACGGCGGAGAACTCCACCTCGAACGGGCCCTGCACGTGCGTGCCGCCTTGCGCATCAAGCACCGTCACCCGGTACCAGCTTGAGCCCTGAAGCGATGCCAGCGCATCGACGATATGGTAGGTGGCGGGCCCGGCGGACGGTCGGGCGGGAACCAGCGGCGGCTGCAGGAGACGCGCGGACCCCGTCACCGGGTCGAACTGCTCCCAGCGGAAGCCCAGAACCCCGCCCCCTTCGGCCGTCCATTCCAGCGTGGCCGCACCATCCATGCGGTACCCCGCCACGTCCCACACCTCAGGATCTGAGACCAAAGGCTGCTGTGCCGGCGGCAAATCGCCGCATGCCGCCCTGGCCAGTATAGCGAACCCGATGGTTATCCCCGCCACCCAGCGCACCGCTTTTGTCTTCATAATCGTTCCGAACTATACCACGGTGGCAATCCACGTATCCAATCAAATAATTGCCCCCGTTGAGGTGTCGTATGATTTCGATGCTTGGCACTAGGCAATGGCCGCTGCCGGTGCTAAAGTTTCCACAACAGGTTGGGGGCCGGGAGTCCGGCCTGCACCTGTGGAAGTGGGCCGTCGCCATCGCAGGCCCGTCCTCTGTAGCGTGCGTTGATGAGACGTTCCGGAAATGGGGCAGCCAAAGGACAATGTGGTTGCGGCGTCGCGGCTGAGCAGTGACTCGGTTGCGCCGCCCCAGTGGATCATCGAGCGCAAGCGCGACGGGCAGGCGTTGAGCGGCGATGACCTCCGCGCCTTCATCCGCGGCTACGCCGCCGGCGCCATCCCCGATTACCAGATGGCTGCGCTGGCGATGGCGATCTACTTCCGCGGCATGACGTTCGAAGAGACCGCGGTCCTGACGGATGCGATGATGCGCTCGGGATCGGTCCTCGACCTGTCGGGCCTGGGGCTGCCGACAGCGGACAAGCATTCGACGGGCGGGGTGGGGGACATGCTCTCGCTGCCCCTGGCTCCCCTCGTGGCCTGCTGCGGAGTGGCGGTGCCGATGATCTCCGGGCGCGGACTCGGTATCACTGGCGGCACGCTGGACAAGCTCGAGTCGATCCCGGGCTATCGCACCCGCCTGCAGATTCCCGAATTCCTGAAGGTGCTGGAGACCTGCGGCTGCTCGATCATCGGCCAGACCGACGAGCTCGCGCCGGTGGACCGCAAGCTCTACGCCTTGCGCGACGTGACGGCGACGGTCCCCTCGATTCCCCTCATCACCGCGAGCATCATGTCGAAGAAGCTGGCCGAGGGAACGGGCGCGCTGGTGCTGGACGTCAAGTGGGGCGCCGGCGCCTTCATGAAGACGGTTGATCAGGCGCGCGAGCTGGCCGCCACGATGGTCGAAGTGGGGCGTCGCGCGGGCCGGCGCATGGCGGCGCTGATCACCGACATGAACCAGCCGCTGGGCCGCGCCGCCGGCAACGCGGTCGAGGTGCGCGAGGCGATCGATGTGTTGCGCGGCGAAGGGCCTGAGGATGTGGTGGACCTCACGCTGGAACTCGGGGCGTGGATGCTGCGGCTGACGGGCGTCGATGCCGACCGGGCCGCCGCGCGGGCCCGGCTGCAACGGCACCTGGAGTCCGGCCGGGCGCTGGAGAGATTTGCCGAGATGATCCGTCTCCACGGCGGCGACCCGGCGTGCGTCGAGCGTCCGGAACGCTTGCCCTCGGCGCCGGTTGTGCGTCCGCTGCCTGCCGCCAGCGCCGGCACGGTCCTGTGCGCCGACGCAGACGCCATCGGCCGCGCCTGCGTCCTGCTGGGCGCCGGACGCCGCCGCGTTGAGGACCGCGTCGATCCGCGCGTGGGCGTCACCGACCTGGTCAAGGTCGGCGAGCGCGTGGAGGCCGGTCAGCCCCTGTGCCGGGTGCATGCCGCCGATGACGCGTCGGCCGCCGAAGCTGCGGTTCTGCTGGCCAAGGCGTTTGAGCTCGGACCCGAATCCGGAGTCGTGCGCCGGGCGTTGATGGTCGAGGAGATCGTTTGACAACGGAACACATAGACACTGGGGCCTTGGTGGCGGCGGCGCGAGCCGCCGCGCGTCAGGCGTACGCGCCCTACTCCCGGTATGCGGTGGGCGCCGCCGTGGAGGCCGACGACGGGCGGGTATTCACCGGCTGTAATGTCGAGAATGCGTCGTATGGGCTGACGATCTGCGCCGAGAGGGCCGCGGTCTGTGCGGCGGTGTCGGCCGGCGTACGGCGCATCCGCCGCGTGGCAATCGCGGCTTCGGGACCGGCGGTTCCGTATCCCTGCGGCGCCTGCCGGCAGGTGCTGGCCGAGTTCGCCGATGCCGCCGCCGAGGTGCAGATCGCGCTCGGCGACGGTGCAACCTGCGAGAAGATCACGCTGGGGGCCCTGCTGCCGAAGGCTTTCGGGCTCGGTAACACGCCGCCCGGCGCAGAGAGGAAAACGGAATGAAGAAGACTTTCGTGGTCGACACCAACGTGCTGCTTCACAATGCCGAGAGCGTGGAGAGCTTTGCCGATAACGACGTCGTGCTGCCGATGGAGGTCATTGAAGAGCTGGACCGTTTCAAGGCGCACAACGACGAGCTGGGCCGCAACGCGCGCCAGGTCATTCGCCGGCTGGACGCCCTGCGCGCGCAGGGCAACCTGCGCGACGGCGTGCCGCTGGCCAATGGCGGGCGGCTGAAGATCATGACGCCTCCGGCGGGCGCGGAGATCCCCTCGCTGACGCAGGAGGCGCCCGACAACAAGATCCTGCTCGTCGCCTACCTGCTGCACACGACGGGCGAGCGCGTCATTTTCGTCAGCAAGGACATCAACGCCCGTCTCAAGGCCGACGCGCTGGGGCTCGAGGCACAGGACTTCGAGAAGGAGAAGATCAAGTTCGACGAGCTGTACTCGGGGTTCAGCGAGGTCGAGGTCTCGCCGGACACAATCGAGGCGTTCTTCTCCACCGCCGTGCTGGAGCAGGAAGGGCTCGGGCGCTACCCGAACGAGTTCCTGCAGCTCCGCAGCGTGAACGGTGTCCGCAAGACGGCGCTGGCGCGGGTGATCCAGCCGGGCGTCATCACACACCTCTCCGATCGGCTGGACAAGGTGTGGAACCTCCAGGCGCGCAACCGCGAGCAGCGCCTGGCGCTGGAGCTGCTTATGGATCCCGACGTGCAAATCGTGACCCTGGTCGGCCAGGCCGGCACGGGCAAGACGCTGCTCGCGCTGGCCGCCGGCCTGCACGCCACGCTGAGGACCCGGAGCTACGACGGCATCCTGGTGTCCCGCCCGATTATCCCGCTCGGAAAGGACATTGGCTACCTGCCCGGGCCCAAGGAAGAGAAGCTGTCGCACTGGATGCAGCCGATTTTCGACAATCTTGCCTACCTCCTGCGCGACGGTGAGATCGACGCGGGTAA
>CAZJBP010000029.1:0-2239 GCA_964544115.1 uncultured Victivallales bacterium | reverse complement strand
GTAAGAAGAAGAAGGGCACCGGCACGGTCCAGATGCGGATCGAGAAACTGCTGAAGGACAACGTGCTGACGCTCGAGGCGCTGACGTACATTCGCGGACGCTCCATTCCGCGGCAGTACGTGATCGTCGACGAAGCCCAGAACCTCACCCCGCACGAGGTCAAGACCATCATCAGCCGCGCCGGCGAAGAGACGAAGATGGTCCTCACGGGCGACGCGTACCAAATCGATAACCAGTATCTCGACGCGTCCAGCAACGGCCTGACCTACGCCGCCGAGCGGCTCAAGGATCACGCCATCCACGGACACGTGACGCTGCGCACCAGCGAGCGCAGCGCCCTGGCGGCCCTGGCGGCCGAGGTGCTCTGACGACGGGCCGGTCAACTCGAAGAGCGAGGGATCCCAGGATGGATGCATGGTACTATGCGAGGGACGGACAGCAGCTCGGGCCGGTGTCGCGCGAGGAGCTGCAGAGGCTGATCGCGACCGGCAGGGCTCACTCGGCGGAGTACGTGTGGACCGACGGGATGGCCGACTGGCAGCCCGCGAACCGGGTGCCCGGGCTGGTCGTCGCCCCGCCGTTGGCGGCCGCCATGCCGGTCGACGGCCCGGGAAACGCGCCCGACGACGAGCCGGTGCCGAACTACCTGCCGTGGGCCATTGCCGTGACGTTGTGCTGCTGCGTGCTGGGCGGCATCTTCGCGATCGTCTATTCGGTCAAAGCCAACAGGGCCGCAGCCGCCGGCGATATGGCGGAGGCGCGCAAGGCGGCCGACACGGCGCGCCTGTGGCTGATCATCTCGGCTGTTGGAACGCTCGTCATGGGCTTTCTGCAGGTGATATCGATTCTGATCAGAGGCGGCGCGGCGGCGCTGTTCCAGTGACCGCCGCACCGCCAGTGCCGCCGCCGCGGCGGCGCCGCCTCTGGGTGCGCGCGTCGGCCGCCGAACGGCTGTATGCGGCGCTGCTGCTCGCGGCCGTGGCGGGCGCGGTTCCGTGGCTGGCGGCACACGACCCGGCCGCGACGCGCGCGGCTCCTCGGTGTCTGACGTATGCGTGGACCGGCGTGCTCTGTCCCGGATGCGGCGCGATGCGGGCGGCGCACGCGCTCCTGAGCGGGGATTTGACGGCGGCCCTCGCGCTCAACCCTCTGTTCGTTCTGGCCGCGCCGCTGGGCGCGGTCTGGCTGATCTCTCTGGCCGTGTGCGCCGCAGGCGGCCTGCGGCCGCGCGTTGCCCCACGCGCGCTCGCCCTCGCCGGGCTGGGGGCGGTGGTCCTGCTGCTGGGCTTTACCGTGGCGCGCAACACTCCCCTGCGGTGCTGCGACCCGCTGCGGCCGCCGCCGGACCGGATGGAGGCCCCCTAAGCTCGGGCTTCCTTCTTGCTGCCCAGCTTGCGCTGGTGGAGGAGCTGGACAATGGAGAGGATCTGGCTCACCGACCAGTACAGCATCAGGCCCGACGCCATGTTGTAGAGCATGAACAGCATCATGATCGGCATGATGATCAGCATCATCTTCTGCTGCTGAGGATCGCCGCCGGTCGGCGTGAGCTTCTGCTGGATGACCATGGTGACGGTCATGATCAGGGGCAGGATGTTCAGCGGAATCGGGAGCAGACCGGCCAAGAGGCGCTCGGGTTCGCTCAAGTCCGACACCCAGAGGAACCCCGCGAAGCGCAATTCGATCGCGCTGCGCAGGACGGTGAACAGCGCGATGAAGATGGGCAGCTGGACCAGCATCGGCAGGCAGCTGGCCATCGGGTTGATGCCGTGCTCCTTGTAGAGGGCCATCTGCGCCTGCTGCATCTTCTGGGGCTGGGCCTTGTACTTCTCCCGCAGTTCCGTCACCAGCGGCTGGATCTGCTGCATCCGCTTGGCACTCTCGGTGCTCTTATGCGTCAGGGGCCAGAACAGTACCTTCACCAGGATCGTGAGGATGATGACCGCCACTCCGTAGTTCGGAATGACGGAGTGGATGGCGTTGAGCGTGTGCAGCAGCGTGACGCACACCCAGCGGAACCAGGCCCACCAGCCGAGTTCCATGATCTCGGCCTGGCGGAGGCCCAGCTTCCGGAGCGCGGAGTACTTCTTGGGGCCGACATAATAGGAGGCCGACCGGACCGTCGTCTCTCCCGGCTGCAGGGCCTGCGGCGGCATGCGCAGCGTGGCCGCCACCTCCGTGATCTCGAGGGCCTTGGCGCCCTCCACGCGCCGCGCGGCATACACGTCGCAGTCGGACG
>CAZJBP010000028.1:25134-25670 GCA_964544115.1 uncultured Victivallales bacterium | reverse complement strand
GCCCCCTTCCGGCGACCGTGACGGCACACAGCATGACAACACAACGAGCGTTTCGCTACTACCGCACCGATTTCGGGCCGATGCCCGTCACCCTCGTCCACATGGACGTCGATCTGAACATCATCGACGGCCGTGTGGAGGGACGCAACCGACTGCGGCTGCGCGCCCTCGAACCGCTCGCCACCGTGCGGCTCGACGCCCGCGACATCGACATCCGCTCTGTCTCCTGGCTGGGTGCCTCCGGCGCGTCCACCCCGGTCTCGTACCACCTCGACGCCGCGCAGAACGCGCTCCACGTGACGCTCCCCGAGCCGGTGCCCGCGGGCCGGGAGTTCACGCTCGAAACCCGGGCCGTCTGCGTGCCGACGGATAACATCCTCGAGGGGATTTACAAGGACTCCACGCCGCCGGGCTGCCCGCAGCAGTACATGTCCCAGTGCCAGCAGTGGGGCTTTCAGCGCATCCTCCCGGTCATCGACGACTGCCGCGCCAAGTGCACGTTCACCACCACCCTCGAGGCCGACGCGCGCTACACG
>CAZJBP010000028.1:0-25124 GCA_964544115.1 uncultured Victivallales bacterium | reverse complement strand
ATCTCCAACGGCAACATCAACCGGGAGCGCAATCCCGAAGGCCGGCCGGTCCTCAAGGCCGGAGCCCCCACCCGCCAGGTCATCACCTACGATGTGACCGCGCCCATGGCGCCGTACCTGTTCCTCGTCGCCGCCGGCACGTGGGACGAGCTGGCCGACGAGGTCGTCTACCCCTCGGGCCGGCGGCTGCGCCTGGAGTACCTCGTGCCGCCCGGCCGGCGCGGCGGGGCCGTCATTCCCATGCAGATCCTCAAGCGCTCCGTCCTGTGGCAGGCCCGGACGCAGGACTACGAGTGCCCGCACGAGGTCTACCGCACGATCTGCATGGAAAAATCGAACTTCGGCGGCATGGAGAACACCGGCAACACCACGATCATCACCGAGGCGGCGCTGATCGACGCGTTCACCGGCGACGGGCGCCTGCAGTATGCCCACGGGGTGATCGTGCACGAGTTCGAGCACAACCAGTGCGGCAGCGACGTCACCATGGAGACCCCGTTCGACATGTGGCTGAACGAGGCGTACACGGTCGACGTCGAGCGGGAGTTCATGCACAGCGAGTTCGACCCGGCCTGCGGACGACTGGACGAGATCGAGCAGATCCGCGCGCCGATCGGCGGCCCGCTGGCCATCGAGGACGCGGGCCACCAGGGCCAGATTGTGCGCGAGGCGTTCAACGACCCCGACGAGCTGGTGGATGGCGTCACCTACGTGAAGGCCGCCGAGGTCATCCGCATGCTCAAGGCGATGCTGGGGCCGGACGTCTTTCGGGCCGCCCGCAACGCCTACTTCCGCGCCTTCACCGGCAGCAACGCCAACACGGACCAGTTCTTCGAATGCTTCGAGCGCGTCAGCGGCCGCGACCTGCGCCTGTTCCGCCGGGAGTGGCTGCACACGATCGGGTATCCCTGCCTCGAGGCCGAGCACCGCTATGACCCGGCCGCCCGGGCGCTGACCCTGAACCTGCGCCAGACACGCAGCGGCGCGGGCGGATTGTTCCACTTTCCGCTGGAGGTGGCCGCCGTGGACGACGAGGGGCGGGATCTGCCGGGCTCGCGGCGCACGATCGAGGTGGCCGGCGCGGAGACCTCGGTCACCTTTGCCGACCTGCCGCGGCCGGCATTCGTGTCCATCAACCGCGGCATGACCTTCTACGGCACCTGCCGCGATGTGTCGGCCACCCGCGACATGCTCTTCAAGCAGGCGCGCCTGGACCCGGACGAGGTGAACCGCGTTGAGGCCATGCGCCGGCTGACGGACGAGGAGCGCCTCCGCCTCCTGCGCGACCCGGCCGCCGCCCCACAGCCGGAATGGATTCAGACCTGGGCGGCGTTCCTCACGGATCCCCGCCTGCGCCCCGGCCTCAAGGCCTACCTGCTGCGGGTGGACGAGGCCTCGCTGGACCGGGCCTGCCTGCCGCTGTACCGCGAGCGCTACGCGGTCCGTCGCCGCCTGATGGGCGCGCTGGCCGGCGCGCTGTGGTCCGGCCTGCTGGCGGAGTTCGACAGCGTCGACACGTTCGCCAAGTCCGACGATCCGAAGCAGGGCTTCGAAGAGAGACGGCTGAAAGCCGTTCTCCTGCAGGTGATAGCCGCAGCCGACAGGCCGGAAGCCTGGCGGGTGCTCGAGCAGCATTTCGCCCGCGCCTGGCATATGTCCGACCGCGCGGCGGCGCTGGAATGCCTGATGCACAGCGACAGCCCGGCGCGTCTCGCCGTGTTGCAGGAGGCGTTGGACCTCTGGAAGGATCACCTCAACGGCTACACGACCTGGCTCCGCGCCATCGGCGGCGGGAAGCATGACGAGGTGTTCGAGCTGATCGCCCGCGAGGAACGCGAGCCCAGGTTCCGCCGCGAGCATCCCACCCACACGCGCGCCCTGTATCTGCCCCTGGCCGCCAACAATCGGCTCCTCTGGACCCGCCGCGGCCTGGAGTGGATGCGCCGCACGGTTCTGGCCCAGGCCGCCGTGAACGAGAATACGGCCCTTCGCTTGGTTTCTGCCTTGCAGATGGCGAGGAAACTGCCTGATGATCTCGGCCCGGAAGTGCTGAACGTTCTGCGCGACATTCGGGCCGGCGTGGATGCCGGCGCCTACCCATCTCTGGCGGGTCGCGTGGATGCGTTCCTGGGGGTGGAGGATAAGACGTGAGTGCGCGTTTTCGTCCTTGGTTCACGCGTTCGCTGGGCGCGGTTGCCGCGCTTCTGTTCTCTGCCGGGTGCTCGCGGCAGACGACGACCACGCCCGAGCCCGCCCCAAAAGAGCGGGGCGTGGCTCAAACGGTGGTCGAGGGCGTCACCGGCTATGATTCCGTTCGGAGGGGAGAGGCGATGAAGGCAAAGATCCGCGACATCAGTGCCGAGCACGATGCACAGATGTCCGCCGTTCTGGATGAGAAGGACCGCGCCGAGGAACCCGCCGGCAAGTGAACAGGCTTGATGACAACCTGTGTATAAGCCGTCGGTTTCTCACAGGGTGTGGACAAGGGGGGTCTTTGGTTGGAGTTGTGCACATGCGCCAAGATGGCGGAACTCGTTGTTTCGCTGATTCATACGCGCGTTTTTGCTTTATCAACAGGGTATAATAAGATTACTGTTACTCTACTCTTTACCCAATAATCATTAGAGCATGTTGATAAGGCCGTAGGAAGGGGAGTCACGGACCATGAAACTCAAGGTGACAAAAGCAGCGCTGCTCGAAGGATTGCACGTGGTGCAGAATGTGGTGGGGGCGCGGACAACGTTGCCCATCCTCAATAACGTGCTCCTGACCGCCGAAGACAACAAGCTCTGGCTGACCACGACGGATCTCGAAGTCACTGTCCGCTGCGGCGTAGAAGCGGAAATTGAGAACGAAGGCATCAGCACGCTGCCGGTAAAGCGCTTGAGCGTCATCATCCGGGAACTGTCGGATTCGGCCATCAACCTGTCCACGAGCGACACCGATGTAGCCACGCTGGACTGCGGGTCCTCGCACTTCCGAATCAACGGCATGAGCCGTGACGAGTTTCCCCCGGTAGCCAGCCCGGAGGAGAAGCACAGCTATACGATCGGCCAGGGCGTCTTTCGGGAGATGCTCCGAAAGACAGCGTACGCGGCGTCCTCGGACGAAACCCGCTACGTGCTGAACGGCGTGCTGCTGAGCTTCCGCGGAGCCAAGCTGACGATTGTGGCAACGGATGGACGTCGCCTGGCCATGGCCGAGAGCGAAGTGGACTATCCGGAAGAGGATGAGGCGGACCTGATCCTGCCGTCAAAGGCAGTCCAGGAACTCCTTCATGTCCTTCATGACGAAGGCGATATGCGCGTTACGGTCAAGGAAAACCAGGTCGTCTTCGAGTTCGGCGATGTGATGATCGCGTCGAAGCTGATCGATGGAACCTACCCTAACTACCGCCAGGTCATACCGACGCAGTGCGAGCAGAGGATTACGGTCGAGCGTGAAGCGCTGCTGACGGCGCTCCGCCGGTCGGCCATTCTGACCGTTGACAAGACCAGCGGCACGAAGCTGACGTTCGCCGACAACAAGGTCACCGTGGTGACCAGCAACGCCGAGATTGGCGAATCGCGCGAAACCGTTCCGGTGAAGTACAACGGCAAGCCCATCACGGTCGCATTTAATGCCGACTACATGATGGATCCCCTGCGCAACCTCAGCAGCGACGAGATCTACATCGAGCTGACGGATGAGCTGAGCCCCGGCGTCATCAAGGCCGACATCCCGTTCCTCTACGTGCTGATGCCCATGCGTCTGAACTGACGCAACGGGTTTCTTGGACAGGATTAACAGGATGAACGGGGTTGGGGTGCCCAACTCTCCACCTTCCGGTAAATCCCGTAAATCCCGTCGTTCCCCCGCACGAGCAGCAAGCGGGTCTATGCGACAGCGACTTTTGCCACGGCTTTGAGTATGCGCCCGGTGCCGATCAGGGGCATATGGCCGTCGTCCGGGAAGAACACGGCGAAGAGGACCGGGCGCAGGCCCAGGAGCGTGTCAGCCGCGTCGGCGAAGAAGGCCACATCCTTGGCTGCGTCGTAGGGCGTTGAGGCCGTGGCGCCGGCGCGCAGGGCTCGCCAGCCTATCTGTTCCTCCCCCACCAGCGGCGCCTGGATGTCGATATAGCGCCGGTGTGCCTCCAGGCGGGCCGCTTCGACCGTGCGTCCGGTTTCCTCGGACAGGCTCACATAGACGCGCGGGCCGTCCAATTCGTAGCGGCCCGGCGCGAGGCGTGCGGTGTCCGGCCGGGCGAGGAATTCGAAGGCGAGGCGGAATCCGGCGTGCAAGCCGTGATAGCGGTGGTGCTGATCCAGGGCGTCCAGAATCATGGCTGCGTCCTCCGTCTACTCATGCCGCAGGGCTTCGATCGGGTCCAGGTTGGCGGCGCGCAGGGCGGGGTAGATGCCGAAGATCATGCCGATGGTCATGCTGATGCCCAGCGCGAGAAACACGCTGTACCAGGCGATGACCGTCGGCATTCCCGTGAGCTGCGTAATGACCACCGGGACCGCCAGCCCCAGCGCGGTTCCGATCAGCCCGCCCGCTCCGGACAGCACGACGGTCTCAACGAGGAACTGGTAGACGATCTGCCGCTTGCGGGCGCCGATCGCCCGGCGGATGCCGATCTCCCGGGTGCGCTCGGTGACGGTCGCGAGCATGATGTTCATGATGCCGATGCCGCCCACCAGGAGCGAGATGCCGGCGATCGCCCCCAGGACGATATTGAAGCGCCGCTTGGTCGCCTCCGCCTGCTGCAGCAGGTTCAGCGGCACGCTGATCTGGACATCGTCGCGGGCGTGAAAGCGACGGATCATGGCGTCGATCGTGGCCGCCGCCGCCGCCACATGCTCCAGCGAATCCACCTCGACCAGGAGTTTGTGCAGCTCGACCAGCTCGATCGTGCTGGCGCCGGACGTCCGCTCCATCAGGATCTCGCCGTAGCGCTCCAGCGCCGCCGTGATGGGAACGTAGACGTCGATCTCCTGGTCGGGGATCTGGACGGTCGAGGTCCCGGTCTCGCTGCGGACGACTCCGATCACGCGGAACGGCTGGTCCCCCAGGCTGATCTCGCTGCCGATGGTGGTCTGGCCGGCCAGCAGCTTGCGCGCGCCCACTTCGGTCAGCACGCAGACGGAGGCCTGTTGGCGCACATCCCGGGCCTGCAGCGTGCGCCCCGCGAGGACGTCGCGGCGAACCAGCTCGAACCAGGCGTCGGTCGTGGCGACCAACCGCATGTCCGCCTGCTGCGAGCCGAGGCGGGCGGTCTTGCGCATCAGGCGCACGGGCACGGTGCGGACCACCGAGGTGAGCGCTTCGCGGATGCGGCGTTCGTCGTCGCGCTTGAGGCCGTAGACGATCATGTGGCTGTCGGTGCGGGTGTTCGAGGCCTCGTCGGCCACGGGCTTGACCGAGGTGAGGATGATGTTGTTGCTGCCGAGCTTGCGGATCTGCTCGATGGCCTCCCGGCTGGCGCCTTCGCCGACGGACAGCATGGCGATGACGCTGCTGACGCCGAACACCACGCCGAGGGTGGTCAGGAGCGACCGCATCTTATGCAGCAGGAGGTTCTTGAGCCCCAGGCGGACGTTGCGGACGATGCGCGACTGTTTCATGAGACCGCGCCCCCGATCTCGGGCGTCTCGATCCGCTCGATGCGCCCGTCGCGCAGATGGAGCCGGTGACTGGCGTGCGCGGCGATGTCCGGCTCGTGGGTGACCATGATGAGGGTTCGGCCCTCGCGGTGCAGCCCGGACAGGATGTCCATGATCTGGCGGCCCGTGGCCGTGTCGAGGTTGCCCGTGGGCTCGTCGGCCAGAATGACCGACGGCTCGTTGGCCAGGGCCCGCGCAATGGCGACGCGCTGGCGCTGCCCGCCCGAGAGCTCCGTCGGCCGGTGGTGCAGCCGGTTGCCCAGCCCGACCTGCTCGGCCAGTTCCCCGGCGCGGCGGGCGCAGTCGTGGACCTCATGCCCCATGTAGAACAGCGGCAGCTCGATGTTTTCCCGGACGGTCAGCTGCGGGATGAGATTGAAGCTCTGGAAGATGAACCCGATGCCCTGCAGCCGGGCGCGGCTGAGCGCGTCGTCGTCGAGCGTCGCCACGTCGACGCCGTTCAGCAGGCAGCGCCCGTGCGTGGGGCGATCCAGACAGCCGAGGAGGTTCAGCATCGTGCTCTTGCCCGAGCCGCTCGGGCCCATCACGGCCCAGAAGTCGCCGCGGCGAAACGAAACCGTCACGCCGTCGAGGGCCTTCACATCCACGCCGCCCAGGCGATACACCTTGCTGACGTCGTCGAACTCGATGACCGCTTCGTTCATGGCGCGTTTCCGGTGGCCGCGCCGCCGCTCTCCGGCGGCCGCTGGCGCCGCCGCTCGCCCCGCGGCGCGCCACCGCCGTTGGTGCCCTCCGCGCGAGCGCCCTCCGCCGGGCTTTGCACGCGGGCCGCGCCGTTCGTACCGTTCCCCGATTTCTGCGACGTTTCACCTTCAGCCAGCGGCGGGGTCAGCCAGACCGTTTCGCCGGGCTCCAGGCCGCTGACGATGTGCACGACGCGGTTGTTGTCCAGCCCGGTGACCACCTCGCGCGGGGTGACCTTCCCCCGGCTGACCACGTACACCGTGGGCTTCTGGCCGACGCGCACCAGGGTCTGGAGCGGCACATACATGGCGTTCTCCAGCTCCTGGACGATGATCTCCGCCCGGCAGCTCATCCCGGGCCGCAGTTTCGGAGAGGAGGTCTCCAGCACGACGGAGCAGTTGTAGACTTTCAGGTCGGGGTTGAGCCACGCCCGGGTGGCATCCGGCAGCAGGGCGATCTTGGTCAGCCGGCCGCGGAACACCTCGTTGGGCATGGCGTCGATGCGGACCAGCACCGTCAGCTCCGCCTGAATCCTGCGCAGGTTCGACTCCTGGACCTTGACCTCGACATCCATGGCCTCGCTGACCGGCAGATGAAGCAGCTCCTGTCGCTCGGACACCTCCTGCCCGACGCGCAGCGGCTCCCGGTTGCCCCCCCGCCCGCCGCTGGTCATGGGGTACACCACCATGCCGTCGGCCGGGGCCACGATGCGGCAGGCCTCGATCTGCGCCAGCGTCTTGTCCAGCTTGGCCTTCTGCTGCAGGTACTCCGCCTCCTTGGCGCGTGCGTCGGTCTCGGCCTTCACCATGTCCGCGTGGGCTTTGCGGCGCGTCCGGTCGAGCGCCATGTCGGCGTATTTCACCTCGCTGCTCAGCTTCTCCTGATCGCGCCGGTGGGTGTACTGCTCCAGCACCTCCAGGTTCTTCTCGGCGCTCTGGAGTTCGATGCGCTTGCGCTTGAGCCCGAGCTCATCGCTCAGCAGTTCGCTGCGGGTGATGAAGCCCTGCTCGGCCAGCTTGCGGGACCATTCGTACTGGTCCTCGGCCTTCTTCACCTCCTCGCCGGCGAGCGTGATCGTGGCTTCCGCACCCGAGTGGGAGATGACGTATTCGCCCTTCTCGTACTTCTCGAGGTCGAGCTGCGCGAACTTCAGGTCCAGCGTGGCGCGTTCGACGTCGGCGGTGCCCTGGTTGCGCGTGATCTCCAGGTTCTCCCGCGCCTGAATCCACGAGGCCTCGGCGTTCTGGGCCGTGATGTTCTGCGTGATCCGCGCTTCCGCCAGCTGGCTCGAGTCGAGCTCGATCAGCAGGTCGCCCTTCTTGACGCGCGTGCCTTCGTCCACAAGGGAGACGATCGTCGTCCGCCCTTCGACCCGGCTGTAGAGAATCTGCTTGTCGCGGTTCTGGATCGTGCCGGGCTCGGTGACGCTGATCGTCAGGTCGCCGCGGGCGACCGTGTAGACGGGCATGCCATCGGTCGCGTGGCCGGCACGGCGCGCGAACACCGTTGCGCCGGCGGCCGCCACGATGAGGACCGCGGCCGCCGCGGCCGCGATCTGTCGCCGGCTGAACGGCAACGGGGTTACGGATGTTTCGTCGCTCACGGCATCGCCTCCATGTTCCACCCACCGTCTTCGTCCACGCTCATGCGGCCCGTATCCCGGGCCAGGGCCCACCGGGCCCGGCTGTAGGCCACCACCGAGGCGGCCAGCGCGTTCTGCGCGCTGACGAGGGCATCGCCCGCCTCCAGAACGTCGCGCGTCTGGGCCCTCCCGGCCTCCAGAAACAGGGCCGTGCTGCGCACGCGCCGATCGGCCAGCTCAACCGCCCGGCGCTGGATCAGGTACGTTTCCCGCGTTTCCCGCAGCGTGCGCAGCGCCTCGCGCACGGACTTCTTGACCTGGTCCTCGGTGGTTTCCAGGTCGCGCCGCGCCTTGTCCAGCGCCAGCAGGGCGTTGCGGTAGGCGTTGCGCTCCGAGGTCCGCTCCCACGGCAGGTCAACGTTCACCAGCCCGGAGTAGCCGCCATTGCCGAAGCGGATGTCGGCGGTGTCGCTGTTGTGGTACGTCCGGTCCTGCTCGGAGCCGTGGAGCGTGACGTCCAGGCCGGCCTTCAGCGCGTTGGCGGCCACGCGAACCTGGCGCTCGGCGTCCTCGGCCTGCCCGCGCGTCACGCGCAGGTCCTGCCGCCGGGTCAGGGCCGAGGCGATGCAGTCGGCCTCCGCGGGGTCGTCGGGGGCGGGGCCGCTCGCATCCAGGCGCGCCGTCACAAGGGCGGCGACCCGGCGAGTTTCATTCTCGTCGATCCGCACGTCGGCGTCGATCGGCAGGCCGAGGGAGAGCTTCAGCTCATCCATGCGCGCTTCGGCCTGCTGGCGGGTGATGATGACGCTCTGCCGCGCGCGCAGGAGGTCCTGCTGGGTCTGGTCGACTTCGGTCGCCGGCAGGCGGCCGGCCTGGCCCAGCGCCTGCGCGCGGGCCAGGCTGTCCTCGAGGCGCTTGAGGTTGTCATTGGCAATCCGCACCTGCTGCCCGGCCAGGAGGACGGACAGGCAGTCGGAGGCGATCCCGACGGTGAACTCGTCCTTGTAGCGCTCGAACTGGAGCAGCGCGTACATCAGGTTTCGCTCGGCCTGCGTCAGCGGCTCGGTGACGACCTCTCGGCCGGCGCCTCTCATCAGCGGAATCGTGACCGTGGCGTCGGCCAGCGCCCCGAGCGACGACTCGCGGTCTCCCGTGAGGAGTTTAACCACGTCGAGGCTCATCTTTGTCGACAGGGTGGCGCCGCTCTTTAGCTTCCGCGTGACCCCCACCCCGGCCGACCCCGTGGCTTTGTCCTCTGAGGGGTCGGACGACCGGTCCGTGCTGATGCCGCCGGAGAGCAGGCCGGAGTAGGAGTTCTCGAACGCGTGGCGCTCCAGGTCGAGGGCCAGGGCCGAGCGGAACACCAGCTCCTTGCGATCCTGGTAGGAGGGGCTGTTGCGGGCGCCGACGCGCAGGCAGTCGGCGAGCGTGAGGACCAGGTTGGTCGCCGCCGGCGCCGGGCCGTTGGTCGCCGCGGGGATCTGCAGGCGGCGGCGCAGCGTGTCCGAGGGGCGCTCGATGGTGAACGGGCGCTCGGAGCCGAACGCGGCGCGCTGCGCCTCGGCAATCGAGCGCGCTGCGGCCTCGTCAGCCTGGCGCCGCCAGGCCTCCGGCGATCGACAGCCGCACAGGCAGATCAAGAAAAGCAGTGTCGCGGACCTTCTCATCGTTGAAGCCACAGCCTAGCGCATCGCGGGTTTTCAAAGAAGATCAAAGCAGTGAAAAGGGGAGGCGAGTCTGCGCGCTTTCTCCTCGAAGAACGCAGCAGGACCGGATAAGACTGCCAGCGCTCCTGCCCATGGCGGGCTTCATGCAGCGAGTGGGCCGGACCCAAAGGCGTCGGGCCGGCAGAGGAAACAACGGTGAAGATCGATATTCACGTTCACACAAAGGAGCGGTCGCCGTGCGGCCGCTCGTCGGAACTGGAACAGGTGCGCGCGGCGGTGGCCGCCGGATTGGATGCCATCGTCTTCACGGATCACAACCAACGGCCGCCGGCCGACACCCTTGTGCGTCTGAACGAGGACCATGCGCCGTTCCGGATCTTCGGAGGCATGGAGCTCACGGTGGACGATGAGGACCTTCTGGTTCTCGGCGTTCGTGACGCGTTCATGGAGACGGAGAGGTGGAGCTATCCGGACTTGCACGGCTTCGTCCGGGAGCGAGGCGGCGTTCTGGTGCTCGCCCACCCCTTCCGGTTTCACCCGGATATCCGGCTGCCGCTGGAGACCTTCCCGCCCGACGCCATTGAGGTCAGTTCCCGCAATACGCCGCGGGATGCCCTGGATCGCATCGTGGCCCTGGCGCAGGAGCTCGGCCTTGTTCCGCTGAGCAACTCGGATGCCCATGCGGTGGAATCTCTCGGCCGGCACTACAACGTATTGGATCGCAGGCCGAGAGATGAGCGGGAGCTGCTCGGCATGCTCAGGGCCGGACAGGTGTCCTGCGTGGTTCCCGGCGAGGATGGCACCCGCCAGGTGTTCAGGCGCGGCGGCGGTTGAACGCGACGCAGTCGGCATAGCGCACCCCGCGGCCGCCGAAGAGGTCGAGTGCGCTGCCGATCGTCAGGTCGACGCGGCCGGCGCTGAGCCGGTCGACGGTCTCGAGGTCGGCCAGCGCCTGTGCGCCGCCCGCGTAGACCACAGGCCTGCGGCCCCATTGCCCGAGCATCTCGACCAGCCGCGCATCGATGCCTTCGCAGCGCCCCTCCACGTCGGCCGCATGGATGAGGAATTCGGCGCAGGAATCGGCCAGCCGGTCCAGCGTCGCGGGGGTCAGCTCGAGGTCCGTCAGCGTCTGCCAGCGGTTCGTCGCCACGACCCAGCCCTCGCCGCGGGCGCGGCAGCTCAGATCGATCACCAGCCGCTCGGATCCGATGGCGCTCACCAGCCGCGCCAGCCGCTCGGGCTGGAAGCGGGCCGCTTCGAAGAGGAACGAGGTCACGATGACATGGCTTGCGCCGGCGTTGAGCCAGGCGGCGGCGTTGTCGTCGCGCACCCCGCCGCCCACCTGCAGGCCGCCGGGATAGGCGGCCAGCGCCTCGCGGGCGGCGGCCTCGTTGCCTGCGCCGAGCTGGATGACGTGGCCCCCGGCGAGCCCGTCGCGGCGATACAGCCCGGCGTAATACGAGGCCGGGCGGTCGCTCTCGAAGTTTACGCGCACCCCGGACGCGTCGTCGGTGAGCGTGCCCCCGACGATCTGGGTCACGCGTCCGTTACGCAGGTCAATGCAGGGGCGGAAGAGGGTCATAGGGAGAGTGTCAGGGTTCAGGGTTCGGGGTTCAGGCCCGAGTGTCAGCATTTCAGCTTTCAGGTTTCAGCTTTTCTCTCAAAGTCGAGCAGGGTGCCGCCGACCACGCTGGCGCCGCCGTCGACCGGCAGCACCTGGCCGGTGATCTTGGTGGACCGCGAGCCGACAAGGAAGGCCACCGCGTCGGCCACGGCCTGCTTGTCCTCGTGAGTGTCCCAGGTCAGGGGGCTGGCCAGGGTCCAGAAGTCGCTCAAGTGACCAAACCCCGGAATCTTGCTGGCCGCCTTGGTTGAGAGCGGGCCGGCGGACACGGCGTTGACGCGGACGCGGTCGCGACCATGGCGGCGCGCCAGCGCGCGGACCAGCGCCTCGAGGGCCGCCTTCTGCACGCCCATCCAGTTGTAGTGGGGGTAGACGCGCGAGGTGTCGAAGCTCAGCGCGACAATGGCCCCGCCCGCTGGCATAGCCGGCACGGCATAGCGCGCCACGGTGGCCAGCGAGACGCAGCTGATATGGTGCGAGAGTGTGATGTCCTCGATCGCGTCGGTGTGGAACTCTTCGCCCAGGCACGTGCGCGGGTTGGCATAGGCGATGGAGTGGACGACGCCGCGGATGGGGCCCAGGCCGGCGAACAGGTCGCGCACCTGCTCGTCCACCGTCACGTCACAGAAGCGCAGGTTCAGCGCCTCGCGATCCGCCGCAGTGAGGTCGCGGCTGGAGTCGAGAAACCGCCGCTTGAAGACTTCGTTCTGGACGGTGAAGATGACCTCGCCGCCCAGGGCGACGATCGTCCGCCCGATCGCGTACGCGAGGGAATCGGCATCCAGCAGGCCCATCACGACATAGCGTCCGCCACTTTCGATCACGGTCTGTCCTCCACACGTGCCCGTCCCGGCCGGGCCTATGCCCGCACGCGATCCAACCTCTGCAGGAGGTAGCGGATCTGGACATCCTTGTTCATGGGGATAATCCATCGCCGGTAGATCTCGGCAAAGGCGCCGGCGTCGATGGCCACCGCGCCGGAGCCGGACACCTCGCTGCCGTACGTGCGCGCCTTGTGGGTCACGCGCCCCAGCACGGCGGCCTCGACGGCGGCGTCGGTGATGCGGGCCGCCAGCCCGGGGGCATCCTGCGCGCGGATCAGCGCGTCATAGCCCGCGGGGTCCTCCCGGTATTTGCTCTCGGCGACAAACTTGCCGTAGTGCACGCGCTTGGAAATGGCCTGGAGGCAGGTGACGTCGCCGACCGCGCTGGAGCCGTACTGATGGTCGTCGCCGTCGTCGCAGACGAACGGAACGATTTCGGTCTCGTAGACGCTGCGGACGCGGGCGTTGAGGTTGACCGAGTTGGGGGCGAGCGGGCTGTTGCCGTAGTCGAGGCCGGGGAGCACCGGCGCGGGGAGGTCGGCGAAGAACGGGTGCTCGTCCGGGCTGGTGTAGCGGCGCAGCCGCGCGTGAACGGTTTCCGTCTCGCGCAGCAGGTAGCCCACGAGGCTCTCCCCGCCCAGAGCCCCGCCGAACGCGCCGGCCTGGTAGATGATGGCATTGCGCCGGAACTGTGCCCGCTCAATCAGTCCGAACAGGATGGTTTCCTCCAGCCGGAGGAGGACCGCCCGCACCTGATCGAGGGCGAGTTGGCTGCTCATGCGCGACTCCTTGGCCGCTTGCTCCGCGCGCCCGCCTTCTCCTGGAGCGCCAGCAGGCGCCGGATGCCCGCCCGTGCCAGCCGCGTCATCTTCGCCAGCTCCGGGTCGGTGAACGGCCGGCGCTCGGCCGTGCCCTGCAGTTCCACGAAGCGGCCGCCATCGGTCATGACCACGTTCATATCCACGTCCGCACGCGAGTCCAGGGCATAGTCGAGGTCGAGGATGGGCCGGCCGTCGACGATGCCGACGCTGACCGCCGCCACGCGCGCCCGGATCGGGCTCTGGGAGAGCGTGCCGCGGTCGAGCAGCCAGCGCACGGCGTCGGCCAGCGCGATCATGCCGCCGGTGATCGCCGCGCAGCGCGTGCCGCCGTCGGCCTGGAGGACGTCGCAGTCGATGGTGATCGTGCGCTCGCCCAGCCGCTCCAGGTCCACCGCCGCGCGCAGGCTGCGGCCGATCAGTCGGCTGATCTCCACGCCCCGGCTGTCGGGAGCGCCGGCCTTGCTGTCGCGGCGCTTGCGCGTGGTCGTGCTGCGCGGGAGCATGCCGTATTCCGCGGTAACCCAGCCGCGGCCGGTGCCCTTCAGAAAGGGCGGCACGCTTTCCTCCACGCTGGCGGTGCACAGGACGCGGGTGCGGCCCTGTTCAAACAGAACCGAGCCCTCGGCGTGGCAGGTGAAGGCGCGCGTGATGCGGATGCGCCTCAAGGCATTGGCGTTGCGTGTGGCCATCGTCGTTACTCCCGGGTCAGCGCCCGTCGTTCAATCTCGGTCCGATCCCATTTTCCTCAGCGCGCCCGGCGGCAAAAAGGCCCGCAAACGGGCCTTGCCCGGCGCAACCGTCCCCTCGAAGGCCAGCGCGCACAGCCCGGCCTTTCTGAACTCGAAGGCCAGCAGCCCCTCGTGGCCGGCGAGCAGCAGCGACGCCAGCAACTCGAGGTTCGGCATATGGCCCACCAGGACCAGCGCTCCTTCGGTCCGACGGCCCAGCCAGGCGACGGTGTCAGCCGCGCGGGCCCCCGGCTCCAGTTCCCGCGCCACGCCGGGCCGCGCCTTGAGCTTCAGCGCCGCGGCAAACAGGTCCGCCGTCTGGCGAGCTCGCAGCAGCGGGCTCGCCACGACAGCGTCCACCGGGCCGAAGGCCGCGGCAAACCCCTCGGCCGCCGCCCGGGTGCGGGTCACGCCGCGCCCGCTGAGCGGCCGCGCCGCGTCGCCGCCCTGCCCGTCCGGGGGCTGATCCTCGGCAATTCCGTGTCGAACCAGAAACAGGTTCATCACGCGCCTTTCTGTAGCACATTTTCCAGATGCAGGCGCACCTTTTTCCGGCGCGCGAGGCGGTTGCGCGTCACAAACCGGGCGAACTCACGGTCCCGCAGCTCTTCCATGTGGCGCCTCAGCGCCCGGGGCAGGCGGGGCCGCGCCGCGGCTCCGGCGGCGAGGTGGACATCCATGTCGTGTACGGCTCCCAGCGCTCCCGCCACCGCCTTGAGATCGTCGGCCAGATGGGCCACCGGCGCCCCCAGCGCGGGGGCCGCGAATTCGGCCCAGTAGCGCAGGCGGCGGCAGCGCTTGCGCAGGGCGTGCAGTTCGTCCGAGCTCGCGGCAAAAGGATCGACGCCGTGCCGGAACAACTTGGAGACGGCCTTGTTCAGCCGTCGGGCGGCAAGCTCGTGCAGCGGCCGGCCGGGGTCGGCGCGCACCAGGCCCGACAGATCGGCGCGCACAAAGACCGACAGGCGGCGCATCAGCTGCAGAGTTTCCGGCGACCGGCACGCCGCGCAGAGACGCCGCCATTGGCGGCGGGACTCCCGGCGGCGGGCGGCGAGGAAGGCCGTCCACCCGGGAGCGGCCGCGCAGGCGTCCTGGACGGGATCGGACTCAAGGAAGGCCAGCCACCACTGGCTGTCGCGGAACGGGCCCAGCCGGTCCGACAGGCGGTCCAGATCCTGCGAGAGCCGCTCGGCGGCCGTGCCGCGCAGGGTTCCGCGGAAAAACCGCAGCGCGGCCCGGAACCGGCGCATGGCGACGCGCAGGTCGTGCAGGTACGCGGGGTCCGGCCCGGAGGCGATCAGCCCCAGGTTGTCGCGCATGATCCGGAACTGCGACGCGAGCAGACGCTGGGCGGCGGGCGCTTCGCGGTGCTCGGGACCGACCACGCCGCGGAAGAGCAGCTGCGGCTGGCGGTAGGCGTCCTCCTCCAGGCGCAGCGGCAGCGGCAGCCAGCGGTTCCACGTGTCCGAACGCCGGCGCGCGCGCTCGGCGTTCTGGGGGAAGTAGAGGGCCCGGACCCGCACGGTGCACGCATCGGGGCTGACGCGAACGGATCGGATCACCGTGTCCTGGATATGGCCGTGATCCAGGGCGTCGGCGACCCGCAGGAAGGCGGCCAGCCTCAGGGCTCGCAGCTCATCGGCGCGGCAGAGCGGCAGGGCGATGAGCGGGCGGCGCGGGTCGCGCGATGAATGCACCGAGACCGCGGCGGCGACGATGTCGCGCTCAATCCGGGAGAAGCCGGCCAGCCCGCGGCTCGCGATCAGCCAGGCGCCGCGGACGGCATGCGCGTCGGGAGTCTGGACGAAGGCCACGTCGTGGAGGCGGCAGGCGGCCTCCAGCAGGCGCCGGTCGCCGGCCGGCAGGCGCAGCGCGCGGCGCGTGCGATCGAAGAGGCGCAGCGCCAGCCGGGCCACATGGTCGACATGGGGCTGCTCGATGGCGTACGGCGCGGAGAGCTCCTCGATGGTCAGTTGCTTTCTCACAGGGGTGCCCGCCGTTTCAGCACCAGGGCGGTGCGGGAGGGCAGGTAGATGCGGATGCCTATGACGTGGGCGCCGCCGATATTGACCGGAAGGGTCGCGAACCTCTGGCCGGGGGCGATGCGGCCGTGGCCGCCGAAGCAGACGGCGTCGCTGTCGAGCAGCGCGTCGTAGTCGCCCGGCGGAAGTTCCACCGGGTAGTCGGTCCAGGAGGCGGTCGGGTGGAAGTTGACCAGGAACACCAGTCCGCCGCGCTCGAAGGCCAGGATCTTGTCGGCCTCGCGGATGCAGACCTGGCGCAGCGCGTGCGGCATGAAGCCCTCGCGATGCACCAGGCCCATGGCCGCGCGGTCGAAGTCGGCGAGAAAGTGGTATTTCAGATCCGTGCGATCCCGCAGGCTCCATTGCCGGCGCGCGTAGTGGTACGACCACCCGTTGCCCTCGCGCGGGAAATCCACCCACTCGGGGTGCCCGAACTCGTTGCCCATGAAGTTGAGATAGCCGTGGCCGGCGGTGGCCAGGGTGCACAGGCGCGCCAGCTTGTGCAGGGCCATGGCCCGGTCGATCACCAGGCTCGGGTCGTGCTCGCCCATGCGGGTGTACATCTCCGCGTCCGCCAGTTCGAAGATGAACGTCTTGCTGCCGACAATGGCCTGGTCGTGGCACTCCACGTAGCTGAGCGTGCGCTCGTCGTCGCGCCGGTTCGTCAGTTCGTGCCAGAGCCACGCGAGGTTCCAGTCCTCGTCGCGCACCTCGCGCACGAGCTTGAACCAGCAGTCGGGCACGCCCATGGCCAGCCGCAGATCGAACCCCGCGCCCCCCTCCGCCTGGGGGGCCGCCAGGCCGGGCATGCCGCTGACGTCTTCGGCGATCGTCACCGCCGCCGGACGCACGTCGTGAATCACGCGGTTGGCCAGCGCCAGGTACGCCAGGGCGTCCTCGTCGACGCTGTCGTCGTAATAGTCGTTGTACGAAGAAAAGGCCGTTCCGAACCCGTGGTGCCGGTACAGCAGGCTGGTCACGCCGTCGAACCGGAAGCCGTCGATCCGGTATTCGTCGAGCCAGAAGCGGCAGTTGGAGAGCAGGAAATGCATGACCTCGGGCTTGCCGTAGTCGAAGCAGCGTGAATCCCACGCCGGGTGGTCGCCTCGTCCGCCGCCGTGGAAGTACTGATGCGTCGTGCCGTCAAACCGCGACAGCCCCTCCACCTCGTTGCGCACGGCGTGGGAGTGGACGAGATCCATGATGACGTGCAGGCCCATGCCGTGCGCGTCATCGACCAGCGCCTTGAGTTCCTCCGGCGTTCCGAACCGGGACGAGGCCGCGAAGAAGCTGGACACGTGATAGCCGAACGAGCCGTAGTACGGGTGTTCGGACACGGCCATGAGCTGCACGCAGTTATACCCCGCGTCGCGGATGCGGGGCAGGATCCGGGCCCGGAACTCCTCGTACGTGCCGATGCCGGGGCGTTCCTGCGCCATGCCGACGTGGCTCTCGTATACGAGGAGCACATCGGGGCGGCGGGCGGGAGGCGCGTGGCGCCAGGCGTAGGGCGGCTCCGGGGCCCAGACCTGGGCGTTGGAGATCTTGGTGGTATCGTCCTGCACCACGCGGCGCGCATAGGCGGGGATGCGGTCGCCCGAGCCGCCGTCCCAGTGCATCCGCAGGCGATACAGGTCCCCGTGGTGCAGCGCCTCGGGCGCCAGGCGCAGCTCCCACACGCCGCCGGACTCGATACGCCGCGCGGCGTGCTCCGGCCGCTCCTGCCAGCCGGAGAAGCCGCCGATGAGGCTGATCCCCGTTGCGGCCGGAGCCCACTCGCGGAAGCGCCAGCCGTCCGCCTCGCGGTGCAGCCCGAAGTATTCGTGCCCCGCGGCCACATCGCGCAGCGTCCCGCCCGGCGGCGTGAGGCGGCGCGCCCAGTCCTCGACGTGCCGGCGGCGCCGGGCGAGGACCTCTTGGAATGGCGCCAGGTAGGGGTCGGAGCCGAAGGGACGGGGATTGAAACCGATCCGAGTCCTCATTGTCGGCCATCCCTTTCGTCCCTGCTCGCGCGGAGTCACGCCTGTGACCGCGCCGCCGCAGGGTCATCCCAGATAATCACGGTTGATCCGCCATCCCACGTAGACCCCAACCAGGCTGCCGACGCCGCTCAGGAAGAACGCCGTCAGGAATCCGATCCTCTCCCCGATCCACCACCCCACCCATCCGAAGAGGGTCATGCCGATAACGATGCAGAGCTTGTTCATAGGGGAAGATCAGGCCTCCGGTAACGGGTGCGCCGGAGCGCGGGGCGGCACGCGCGGCGCGATGGGCTGGAGAATCCTGCGTCGCTCCGGCGTGAGCCGGGCCAGCAGCTCGTCCGAATACCGGTAACCGTAGCGCGTCTGGCCCCACTTCGGGCCGTACCGGTAAATGACGGCGCGGCGCTCTCCGGGGTTGGTTCGCGTGGTGGCTCCGTGGCAGAGGGCATCGCAGAACAGCAGCGCATCGCCGGCCTGGAGATGAACCTCGATCACCCCCTCGAGCTGGTCGGCGCGCACTGCGCGGCCGCCGGCGTCGTAGTAGCGCGCGTCGGGGTGCCCGAGGTTGGACTTGTGGCTGCCCGGGATGACCAGCGTGCCGCCGTCGCCGGGGCCGATGTCGGTGAGCGCCGTCAGGATGTTGACCTGGCCGCAGTAGAATCGCCCGTTGAGGAATTTGTACTGGCAGCGGACGACCCCCTCATGGCCGCCGGAGTGAATCGGAAAGAACCCGCCCGTGCGCCGGATCGTCGCAAAGCATTCGTCGATGAACAGGCCGTCCACGTAGGTCTGGGCTTCGCCGCAGTAGCGGTGGACCAGGTCGACCCACGAGGGATGATCGATCAGCCGCTCGAACGGTTCGCCGCCCTCGACGATGTTCTGCAGCTCCACGCCGGCGTCCCCGTTGTTGTCGAACCGCTGGACGTTGCCGTGCCAGGCGCCGAACTCGAGCTTGGGGAACGCGTCCAGCGAGCGGTTCAAGGCGCCGAGGAGGTCCGCGTTCACGGCGTTCTTCAGGATGAGATAGCCGCGGAGGTCGAACAGGTAGTCCTGCATGTCGGCGGTCATCATCCTGCCTCGGCCTCAATACGCATTGATCAACGGGCGGTTGAGCATCGCCTCGTAGATGTCGAAATACTGGCGTGCGGTGACGTCGTGGTTGAAGGTGGACACGCTCTCGGTCATCACGCGCCCGATCGTCGCGGCCCGCACGGCCGGCGACATCGCATGGAACGCCAGGGCCTGTTCCATGGCCCAGCGCAGGCCGCCGCGGTCGAAATCCCTGAACACAAACCCGTTGCCGGTGCTTGCGGCGAGGTTCAGGTGCGTGACCGTGTCGTGCAGCCCGCCGGTGTCGTGGACGACCGGCAGGGATCCGTAGATACAGCTGGTCATCTGGGGCAGGCCGCAGGGCTCGAACGACGACGGCATGAGCATGAAGTCCGACGCGGCGTAGGCCAGGCGCGAAAGGGATTCGTCAAAGTCGCACACGGCCACGCGGCGCTCGAGCCCGTGATGCCGCACAATGTTGTGGAAGTGCACCTGGTAGGCGCCGTTTGCGACGATCACAACCTGCAGGTTGCGCGCCGCGTAGGCCGCCACCACGTCGTAGAGGATCTGCGTCAGGAGCTGCGGGCCCTTCTGGATGGGATCGAGCCGGGACGGCCAGAAGAAGACCGGCGCGTTCGGGTCCTCCACCAGGCCGAGACGCTCCTGGAGCTGCTGCTTGTTGGCGCGCTTGCCCGCCGCGTGGTCCGCCGCCGAATACAGGCAGGCCAGCGCCGGGTCCGTCCGCGGGTTATAGCTGGGGTCCGGCGCGTTGAGGATGCCGGCCGCACAGCCGTTGTGCCACTTCTGGCCCACCTCGTAGCGCACGTTGCCGGGAATCATGCTGTGGCGCCCGTCGACGATCTCCTTGAGAAACGTGGGGCTGACGGTGTTGATGAAGTGCGAGGCGAACAGGCCGCTGCTCTGTAGGTCGACCGGGTCGTTCGCCCTCGCCCACTCGTAATTCCCCGGCGGCCACTTGTAGTACAGATGGTTCCAGAACTCAGCCGCATCGATGCCGCTCTCCTCGATCCGTTCGAGCGTCACCTCGTACGTGTGGATGTTGTGCAGCGTGAACAGGCAAGGGATGTTCAGCCGCCGCGCCATCGCCGGGACCAGGCCGGTCATCCAGTCGTTGCAGTGGATCAGGTCCGGGGCCACGCGCGGCACGATGTTGTTGATGACCTCGCGCTGGAAAGCCAGCGCCACGCGCCAGTCGTCGGAACTGTACGGGTTGTAGACCTGGTCACGGTAATAGAACATCCGGTCTTCGGCCAGGTGGATGCGCGCGTCGGGCAGCTTGTTCTTGTACTTGCGCAGCTCCTCGCTGATGAGGTGGCCGACGTCGATGTGGAACATCCGGCGGTAGTGCGGGAGCGCGACGTGGACGTCGGCGCCGAGATCGAACAGGGCGGCCACCAGCGAGGCCGACACGTCGGCCAGCCCGCCGGCCTTGGCGCGCATGGCGTTGGCCATGTTGCCCATGCCCTCGGGCAGGTACGTGATCTCGGGGGTGACGACCAGGATGCGCGGATTGCGCCGCCGGGGCGCCGCGGAGAAACTGTCGAGGGGGTTCATGGACCGTCCGCCCATCGCATGAAGCCCGGCATGACGCAGCGCCAGTCGGGGCCGCGCGGAATGACGCGGGCGGTGAACCCGTACCGCCCGGTTCGCTGGCATTCCAGCTGGCGACGGAACAGGTAACGGCCGTGGCTGCGATCCTCGGCGAGGTCCATCTTCTCCACGTGGCTCTCGGTGATGTTGTTCTCGGAGTTGACGGGCCCGTAGTAGACCTCCACGTCGACTTCCTCGGGCTTCAGCCCGCCGAGGTTGACCGCGGTGGTCACGCCAAAGCGGTCGCCCACGTGCAGCGCGGAGATGTCGTGGTCGGTCTCCGGGATGGAGCACGTCACGCTCGGCCAGAGCTCGGCCAGGCGCTTGCGCTGCGCGACCAGCCGGTTGGCCTCCGCGGCGCCCTCCGCCAGCAGGCGGGTGTAGGTCTCGCAGGCCGGGGAGTAGAACTTGATGTCGTACTCCTCGAGCATGCGGTGGCTGGTGAAGAAGCCCAGCCCCATCTTGACCGACGACTTCATCATCGCAAGCCAGCGCGTGGGCAGGTCGCCGGATTCGCGGTCGTAGAACATCGGCACAACCTCGTTTTCGAGGATGTTGAACAGCGCCTGCGATTCGACCATGTCCTGGTACTCGGTGTCGTTGTGCTGCTCGCCCGCGCCGATCGCCCAGCCGCACTCGGCGGAATACCCCTCGCACCACCAGCCGTCCAGCACGCTGCAGTTCAGGACGCCGTTGACGGCGGCCTTCATGCCGGAGGTGCCGCTGGCCTCAAGCGGGCGCTGTGGCGTGTTGAGCCACAGGTCGCAGCCCTGGACGAGGTAGCGGGCGATCCCGATGTCGTAGTTCTCCAGGAAGACGATGCGGCGGCGCAGGTGCGGCCGGTGCGCGACCTCGACGATGCGGCGGATAAACTCCTTGCCCGCGTCGTCGGCCGGGTGCGCCTTGCCTGCAAAGACCAGCTGCACGGGCCGCTCGTCGTTGGTCAAGAGCGCCTCGAGCCGGTCGATATCGCGCAGCAGCAGCGTGGCGCGCTTGTAGGTGGCGAAACGCCGCGCGAACCCGATGGTCAGCACGTCATGGTCCAGGACGGACTTGGCCAGCGTCAGCTCCGAGCGGGGGCTGTTGCGGGCCCGCATCTGGCGGTCCAGCAGCTCGCGCGCCCGGCGGACCAGCCGCGCGCGATTGAGCTCGTGGATGCGCCACAGCTCCTCGTCGGGGATCTGGTTGATGGTGCCCAGGCACCGGCGGTCGGACGGGTGCATGCGCCAGTCATCCCCGAGGTAGCGGTTGAACAGCGCCGCGGTATCGGGCGAGATCCAGGAGGGCACGTGAACGCCGTTGGTCACGTGGCCGATGGGCACCTCGTCCTTCGGGTGATGCGGCCACAGGTGCTGCCACATCTCACGGGCGACGCCTCCGTGGAGCTCGCTGACTCCGTTGCTGGAATGGGCCATGCGCAGCCCGAGGATGGTCATCGACACCTCGTGACTGTTGCGGCCGTCGGCGGCCTGGCCCCAGGGATAGATTTCTTCAGCCGGGATGCCCGTCATCGGCTGCAGCGCATCGAGGTGCGGGCGCAGCAGGGCAAAATCAAAGCATTCGTTTCCGGCCGGCACCGGGGTGTGCGTCGTGAAGACCCCCGTGCGGGATACAACCTCGACCGCCGCCTCGCGGGTCAGCCCGTACTTCTTGACGAGGTGCGGGATGCGGGCGAGCGACAGAAACGCGGCGTGGCCCTCGTTCATGTGGCAGGCGCTCGGCTCGATGCCCAGCGCGACCAGGGCCTGGAACCCGCCGATGCCCAGCAGCAGCTCCTGACGCAGCCGTAGCTGGCGGTCCCCGCCATAGAGCCGTCCGGTGATCCCGCGGAGTTCCGGCGGGTTTTCCTGGAGATTGGTGTCCAGAAGGTACAGCGGTACGCGTCCGACCTGCAGCGTCCAGACCACGGCGTGCACGTTGCCGCCCGGCAGCGGGACGGTCACCTGCACGGGCTCCCCCGCCGGGTTCTGAGCCTGGGTCAGCGGCATCAGGTGAATCTGGTTGTCCGGATAGAATTCCTGCTGCCAGCCGTCCTTGTTGAGATACTGCTGGAAGTAGCCCTGGCGGTACATCAGGCCCACGGCCACCAGCGGAAGCCCCAGATCGGAGGCGGCCTTCAGATGGTCGCCCGCGAGCGCCCCCAGGCCGCCGGAGTACATCCGCACGCTTTCGTGGATGCCGTACTCGAGCGAGAAGTAGGCGACGCAGGGCCGGCCCTGACCGCGGTGGTACCCGGCCTTGCCGATCATGTCCCCGTAGCGGGATTTGACCGACGCCAGGTGGTTGATGAACCCCTCGTTGGTCGCCAGCGCCTCGAGGCGCGCCTGCGGGACGCTGCCGAGGAAATCCAGCGGGTTGTGCTCGACCTCGCGCCAGCGCTCCGGGTTGATCCGGCGGAAGAGCTCCACGGCGTCCGAGTTCCAGCACCACCAGAGGTTGTGCGCGAGGGTCTCGAGGAACGCCAGCGGCTCCGGCATCGCCGGGGCCACGGTAAACAGTTTAATGTCGTTCATGCTAGCCGACGCGCATGATGCTGTTGAGGGACCCCATGGCGTTCGACACCCAGTCCGTGCAGTTCGGGTCAACGCACCAGACGCCGTTGATGACGAACTTGTACTGGTGCTCGCCCGCGGGGAGCATCAGCGTCAGCGTGTATTTCCCCGTCCCTGTCTTGTCGAGCAGCCGCTTGTCGTTCGGCTTCCAGTCATTAAAGGATCCGGCGACCCACACCTCACTGCCTACTTCGGCCGTGACCGTGAAGGTGACCTTCTTGTTTCCCTTGGTTGCGCCTCTTGGCATACGAGATCCTCCTATGTTACTCCGCTGCGCGATGGGATCCCAACGGCAGCGCGTTTTGATGTATGGCATGGCCGCGCCCGCCCGGATGGCCCAAGGCAACGCCCATGGGCGGAATGTACTCCCTACGCCGAGTGGGATGCAAGACGGCGTTGGAGTTACACGACGACGCACTCGCTGGGGCGATCGGGGTACGTCAGCTTGACGGCGATGTGCCCGAGACCCCGGTCGGCAAGGATGCGGGTGACCGTGCCGAGGGCTGCCTCCGGACGGTTGCAGTCGGAGCTGAGGTGGGAAAGGAACACGACCCGCGTGACAGTCCCGGCCAGTTCGGCCACCAGCTCGCCGGCCTGCCGGTTGGAGAGATGGCCCTGGCGACCTGCGATGCGCTGCTTGAGCGACCACGGGCGGTCCGCGTCGCGCAGCATCTGCTCGTCGTGGTTGGCCTCCACCACCATGGCCGCGCAGTCGCGCAGCCGCTCCCGAACCAGCACGGTCGCCACGCCCATATCCGTGGCCACCCCCACGCGCCCGCCCCCGTCCGCCTCGATGGCGAAACCGACCGGGTCATAGGAGTCGTGCGGCACCGAAAACGGGTGGACGGTCAGATCGCCTACGCGGAAGGACTGCCCTGTCGTAAAGACCTGCCAGGCAATACCAAGTGAAGATGCGCGCTCCAGCGCCTCAATCGTGCCGGCGTTCGCGTAGACCGGCGCCGATGTGCGGCGGTGCAGTCGGAGGATGCCGGCCGTGTGATCCCCGTGCTCGTGCGTCACGCAGAGGGCCGAGACGGAGTCCAGAGAAACCCCAATCATGGCCAGACGCGCCTCCGTCTGGCGCGCGCTGAGCCCGGCGTCGATCAGCAGGCGCGTCGACCCCGACGCCACGTACGTGGCATTGCCGGAGCTCCCGCTGGCCAGCACGCACAGCGTCAGCGGCACGGGCGGCTCCATCTGTAGGGGGACGAATTCATGGAACGGAGCGGGGACTATGGCGCACGGCAGGAGGGGACGCAAGCCCTCGTGGTCAGCGCGCCATCCAGGCCGCCGGAGAGGGCGTGCCAGAATGGAGAATTTCAGCGCGCAAGAGCCGTGCCAATTAAAGGCTTGAGAAATCCGCTTGTGTCGGGCAGCATGTCGCACAGCCTAGTGAGAGGCCGTGCACCCGTATGCCAGGTCAAACATTATCCCTGTCCCAGTCGCTCCGCCAGCAGATGGTGCTGGCTCCCCAATTGCGGCAATCACTCGAGATGCTGCAGGTTCCTATCATGGAACTGCGGACCATGATCCAGCAGGAGTTGGAGCAAAATCCTACCATTGAAGAGGTTCCGCTGAGCGGGGAGACGATCGAAATCGAGCCCGGCACCACGGAGGGCCCGTACGAAGACACCAGCGAGGTGAGTTTCGACAAGGAGTTCGAGGCGCTGTCCAAGCTCGACGAGGAGTGGCGCGAGTACTTCTTTCAGAACATGCAGACGCAGCCGTACACGGCGGAGGACGAAGAACGCCGTCAGTATTTTCTCGATTCGATGACCCAGCCGCAGTCCCTTCAGGAGCACCTGCTCGAACAACTGCACCTGGCCGGCTTGTCTGAACAGCAGCGGGTGATCGGGGAAATGGTCGTCGGCAGTATTGGCGACGACGGCTACCTGACAACCAGCCCGGAAGAGCTGGCCCATTCCTCGGGCCTCGATCTGGCCCTCGTGACGGACGTGCTGGCGGTGGTCCACGATTTCCACCCCGTCGGGGTCGGGTCCCGGGATCTGCGCGAATGCCTGCTGCTGCAATTGGAGCGTCTGGGGAAGGAGAACTCGCTGGAGGCCAGGATCGTCGATCGCCACCTCGAGAAGCTGGGCCGACGGCGCTTCAACGACATCGCCCGCTCCCTCAAGGTCACGCCCGAGGAAGTGCACGAGGCCGCCCGCTTCATTGCCACGCTCGAGCCCAGGCCCGGGCGGGACTTCGAGACGGAAGCCACCACATACGTGTACCCCGAGATCGTGGTTCGCAAGGTCGATGGCCAGTGGGAGGTTATCATGAACGACGACCAGCTGCCGCACGGG
>CAZJBP010000027.1:20109-25925 GCA_964544115.1 uncultured Victivallales bacterium | reverse complement strand
GTGCTCACGCCGGACTTGTTGTCCGAATTCATGGACTGCAGGCCGCTGATCTGCGTGAACTCGTTTTCCAGCGGCGTGGCCACCGCGCTCGCCATGGTCGCCGGGCTCGCGCCCGGATAGGTGGCGGACACCTGGATGACGGGATAGTCAACCGTCGGCAGGCTGTTGACCGGCAGACGGAGATAGGCCCACGCGCCGAACACCACCATGACGACCGTGACGAGGGTCGTCATGATTGGACGACGGATAAAAGTTTCCGAGAAGCTCACGGGCGGCCCCCTGCCGCGGGCGGAGCGGCGGACGGAGGCTGCGGCGGCAGTTCGGCAACCGGCGCGCCGGGGTAGAGCTTCATCTGCCCCAGCACGACCACCTTCTCGCCCTCCGCCACACCCTCCTCGATCTCGATCCGGCCGTCCACGCGCACGCCGGTCTTCACCGGCCGCATTTCCGCCCGGTTCTCGGCCGAAACCGCATACAGGTAAGGGCCCTGCTTGCCGAACTGCACCGCGCTCTCGGGGACCATCACGGCGCCCACCCGCACGCCCGCCACGATGCGCACGCCGACAAACTGCCGGGACCACAGCGTCAGGTCCGCGTTGGGAACCTCGCCGCGCAGCAGGATCGTGCCGGTCTGCGGGTTGACCGTGTTGTCCAGAAACGTCAGCGTGCCCTGGGTGCTGTTTGTCCCGCCGGACGGCACGACGTCGATGCGCACCTTGCCCTTGGCCAGCGCCTGCCGGAGAACGGACAGATACTGCTCCGACACGGAGCACTCGATGGTGAGAGGGTCGTAGCTGCGAATGTTCGTGAGCCGCGTCACCCCCGCCGTCACGAGGTTGCCCTCGTCGAGGTAGCGGCGGGAGCACACGCCCGCCAGCGGGGCCGCAAGGGTGCAGCGCGCCAGGTTCAGCCGCGCCTGTTCCAGCATCGCCTCGTCAGCCTGGAGCTGCGCTTCGGCGGCCGCCGCCTTGGTCTTGAGCGTGTCGAAGTCCTGCTTCGAGATCAACTCCTTCGCCACCAGGTCCTGGTTGCGGTCCAGCGTCAGCCGCATCAGCGCAAGGTTGGCGCGATCCGCCGCCACCAGCCCCTGCGCCTGTTGCACGCGGGCCTCGTAGTCGCGGGGGTCGATCAGGAACAGAGGCTGGCCGTTGGTCACCACCGCGCCGTCGCGAAACAGGCACTTGATCAACAGGCCTGACACCTGCGGAACGACATCCACGCTTGCCTGGGCCTCCGTGGTGCCGAACGCGGTGACGACGATAGGGGCGTCCATCTTGACCGCCTGGGCGGTCTTGACCGAGGCCGGCGGCGGCGGCGGGTCCGCCTGCCGCTTGCTGCACGCGCCCGCAGTCAACATGAGGAATCCGCAGGCCGCGAGAGCGCCGGCGTGGCGAAGAGTCGAGTTCATAGCGTAGGTTCCTTCTGTGCCGTGGTGGGGAACATCGTGCCGGCCGCGCCGCCCTGCTCAAGCGTCCCGGTCGCATGCGCAAGATCGGCCAGCGCCGAGAAGATCTCCTGCCGGGAGGCGACGCGCTGGCTTCGCGCGTTGGCGAGCTGGCTCGCCGAGGTCAGCAGGTCCAGGATGCTCTTGAGCCCGGCCTTGTAGCCGTCCAGCGCGAGTTGGTAGGCGGACGCTGCACTCCGGGCATACGCCTCGCTGAATGTCCCCTTCCGGATCGCCGTCTCGTAGTTGTAGTACCGCGTCCACACCTCGGCGGCCGCAGCCAGTTCGGCCTGCTCAAGGCGGGCCCGCTCGCTTTCCGCCTGTGCGATCGCGGCCCGCTGGGCGCCCCGCGTCTGAAACCCGTCGAACAGGAGCCACTGGAGGTTCACGCCTCCAGACAGCGCCCAGTCGTCGTCCTGGGCGGCGTCGCCGCTCATCGTCTCGTAGTAGTCGCGGTTGACCGAGCCGCTGAGATACAGCGACGGCCACAGCGCCGCCGCCGCCACCGTGATGGCCGCCTCGCGGGCCGCCACCGAGGCCCTCAGGGACGCGAGGTCCGGACGGCGCTGCAGGGCTTCGTCAATGAGCTTCCGCATATCCTCCACGGGAAACGCGACGGGCGCGTTCGTGGCCGGCTCCGCCACCGCCACCGGCACGTCGGCGGGCAGGCCGAGGACCAGGGCGAGCGTGCCGCCCGCCACGGTGAACTGGCCCTGCGCGCCGGCGAGATTGTAGAGCGACTGGTCGTAGCGGGCCTGCGCCTGGAGGACGTCCAGCTCCGTGCCCATGCCGGCGTCCTTCCGTGCCTGCGCGGCCTCCAGCGTCGACTTGGCGTCCTGCGCATTCGACTCGGCCGCCAGGACGCCGGCCTGCGAGCTGATCCGGAAATAGTAGGCCCGCTCCACGGCGAGCAGAATATCCTGAAGCGAACGGTTGAACGCGTAGTCCAACGCGTAGACGGTCTGCAGCGCCTGTTCGACCGCCGCCTTGCGGCCGCCGCCGAAGTTGATGACCAGGTAGTTCAGCACCAGCCCCGGCCCGTAACGGAAGTTGTCCTTGTCGAACTCGTCCGGGCTGGCGGACGTGTGCTGGCGGACCCCCTGGGCCGTCGCCGTGATGGAGGGCATGAAGTAGCCCTGCGCCCGCTCCACCTGGGCCGCGGCCGCCCGGGCATCGTTCCACGCCCGGCGGCTGACGGGGTTGTTCTGCAGGGCGATGTCGGTCAGCTCGGCCAGCGACAGGGGCTGGGAGAGATCCGGGGCCTTCGCCCGCAACTCCTCCCACGTGCGATCGCTCTCCTCCACGCCAGCCGGCGGCACCCAGGGCGCAGAGAACTCCGACGGCGTGGGGGCCGACAGGCAGCCCGCCAGCAGGCCGGCGGCGGAGGCAGCTACGATGGCAAGACCTGCGTGACCCAGCTTCATGACGGGACGCCCCTTCCTCCGCTGCGCGCCGGGCACCCCCCGCGCCGTAGACCCTTCACGCGGCCGCGCACGCCGACGGCCGCCCTGTCGGCAGGCCCCGGGTCGCCCGCCCGCAGAACCATGTCCACAAGCGTGCGAACATACGCCAGCGGCGCCACCGACCGGTAGCCGAACACCGTATCCTGGAACACGTAGTGCGTCAGGGCTCCAATGAACAGTTGGGCCTGCACCTCAGGATTTTCCATAACCAGGCGGCCCTGCTGAACCTCGGCCCGAAAGTACCCCGCCAGCACGCGCACGCGGTGAATCGGGTGCGGAGTGCCGTCGCTGTTGCGCCCCGGATGCCGAAGCACAATCCCGTGCGCGCGAATCATCATCACCTGCGGCAGGATCACCTGCATGTGCTCCAGAATGCGCCGCCCGGCGGACTCCAGCGTTTCCCGCAGATCGCCGGCGCCGGCGGACCGCAGCAGGTCCTCCTCCCACGAGACATCCTCCGGCGATGCGTCCATGGCGGCCATGAACAGGTTCGACTTGGTTGCAAAGCGCTTGAACAGCGTCCCCTCCGAAACCCCCGCCTCCCGGGCCACCTCCACGGTGCTGGCCTGGTATCCCTGCTGCAGGAACACCTTTCGGGCCGCCCCCAGAATCGCGTCCGTCTTGATGGATACGGGTCTTGCCACAGCTTCGACGTCCTTCGCTCCTGTAAATAAGTGCTCACTCAATAATAGATCGGCTCCGCGCTGTCAAGCTCCCGCGGCGATAGGGCCGCAAGGCTAGAGTTGAAAGCAAGGCAACGCTCAACGCCGAACGCTTTACGCTCACCTCAGAGTTGACAGCCCATGATCTGGAGGGCGGACGGCCTCGACCGCCTTGCCGTACACGTGCACGTAAACGAATGTTTTGGTACGTCGTGAACGCGTACGGGTACGGGTACGGGTACGAAAATCTCGGCCACGGGGGGGGGCGCACCCTCTACGGCAACGTCGACATCCGCACGGTCCAGCTCGCCTTCGACGACGAGGCCCGGGCCCGGCTGGATGCCAGCCGCGCCCGCCGCGTTGGCCCCCATCGATCTTGTCTTTCCTGCGACGTTCTGGGATGGTCTCGGCCTCGCAAACAGGGCGTGGCTCAAAAGGATGAGCACAGGAAGTTGAGACCCTTGCCGTGCAACCAACCGGAATGTGCCCTCCGTCCTCGCCCAAAGTCAGCGTCGTGCTGGCGAGCTACAACCAGGCGCCGTACCTGCGCCAGGCCATCGACTCAATCCTGGGCCAGGCGTTCGATGACTATGAACTCATTATCGTCGATGACGGGTCCAGCGACGGCTCCAGGGAACTGATCGAGGACATCGTTGCCCGGCACCCGGGGAGAGTGCGCTTCTGTCATCACCTGAATCACCGGAACCTGGGCATCAGCCCAACGTACCTCCTGGGGATAGGTGCGGCCAGAGGCGCCTATGTCGCTTTTCTTGAGGGGGACGACCGGTGGGGTCCGAACTACCTCGGAGGAAAGGTGGCGGCCCTGGACCGTCACCCGGATGTCGGCGTAGTGTTTTCGAGGTACCGGATCCTGTCCGGAGGATTCTACGGCTGCGACATGGCCTTCCGGCAGTGGATCCTGGGCCTGTTCACGATTCCGCACCGCCCCTTCAACAACGTGGGGCATTTGATGATGCGAAACAATGTGGCCACCTTCTCCGCCTTCGTGGCCCGCAAGTCGCTGCTGGACCAGAGCCCCCTGACGCTCCCGCGGGAGATCCTGTTCTTCGACTGGTGGGTGCTGCTTCAGCTCGGAATGCGATCGAAATTCCTCCTGGACCCGGCCAGCGTGGTCGAATGGCGGCAGCATCCGGGCAGCGCGCTCGGAAAGCAGAAGCTGGCGTCGCACAAGGCGATGCTCGGCCGGTTCATGCAGGTCATGTATGAAGAGATCGGGCGCAACCTCAATCTGCTGGATGAACGGGATCAGGCCCGGTATCTGAAGAACAACTCCTTGCTGCCCCGCTTTGTCCGCTTCTATGAACAACCGGGCGCCGGGCGATTCCTCGCCTTCTTCGTCCGGGCGCCCCTGTGGGCCCTGACGTCCCTGGCGTCGTATTGCGTCAACCACTGGAAATTCTCGCGATGACGGGCACCGCGAAAGCCGCATACACCCGGATCCGGAAGCATCTGCCGCGCCGGCTGGTCGAGCGCCTGGAGTTGTCCGTGTTCAGCCCCGCCGAACTGATGGACCGGCTGGACCTCCTCCGGGCTGAACACTCGGGGCCGCGGTTCCTGCCGTCGCACCGCAGGATCGTGATCGACATCACAACGGCCTGCGATCTGCGCTGCATCGACTGCAATCGTTCGTGCGGCGAGGGCCAGGCCGTCGCAAACGAACACCTGTCCGTGGCTCAGGTGGGGCGATTCGTCGAGGAGAGCGTAGCGTGCGGGAGGGAATGGGATCAGATCGCCATCGAGGGCGGGGAGCCCACGCTGCATCCGCAGCTGGCCGACGTCGTGAGACTTCTGGTGGCGTATCGAAACCGCCATTCGCCACGGACCCACATTCAACTGCTGACCAACGGGTACGCGAAGGCGCCGCATCCTTCCCTGGAGAGCTTCCGGCGGCAGGCCGTCCTGGTGCGCAACACCCGGAAGACGGCGCCGCGCCAGCAACGCCACTGCGAGTTCAACGTGGCGCCTTGCGACTCGCCGGAACTTTGCGGCGTGGACTGTTCGCAAGGGTGCGTTCTCCCCGCCTGCTATGGACTGGGGCTGACCCGCCACGGGTACTACCCCCACCCCATCTGCGGCGGCATCGACCGCGTGTTCGGCTTCGACATCGGACGGAAGCGCCTGCCGCCTCGCGGCGATGGCATGTCGGAGCACTTCGCCCAATTGTGCCGTCTGTGCGGGTTCCTTCGTCACTGCCTTCTCGAACGCGGGCAGACGCAGCGCCAGGCC
>CAZJBP010000027.1:0-20009 GCA_964544115.1 uncultured Victivallales bacterium | reverse complement strand
CCGCCTGGAGATCATCCTCGTTGACGCGTCTTCGGACGGCGCACCGGCGTTGTCTGTCCCCCCGGAGCTGAAGGTCCGGAGGATCCGCGCGACGCCCGGCATCATGCCGGGACGCGCCCGGTTCATGGGGGCAGAGATCGCGCAGGCCCCATGGGTGGCATTCCTGGAGGACCACTGTTATCCGGAACCCGGGTGGGCTGCGGCCATCCTCGCCGCCCACCGTGAGGGCTGGACTGCAGCGGGGTACTCATTCATCAATGGAAGCCCCGACACCTATCTGTTCCGGTCGATCTTCCTCGCCGAGTATGGCCCCTGGGCCCACCCGCAGCCCGGGGGTGCGGCGGTTCACCTTCCGGGCAGCAATGTGTCCTACCAGCGATCAGCCCTGATGCGATTCGGGGAGCGGCTGTCTGACCTGCTCGAGGTGGACTACGCCTTGCACGAAAGCCTCCGCAACGAAGGCGCATCGTTTTGTACCGCGGCCGGGGCGCTGGTGGCCCATGAATCCTATGCCCGTTTCCGGGACTTGCTGTATGCCCACTTCCTGTTCTGCCGCCTGCAGGCTGCGCGGCGCGCACAGGCGTTCGCCTGGCCCTTCAGGCGCCGGCTGGTCATCAGCCTCGTCGCCCCGATCGCGCTCCCCGCGCTGCAGCTCTTTCGGGCCTGGAAGGTCTTCCGGCGCCACAGGTTGCTCACGGTCTGGCTGGCCGCCATTCCGGTGATCTATGCGATCCATCAAGCCGAGGCGATCGGCGAGAGCCTGGGGCTCTTGTTGGGGGCCGGAGAGAGCCCCCGCCGCTTTGCCCCGCTCGAATTGAACAGCCGACGCGCCGCTGGATAGCGCGGCTATAGCGTCTTCTGTCCGCGCTGGGCCTGAAGTTCCCGCTGCTGTAGGGCCTGCGCCGCACCCGGCGAGCCGATGTGCATCGTGTGGTACGCCTGCTCGGAGGTCTTGAACGGGCCGCCGTGGCCGTTCCAGTTGAGGTTGGTGAAGATCGGGTTGCGCCGGCCGGTTTCCTTCTCGCGCCGGGCGATCCACGCCTGCATGCGCGCCTCGAGCATGGCCACCACACCGGGCTCCTTCTCCGCGAGGTTGCGCGTCTCGCCCGGATCCGCCACGAGATCATACAGTTCAACCTCGGGCTTGAAGTGGAAGTCCGGCTCGAGGGCGTGGATCAGCTTCCACTGCGGCGTGCGCCAGCCGTGCTTGCGCATCCACGTGGCCTCGGTGAAGTAGAACTCCGGCTCAGGGCGGCGTGGCTGGCCCTCCCACAGGGGGCGCAGGCTGCGCCCGTCGAAGCGGATGTCCGTCTGGATGCGCATCACGTCGAGGATCGTCGGCGTCACGTCCTTGCTCTGGCAGATGTCCGCAAGCCGCCTGCCGGCTGGCACGCGCCCGGGGCAGACGAACGCCAGCGGGACGTGCAGCGTGGGCTCGTAGGTGCTGTGGTGGTCGAAGTAGCACTCGTGGTCGTAGAGCGATTCGCCGTGATCGGAATTGAAGACCACTAGCGTGTCTTCCTCGAGGCCCAGCGCGCGCAGCGTGGCCAGCAGGTTCGCGATGCAGGCGTCCATGTAGGCCAGGGCGCCGTCGTACTGGGCGATGATGTAGTCCTTGTCCGTGCAGCCCGGCGGGAACCAGCTCGCGAAGAAGTCGCAGAACGGCTTGAACGTCATGACCGGATCCAGCGAACGGTTGGCGGGATCGCACTCGTTGCCATCGTAGAACATGCGATCGAAAGGCCGGGGCGGCAGGTACGGCGCGTGCGGGTCCATGTGGCGGAGGAACAGGAAGAAGGGCTTCTTGTCCGCCGCAAGGCGCTTGAGCTCCGGGAGGGCCACGGCGTTCAGGTTCTCCGCCTTGGGGCTGCGACCCTCCGCCCAGGAACCCCAGCCCGGGAAATCCAGGTAGGTCTGGAAGCCGCGCGAGGCCACGTTGCCGCTGAACCCGACGCAGGTGGTGTTGTACCCCTCGCCGCCCAGGACCTCGGCCAGCGTCTTGAGGTGCGTGCCAAGGCCGCCGTCGTGCCGGAGCGCCACCACGTTCGTGCCGAAACAGTCCATGCCGGTGAACATGGATGCATAGCCCGGCGTGGTCGGAATGTGCGGACTGAAGGCCTGCTCGAACACCGCGCCGCCGGCCACGTACTGGTCGATGTGCGGCGTGGTCAGCCGGGGGTAGCCGTAAAGGCTCATGTGATCGGCACGAATCGTGTCGATCCCCACCAGGATCAGGTTCAGTTGCCTGGCCATGACTCCCGATCGGCTCACTTCACCGGCGTCTCAGCCGCCGCACTGGGAGCTGCCGCATCGCCCGCCGGCGCATCGCTCTTCATCTTGCCGAGAAAATCCGGCAAATCCAGCCCGACTTGCCTGGCCAGTTCGTGCATGGGAGGGAGCGTTCCCATCAGCCGCTGGCCGAGGTTCGCCAAGCCGCCCTGCTGCCCCCCGCCGTCCCAGACGAAGACCTTCTCGATCGGCAGGTCCTGGATGGCCTGCGCCTGTACGCGCGCCACGTCCAACAGTTTCTCGATCAGCAGCAGCGAAGCCGCCTGCTCGGCCGTCGCGCAGGCTCGGACCAACTCGGTGTAGCCGCGCGCCTTGCCGTCGAGGATGGCCTCCACGCCCTTGCCTTCCGCGCTCATGCGCGCCAGGGTGGCCTCGGCCTCGCCCTGCGCCAGGCGGATCGAGCGCTCCTTCTGAGCGTCGGCCGCGATCAGCACCCGCTCCCGCTCGGCGGCCGCCGGCACGACGATCTCGGCGTTCAGGCGGGCGCGCTCGCGTTCGGCGCGCGCTTCCTCCGCCGACTTCTGCGCGATTTCCTGCGCCACGCGGATGGCTCCGTCGGCCTCCTGCGCGACAGACTCCCCGCGCTGGCGCGCCTGCTCTTCGGCCACTTTCTGGTTGGCGCGGTAACTCGCCTTGCTGGCATCGGCGTTTGTTTCAGCCTGCACGGCCTCCGCCTCGAGCGACGCCGACTTCATGCGCATGTCGCGGTTCGCGGCGGCTTCGCCGATTTCCGCCGTTGCATTGGCCGCCGCGACGGCCACGCGCGTATCGCGCTTGCGTTCGGCCACGCCCGTCTGCCCCAGTTTCTCCTGCTCGGCCACATCGATGGTCGCGCGGTTGATGGCCTCGGCCGCCGCGCGCCGGCCCAGGGCCACGATGTAGCCGGAGTCATCCTCGATGTCGCGGATGTTGACGTTGATCAGCTCCAGACCGATCTTCTCGAGTTCGCCCGAAACCGCCTCGTTCACCTTGGCCAGAAAGGCCTGGCGGTCGCGGTTGATTTCCTCGATGCCCATGGTGGCAATGACGGCGCGCATCTGCCCGACGATGATGTCCTGGGCCTGGCCCTGGATGTCCTGGGCGCTCTGCCCGAGCAGACGGATGGCGGCATTCTCTACAATGCCGGGCTCGGTCGAAATCGCTGCGGTGACCGTGGTCGGCACGCTGACGCGGATGTTTTCAGAAGACAGCGCGCTCTTCAAATCGATGGGCACGACGAACGGTTCGAGGTCGAGGTAATCATAGGACTGGATGAGGGGCCAGATGAAGGCTGCGCCGCCGTGGATACACTTCGCCGCGCCGCGGTTGGTCTTGCCGTAGATGACCAGGATACGGTTGGACGGGCAGCGCCGGTAGCGCTTGGCAAAGGTAACGAACAGAATCACCACCGACAGTCCCAGAATCATCGCCAGGATCAGTCCCGCCGGGAGCCCTTCGCCGCGGCGGGCAACCGGCCCCAACTGGGCCAACATGGGCATAAGAAATGTCTGCATACTCCTGATCTCCTTCCGGCCGCCAGCGGCCTATCCCCTCCCCGCGTCCCCGTTCGTCCCTTCTGTCCGCGCCCGCCAACGGTGGCACTGCCAGAGGGCCGGCGTCAATCCTTGAGCACGGGCTCCACTTCCACCGTATTCACGTCCACCCGTCGCGTCACACGCACCGGCGTACCGGCCTTCAGGGCAACCAGCCCGGCGGAGCGCGCCCGCACATAACACACCGTTCCGCTCACCGTGGCGCGGATCTGCCCCTGTTTCTGAGGCTGGATGTCCAGATAGACCACGGCCTCGGACCCGATACAGGAATTGAGATCGCGGGTGCCCACCTGCGCCATCTTGGGCAGGACATAGAGCAGAAGGCTCACGCAGGCCATGCCGGCCAGCCCCCACAGGGCGCTGATTCCCATGGCCCTGGCGACGGGCACGCCGCGGTTCAGGTACAGCGCAACTCCCCAGCAGAAGAGGGTGAAAAAGGTGGTGAGCGATCGCATGCTCATCATCTTGAAAACCAGCACGGTCGCGGCGGAATCGCCCTGCGCGCCCTGGTCGAACGCGTGGTCGCTGGACGCCTCGTGCCCGGACGCCTCGTAATCGCCGCCGTCGACGTCGGCGTCGGATCCGCCGGCAAGGCCCAAGAACGCCGCGGCGAACTGCCAGGCAAATGGAATGCTGATGAAGACGGCGATGCAGTAGAACGCCTGATTCAGGGTCGTCAAACTAGTCCACCAGTCCATCATGATGCACCCCCTCGTCGTCCGCGTGTGCCGCGGGTTCCACCGTCACCGCTCCTGCACCCCTGCGCGAGACACGGTCGCGCCGCTTCGCTTCAGCCTCCAGCCATCTCCGCCTGCATCGCAAGTGCCTTCCAGTCCATCGGGCCGCCGCCGGCGCCGGCGGCAGCGCAGGTCCGGCGAATGATTAGCAGTGCATCGCGACCGTCCGTCGGGGCCATCCCGTCGCTCGTCACCGCGGAGCTGATATCGCACCCATGACGGTATTCGCGCACGGTAATGGGGACAGCGCCCGTCGCGCTGGTTTCGGCCTTGTGATGGCGCCATCGCCCGGCGGTCGTCGCTCGCGATGGGAGCGCGTCGACCGCGGCCGACGCCACGACCGCCGAGAAATGCGGACAAGCACTCACGGCGGTCATGCGAGAGGCCAGCAGCGCCCGAATGGCAGCCCGGTCCAGCACAAACGTGTCGCTGTCGCGGAAGGCGCCCAAGCGCAACCAGTCGGCGCGGCCCGACCAGTCCATGTCCAGCAGGCGGCAACCCCACGGGTTGAGCGCGCCCACGGGCGCCCCGAAACAGTAGGCCCGGCAGCAGGGAGACGCCTCCCGATGGCGGATGCAGGCGGCCAGGCGGCTCTCAGGCGGCGCGGCGGAGTGCCCCGCAGGTGATGGCGACGTTGAGGGGGGCAGAGCGGGGGGCGGTGCGCACGTCGGCACAGGCGCCGCGGCCGGCGGCGAAGTGCGCGGCGTTTCTGCAGGCGGATTCGGCCGGCGAGGAGTGCGTTCGGCCGGGAACCCGCGGGCCTCCGTCCCGCCGCGCGTGCGCATGGGCGGCGGCGGAGTGCGCGGCGGCACCACCGTACGAGTGGCGGCCTTTCCCGGGTCAGGAGCGGCCGCAGGCCTGGACGGCAGAGGCGGCGGACGGGCGGGCAGCGCGGGGACTGGCGCGACGGACGCCCCCGCGGCCTGCAGGATGTCCTTTCTCCGTTTTTCCGCTCGCCTCACGAGCACGTCCATATCGACCTGGGCAAAGCCATGTCCGGCAAGCAAGCGCTCGATCGGGGCACACTCGTCGGCCGTCAGTTCGCCGTCCGCCAGGGCCATCAGCACCATGTCTTCGATATTGGCCAGACGGCGCGCGGAGTCGTCCGGCAGCCGCGCCGCATACCCCGCAGCGCCCTCCAGAAGCCCCCGCGCGGCCTGCATGTCATTGACGTCGGCGCCGATGCGCTCCACGATTGACCGCAGCACGGTCGCCTCTTCGAGGGTCACCGAGTCCCCGACCGCCGCCACGCTCAACACGTTGGCCAAGTACTCGACCCTATCCTGACGGCTCATCATCACGGAAGACACACCCCTTCGACGCTGGACTGCGCGCGCACCTCACAGTACGAGTGAGCTTCTAACACGCGAGGGCTGGGCAGGAAAGATGAAACACCACGAAGGCCACGCAACGGGAAAGGGGCGCACTTACAAGCCGAGGCGGGCTGATATCGACCGGACGTTTTCCTTGCCGACCTCGACGGCGAGAATGACATCGTCGTAATCCCGATCCCCGCCATCGGTTAGATCTTCAAACCCGACCAGGATCATGGAATCGCCAACCACGCCGAGAATCCGCGCATGAGACAGCTTGTCCGCGTTCAGTTCCTTTGTAATGCCATAGGCCTCCTGGCCCTGCCTGGCCCCGTCCGGAATAACAAACAGATCGAGGGAGCTGCCGGCTTCCGCTAAACCGATGTCCACGAAATCCCCGGGCACCAGAGGCAAGTCGGCCGTCGGCGTCTTGTCCTTCACATTCTTGTAATAGCTGTAGGCGGACGATGCATCGGGAAACACAAGTTCAGGCACCATTTCGCCGTCAGCCGACTCCGCAGTAAACAGGCCGATCGAGTTGTGGTAGAGGGCGTCATCGGCTACGAAATACACCCTAATCGGCGATGCGGCCGCGAGCGTGAGATTGGTCAACGACGCTTCGGTGGACTTCTCCTCATTCGAGTCGCAGTACACGACGTTCGATTCAATATAGTCCAGGAGGTCCGGCAACGAGCCCATGGCGAACTCTTCACTGGACGGGTCGGATCCCGTCGCTTGAACGGGCGCAATCACATCAAGGTCGAACGGGCGCACCAGAGCCTGAACGCGAGCAGACGGATCGATTCCTTCCGCCTGGACGCCTGGCGCCACGCTGGACGTTGTCATCAGGCTCTTGGTGACCACGTCGTCGAACGCCGGTTCAATGGTGCTGGATGTTCTTCTCCTCAAGAGGCCCTTGTGCACCCCCTTCGAAGCCTTGGACGACATGACGGCATTGTCCTTCTTGGTGCCGCCTGTACCCCGTTCAGAACCGGGCACGCCTTCTGGACCCATTGACCGCGCGGATGCTTCGCCCTCCACCCCTGCCTCTTGACCTTGTTCCAGTCTCAACGCGGATGAAGAGTCGTTAGGACCGGGTGGCGTTGTGTCATGGTTACGGAGGCTGCGGGCGGGCAGGACCTGATAAGCTGCGCCTGATAAGGCCGCCGCTAGCAGGGCAATGAGGATGCATCTATTTCGTTGTCGCATGTGTGCTCCCCCTGCACGTCATCCTTCTAAAGGCCTGCAGCCTGCATCGCCAGTAGCCTTGCGGCCCCATGGGACGCCAGTGCCGTCAGGCCCGCGATCCGGTTGACTATACAGCGCGTTCAAAGGGTAGTGGCCGACCCGTGCTGCGACAAGTGGCCCATAGCCGTCTTCTCGGGCGAGTTCACCTGGCTAGTCACCGTCACGGCATCAGGACCCATCTGAAGGCACGCTAGACCATCGGGGGGGGCATGTCAACCGCGCCGCGACACAGCAAGGCGAGGTGCCGATCCGCAGGCTAAGCCCGCGATCCCTTGCGAGCAGCGTCGGGCATTAGACATACACTTTGGCGTCGACCGCTTGTGTCGTTGTCCACTCCCCGGGTCGCCCTCTAAGGCTATGCATTCAGTCCGTCGCGACTGCGACTTGCCCTCGACCGCGCCCTCTGGTAGCGTCTCGTCATTCTCAGGGGGGGCGCGTGATCTGCGTACCGGCACAACGGTAGGAAGGGAGAGCGGCAATGGCAAAGGCTGAGCAACTCGCAATCCTGAAGAAGGGCTCTGTTGCGTGGAATGCGTGGCGGCAAGCAACCCCTTCTTTGACGCCGGACCTGAAGGGGGCGGACCTAAGTTGGGCGAACCTGAGAGGCGCGGATTTGAGCGAGGCGAATCTGACCGAAGCCTGCATGAACTGGGCGAACCTGACTGGCGCGTACCTGACCGGGGCGAACCTGAGCGGGACAAACCTGAGCGGGACAGATCTGACCGGGGCGGATCTGACCGAGGCGGACCTGAGCAGGACGAACCTGAGAGGGGCCAATTTGATCGGCGCAGACCTGATCGGCGCGCACCTGAGAGGTGCGGATTTGACCGGGGCAAACCTTGCCGAGGCGTACCTTAACTGGGCGGACCTGACCGGTGCAGACCTAAGCGGGGCGAATTTGAGCGGGGCTTACCTGGTCGGGGCGAACCTGAGGGAGGCATACCTGAACGATGCGCAACGGACCGATGTGCACGGGCGCGTGTGGCACCGCGCGGGATTGCCAACGTCGTCCACAGGGCAGGCCGGCCCCAACTCTGGCAGCGCTCCGAGCCCGTGACGCGATCCGCCGTCGCTGTGGATCGCGCGTGGGTTCTCGCCTGCCGAACGCCGCCAGCTCGGCCCGCCTACACGACGGCTACGGACAGCACTTTCCCCATGCTGCGCTGCAGGCAAAGACTGGTGCCGGAGGGGGGGGTCGAACCCCCATGCCCTTGCGGGCGGCAGATTTTGAGTCTGCTGCGGCCTGTTGCCTTGCAGTTACTTACAACAGTTCCTGTGTCCGTTTGTGGTTTACATTGACAGACCACCCCGCTCTTGCGTACCGTTCGCGACAGGTAAGGACGCAAACGACTCAACGCAAGGGGGCGGTCATGGGGAAGCATCGTAACAAGGCCGACGGCGAGCGCAAGCAGCGGGCTCCGCGTGGATCAGGGCGACTCTATAAGCGAGATGCGTCCGGCCATGAGCACCCGGCCGACTGGAACGGCGCGGGCGCCTACTGGCTTGCCTACACGATTGAGGCCAAGAACCAGAAGACCGGGGAAGCAGAGAGGACCCGCGTCCGCGCTCCACTCAAGGACGCAAAGGGCGAACCGATCACCGACCACGCGCAGGCCGAGGCCGCCCGTAGAGTCATGCTGGCGCCCTTCATGGCGAAGGACGCGGCCGAAGCGCAGCGCCAAATCCTCTCCCGGTTGCAAACGGCGGAGCAACGTCTCGAAGCCGCCACTGACGCCGCCCGCCCCGGGTTGCGGATCGCGGACGCTTGGAAGCGGTACGAGGAAAGCCCAACCCGGCCAGACGCCGGCAAGGCGACGCTGCGGCAGTACGGCTTTCAGTGGCAGCGATTCGCGCAGTGGATCGCGACGGCGCACCCCACGGCGGGCACCGTGGCCGATGTTTCGCCTAAGATCGCACAGGAATACGCTGCTGACCTGTTGGCCAACAAGGTGTCGGCCAACACGTTCAACAAGCACATCGGGCTCCTGCTACTCGTGTTCCGCATCCTGAGCCAAGACGATGCGGCTGGGATCTCGTCTAACCCCTGGGATCGGATCGCCCGACGGAAGCAGCTGTCGGCCAGTCGGCGTGAACTGACGACCGAGGAACTGCGGCGCATCGTCTCGGCGGCCGCGGGCGAAACGAGGCTGTTGTTTGCCCTGGGCATCTACACCGGGCTTCGCCTGGGCGATTGCGCCACCCTCAAGTGGACGGAAGTTGATTTACCCCGGGGCCGCATCGTCCGCGTGCCGAACAAGACCGCCCGGAGCAGCGGGAAGCCGGTCATCGTTCCGTTGTTCAGTGACCTCGCCGGCATGCTGGCAGAGGCGTACGCGGTCAGACGGGGCGAGTATGTGATGCCTGCGACTGCCGCCGTCTACGCGGTCAAGGGCGCCGATGTGCTGACGCGCCGGATACAACGTCTGTTCTGGAACTGCGGTATTGAATGCCACGCCCCAGGAACGGGCACCCAAATCAAGCGGAAGGACGACGGTGCGCCGGTCATGACCGAGAAGGGCAACGTGGAATTGGAGCCGACCGGCAAGCGAGCCGTGATAGCATGCGGCTTCCACTCCCTGCGGCATTCGTTCGTGAGTCTCTGCCGCCAGGCAAACGCCCCGCTGTCCGTCGTTGAGAGCATCGTCGGCCACAGTAACCCCTCGATGACACGCCACTATAGCCATGTCGGCGAACTGGAGGCCGCGCGGGCCATCGCCGCTCTGCCGGCCGTACTGAGCGTCGACGCCGACGCACGGACGCCGGAGCGCGCCCCCCTCCCCGACTGGGCACGCGAGCTGGCCGAGACCCTCACGTCGAAGAACGCTGCGAAGGTCCGGACCGCACTGCTGGCCGGGTAATGTCGCAGGCCAGAATTGGCGAGGCGGGCCCGGCGTTCGAGGACACCGGCCCCCGCACCGCCTCGGGACAGCCCCATCGGGGCCACCCACACCCAGCCGAGCGGATCACCGGGCGCAGGTAGGCCGAAGAGCGTATGGCCGGCCATTGGCGAGAGGGCAGAATGGGCGTGGGCCAGCACGAAGGTGCCCTTCGGTCTTTGGGTGCACACACCTCATCACCCTCGCGCGCGCGCGACCCCATAGCGTTCGCGCTACCCCCGGCAGCACCAGTGAACAGGTGCCGGGCCGACCTATCCACCCCCGACTTGCCCCTATGACTTCCCCCGGCTCCCTATAGTAGGGAGCCGGGGGGGGAAGTCATGACACGATTTCCCGCAACTCTCCGAAAGCCATAGGAAGTCTCCGGGGGTCATGCGGCGGGGAGTTCCGGCTGATTGTCCTTCCCCCACTGCGCCATGCGCGCTTTGACTGCCAAGCCCGTCCCTATGTACGTGGGCATGTTCTTTCCCGGTTGACGCCATTGCTCCCACTTATGGGACGAAACAAGGCGCTGCACCAGGTCGTAGGCATCGTCCCGGGTCAATCCTTTGTCCTTCAGCCGCTGCATGATACCGGTCTTCGTGTCCGTCTCGGACCCCAACATCGCCAAGGCCTCAGTCTCCGACAGCCTCTGAGGCTTCGATTTCGCCCGCTTCTTCCCGTTGGCGAGGTCGAGGATGTCGGCAGCCCAAGCGTCGGCATCGAAGTCCGGGTCCACGCTGTATGTCATTGTCTCAGTGTCGAGGACTAGGGCGAACGGTGCGGGGCGGCGGCCGTCGTTGGACTTGGCGCAGGCCACCAAGACTGGAGGGTTCTCGACTTCGCTGCCAGGGGCCAGGTTGAAGACACAGCGGGCTGACGAGAAGAGGGCCTTGCTCCCCTTGCCGAAATTCGCGGCGGCATACCCGAGGGCCTCCATGATGTTCTTGGCCCCGGTCCGGGCATGGGCCAGGATGACAAGGGCCGCCCCTGGGTTGATGGCTCCGAGGATGCGGGCGAGCTCGGTCAGCGTCCATCGGGCATCGGCATCCGCGTTCGCATCCCCTGCCTGCACGTCGCCCCATGGGTCAACCCAGAGCACATCTGGCCGGCGCTTCTCAACAGTGTCGCGCCAACGCGCGCGGTTATCTTCGTCCGCCAGCATCACGAAACCATCGTCAGGGGCTTCAAGCGTTGCCAGGAAGACATAGTTGTCCAGCGCTGCCTTCTGGTCATCGGTCAACCCCTCAGACATACGTTGGATGTCATACTGAAGGCGATGAATCCCGTTCTCTGTGCCCATGAACAAGTGCCGCAATGGTCGGGTCCCTGTCGTCATGCCCCCGAAGGGCAACCCAAGAACCTGGTTGCGGGCAAGGTTCATTGATATTCGGGACTTTCCAAGTCCCCCCTGCCCAAAGATCACCTGTACGCGGACACGGCCGTAGCCCAGAGCAAAGCACGCCCCCCAGAACCAGTCGGGCGGGGGCAAATCAAGGCTGATAATCTCACCCCATGACCGTGTGCTGTATGGCCGAGCACCCCCTCCCAGGTCCTCCTGATGTTCGGTCTGCGCAGTAGCTTCGGCTTCTACCGTCGCCAGGGCTTCGACAGCCGACCTGACCTCTTCGTGCGGCTTGCCTGCCTGTTGCTCGACAAAATCGAACAGGTCGCCCTTCGGCGGAAGCTGCGGAAGCTTAACGATTCTGACAGACCGCACGCCAACGGCGCGCACAATCTCCACCACTGCGTCAGCATAGCGGCTTCCGGCATCGTCGTTGTCCGGCAGGATCACAACGTCACGCCCGGCCAACGGGCCCCAGTCTGTCTTCTTCGGCGACTGCGCGCCGTGCGCAGACGTCGTACACGTCAACCCGATAGCCAGGCCGGCAGATGCCGCCTTTTCACCCTCGCAGACGTAGACCGGCCCGCTGCTCGACATGATCTCCGGTAGCTTGAAGAGCGGCCACTTGCCCGGCGGATCGCCCATCGCCCACCCACCTGCCACGGCATGAATGGGGCGGTAACTCTTGGCTGGCTTTCCGTCCTTGTTGGTCCCGTCAAAGCGCAACACGGCGGCCACGTTGCGCCCGCTAGCGTCGCAATAGAAGTCCCGGCGAGTTTCCTTCCAGTCCTGGGTGTTGTCCGCACACACAGCCCGGTGGGCGGCCTTCGCAGCGGCATCATGGTCCAAGTACACCTTCACCGTCTTTGGCGGCGGTGGCAGCGGCGCAACTGCCGGACCAGTTCCAGCAGGTATGCCATACACCTTGCGCACGAATGCGACACCCGTTGGAAAGTCACACCCTCGGACTAGCCGCACCAGATCGAACCCATCGCCTGACCAGCCGCATCCGCCCTTGTGGCACCTGAAACCCGCTTCCGTAGAGAAGTCACCATCGGCATGTCGGCGCGGGTCACGCTGACATTTCGGACAAAACCATCGTTTGCCGTCAGGTTGCATGTCCAGTTCATCACACAGGCGATTGCGGTCCTTATCAATGGCTGCGCGCAGCGGATCCAATGACTCCCTTCCTTGCGGAGCACTAGAGGGGGCCAACGGAGCGTCCCGCCAGACTGGGCGTGCGCCCTGCATCGCCTGAGCGATGTCACCCACCACCCCGCTGGACGCGGCAGAGTGTGGCCCTGCGTTGCCCACGTCCGCTTCCGACTTCGGCGGCGGGTCGTCCTGATGGGTGGGTTCGGGTTGGTTTGGGGTATCGGGCCTTTCCCACGGGAACCGTTTAGACATGACGCCCCCCAATCCGGCACTGCATCGAGTGGAACGCTACGGGTTCGCCGTGAATGCCTGTCACTATGTTCTGGCCGGTATGCGTAATGTCGGCTAGTTCTTGTAGCGCTTGATTCCGCGCCTGGATGTATTCACTTAACCACGCCCAAGGCTTGTCCTTGGGCATCTCATCGCGCCACACCATACGCAGGTTTCTGCCCGACATGTCGGACACGAGGTCGAACCGATGGAAACCGACCCGGCCGGGAACTCGGAATGCGTCAGAGGGGGCTTGGATGTCAGTCCTCGATGTCGTATGCCGTATCACAGTCAGATACCTCCATTAACCAGGGACGTCTTTGACACTTCGGCCTGAAGGGTTGCCACCCTTTTGGCCGTTGCTTTTCGACGGTCTTTCACTCGGACACCCCCTCGGTCGCCAGGGCCGTCACGGCGTCGAGATCCCACCTGATTCTGCGTGCTGACTGGCGAATGGGCGTCAGTTTGCCCCGCTGTGCGTAGCGCAGAATCGTTCGCGGACATGCGTTCAGAATGGCCGCTGCTTCCCGCGTTGTGCCCACACGCTGCGGCCGCGGCCGGGGCTTGGCCACGCACGCAGCGTGGATTCTCTCAAGCCCGTCCACGTCCGCCGTGAGCACTCGGTTGATGATGGCCTGCTGAAGCGCAGTCGGATCGAGGGCCATCGCACACTGCTGCCGGTTCGTCTGTGTCGTCATGGGGAGTTCCTCCTCAGCAGTCGAAGATTTCGTAGGTGGATTTCTGAAGGACCTCTGCAATGCGCCGCTTCGTGTCCGGGCCCGGATGCGCCCGCCCCGTTTCGTAGCGCGATATGTCGATTTCTTTCAACCCGACCTCTTCTGCGAGCTGGAGCTGGGTCAGACCCCTCCCCACCCGCGCCGCCTTCATCCGCGTGTTCGTTGCCATGTGGCGAACTCCTGTTTGCTATCGTGGCAAGACCATCTCGCCACTACAGATCGAACGACGGATTTCACAGGGCAACAAAAAAGGGGCTGCGATTGCTCGCAACCCCTTGGAAGGAAAGAGATTTCAGAGATTTCAGTCGGATTTCATCGGGTGCCGTTCGACGTATTGCTTAGCCTCATCTTCGATGCCGAAGTAAGTCTCGCGAAAGCGCTCCTTGTCTTCTGGGCGAGCGGTCAGGTAGCTCTGAATCGTTCTGTCGCGGTCTGTGGCGTCCTTGGTCCAATCACTATCAACAGGAGAAAACTCCTCGGGCACCATCTCCCCCTCTTCATTCTCGTAACCGCCCCTCTTGGTGAACCGGCTAAGTGGGCCAGATGCTTTGCATGGCGACAGACCGTGCTTCTTCAGTTTCTCGTCTATCACTTTGACGCGCCGGCTGAGGGTGGCCTCGCTCAGGACGACATTGTCCTGCCGAAGGAGGGCGATGGCGGCCTTCTGGGTGCCCGCATTGCGGACGGCGGCCCAGATTCGTTGATCTTCGAGCGTGAGGACGTTCTGAATCCTGGTGAACAATTCGCGTGTGGCATCCTCGGGGACACGTTTTGCCTGCTCAAGGTCCTCCAAGACCTGGGGGACGCCGCGAACATGCGGTTGCATGGACTTGACGTCGTTGTCGACAATGGCAATCGCGCCCGGCAACCGTTCTGTGATCTCCTTGTTCTCGAGCACGGAAGCATGGACCTCGGCCAGTTTGGCCAGGATTTGGACGGCATCTGCGCCAGCAGGACCGTCCGCAGGCGGCGGGATGCCCCACTTGCACCTTACCAACGCCAGCGACGCCTCAACGTCCAGCTTCCATGTCGGCCATTCCTCCGGGGAGGATGGGAACAGCAGCTCCCACGCTACTTTCTCGGCAAGTGTCTGCAGGCGTGGATCCACGCATTTCCACCCCAGTTCCTCGGCACGCTCTACCGGCATCTTGGACATCACGGCATTTGTGGCCGCCACAAGACGTGCGACCGCGCGGCATACTACCACGTCTTCAGGAATCGGGTGCTCGATCTCCCATTGTGTCACGAACTTCCGTCGCTCGTTGCGGACAAACCATGTCTCCCCACGCTCCCCCGGCAGAACCGCCTTCATGGCCGCCAGTTGATCCCCCACACTGGCCAGCCACCGGCTGATCATATAGCCTATCTCGGACTCCCGCCCTTTGGCCAAGCGGTTGAATTCGACAACGGCATCGTAGACCCATTCCGGCACTTCTTGCGTGTTCGCCATCACAGCTTTCCTCTCTGCGTCAGGTTGATTGTGAGACGCGGGGCAGTCGATGGAACCACCTCGCTTCAAGAGCTACCCTAACCCGGCTGAAGTGCGGGCCTCTCACTGTAGGGCTTATACCAGTTTTCCGACCATCATGCCATCCGCGAACACGGTCAAGTATCCTGCGCCAGCCATCTTGGGTCTCCGGCAAGGCGCCTGTCTCCGGCATGCAATCTGACGTCCGTCAGGTAGTCTTGGCGGACAAGATCGCAAGAAGGATTCGGACGTTGACTTGTTGCGGGCCGGTTTCTCATGCCTCTACCCCATGACGGCAGCCCAACGCGGATTGTCTTCGCAGGCACCTTCCGTTTAACGCCCTACGCCCGCCCCCCTGTCCACCCCTCTTCTCCTTGCCGCCTGGTCGGCCGGCCCGGTAAGCTCGGTCCGCAAGACGGGAGGGCGGCCGATGAGCGCGAGGCGACGATGCCGCCGGCGGCGGTGCCGGCATTGCGGCGAGTGGTACGAGCCTGACCCGCGCTCGGCGGGGCGCCAGCGCTTCTGCGGCGACCCGGACTGCCAGAAGGCCCGGCGCCGGCGCACCTCGCGCAAATGGCGGCGCAACAACCACCTCGCCCATTCGGACGACGTCGCGCGGGTGCGGGTGTGGCGCCAGAACCACCCGGGCTACTGGCGCAAGGGGCGGCGCCGCTGGATGGTGTTCGACTTCCTAGTGCCACTGGCGGCCCTCAGGAAGACCGGCTTCGGGGTCAAGGTGAGCCATTTCAAGAGCGGTGCGTTACGTATCCTCGACCTGGTGCAACGGCCTGGAAAGCCCTGCGTTGTGAAGGAGTTGATCGCTGCGTTACGTATCTCGTTCGGAAGCGCCCCCTGCCCCTGCTACCGTTCGCCTCGTTGCCGGCAGTGTGAGCTGGCCGCACGGGAGGGCGGACCATGCAGCAGGAAGAAGCCCCGGGGCAGAGGATCGAAGGAGCGGAGGAGGGCCGCGAAGGGGGAGGCGCCGCCGCCCTGTCAGGCGCCGCCCTACTGGAGAAGGTCGCGGACTTCTACCACAAGGCGCTCCTGCGGGGGCGCCGGGGCCTCAGGCGCCTGAGCGAGCTGGGCCTGGAGGACCGCCATCTGATCGCAGGCTTCCGCCTCGGCCACTGCGACGGGCGGCTGCTGAAAGTCATGCCTTCAGCCGACCCCCGGCGAGAGGCGCTGGCCGCCCTGGGGCTGATTGACGCTCGCGGTGAGCGGCCCAGCGAGCGGTTGCTCGACCACCTGGTCGTGCCCCTGGCCGACGAGGACGGCGGGGTGCTGGCCCTCTGGGGCGTCAGCCTGCGCGGCGACCGGCAGACGACCGTCGTCCCGCCGGACGCCTCGGCGCTGTGGAACCTCAAGGCCGCCAAGCTCTATCCCGAGGTCATCCTCTGCGCGGGCATCCTCGACGCCCTGAGCCTGACGCGGGCCGGCTTCCCCAACGTCGTGGGCCTGGCCACCGGACGGTTGTCCGAAGAGGACGCGGCCCGCCTGAAGGCCCTGGGTGTGAGGCGGGTGGCGGTGCTGGCCGAGTCCGAGGTCATCCGCCGGCTGCGCCCGAGACTGGCCGCGCTCGAATTGGTGGCTGTCACGCTGGGCGCGGGCGACTCCCTCAACGCCCGGCTCCTCAGGGACGGCGACGCCCGGCTGGTCGAGTTCGTGGATGCCCGGCTCAAGGCCGCCCCGGTCGAGCAGCCCGCTTCGGCGGCGGAAGTCGGCAGGACGGCCGTGAGCGCGGAGGGCATCGCCCTGGCCTTCGGCAACCGCGCCTATGCGCTGCGGGGCATCGAGCGCACCGTCCGGCGGCTGCGGGCCACGGTGCGGGCGGAGTTCCGGGGGCGGCTGCACGTTGACACCCTGGACCTGTACAACGCCCGGGCGCGCAAGCTGCTGGCCCAGGACCTCTGCCGGCTCTTCGAGGAGTCCGCCGACATCATCGAGGCCGACGTCGGGCGGATCGTGGCGGCCTGCGAGCAATACCGGCCGGGGGAGCCGGGCGAGAGAGCGCCCGCCGTGGTCCTCTCGATCGAGGAGCGGGCCGATGCCGAGGCCTTCGGCAGGTCCGAGGACCTGCTGGAGCGCATCGCCGCGGACTACGAGGCCTGCGGCCTGGTCGGCGAGCGGGCCAACAAGCTCGTCAGCTACCTGGCCGCCGTCAGCCGCAAGCTCGATGACCCGCTCAGCGTGCTGGTGCTCTCCAGTTCCGGGGCGGGCAAGAGCGCGCTGCAGGATGCCACCCTGGCGTTCGCGCCGCCGGAGGACGTGGTCAAGGTCACGGCCCTCACGGGCAGGGCCCTGTTCTATAAGGGCCGCACCAGCCTCAAGCACAGGATCCTCGCCGTGGAGGAGGGCGCTGGCGCCCGGGACGCCGTCTACGCCATCCGCAACCTCGTCTCCGCCAAGGTGCTGGTGGTCGAGGCTGCGGTCAAGGACTTCGCCACCGGGCGTATCGTCACCGTGGAGAACCGCGTGGAGGGGCCGACGGCGGTGTTCATCACGACCACCGACCCGGACATCGACCCGGAGACGCGCAGCCGCTTCGTCGTGCTGACGGTGGACGAGAGCCGCGAGCAGACCCGGGCCATCCTGGACGTGCAGCGCAAGAGTCCGACCCTGCAGGCGATGGCGGCCCGCGACTCGGTCGAGGCGGTGTTGCGCCGGCACCGCAACTTCCAGCGGCTGCTGAAGCCGATGCTGGTGGTCATCCCCCAGGCGCAGGGGCTTCAGTACGGCGACGACCGCCTGCAGAGCCGCCGCGACCACCCCAAGTACCTGAACCTGATCCGGGCCGTGACCTTCCTGCGGCAGATGGGGCGGGAGGCCAGGGCGGTGGCCGGCGGGGACGGGGCGCCCTACGTCGAGGCGACGGACGACGACATCCAGGTCGCCGGCCGGCTGCTGGCCGAGGCCTGCGGCCGCAACCCCGACGACCTCAACGGGGTGAGCCGGGCGCTGCTGGCGCAGATCGAGCGGATGGTGGCCATGCGGGCGGGGGAACAACCGGGCGATGCCGGCGAGGTCGAGTTCACCCGCAGGGATATCCGCGAGTACACCGGCTGGGCGCATGCACGGGTGCAGCGCTACCTTGGCCAACTGGTGGACTTCGAGTACGTCGTGGCCATGCGCGGCCGCAACGGGGTGCGTTACGTGTACCGCCTGGCCGCCCCACCCGTCGATGGAGCCCGCCCATGAACCTTATCACACCTTATCACCACCTTATCGGCACCTTATCGCACGCCGCGCGCCCGCTTCCCGTTGCCCGCGGCGGACTTGCGAAGAACCATGCCGTTTCATGGGGAGGGCAAGAGAATGGACGCAACCCGCAGTCGTAACCGTAGCGGCATAGACATACTGGCCGAGGAGTTCCTGGAGGCGGCGCAGGCGCGCAAATACAGCCCGCGCACCATCGAGATCTACCGGCAGGCCCTGCGCGACTTTGCCGCGTTCCTCTCCGCGCGGGGCATCCGCGCCGCCCAGGACGTCACCTCGGAGATCGTCGAGGGCTACCGCCGGCACCTGCAGTCCCGAGAGTTCTCCCCGGCCGGGGAGGAGACGTATTGCCGGGCTGTGAAGCGGTTCTTCGACGACCTTGAGCGCCGACAGCGGGTGTTCGAGAACCCGTTCGCGGGAACGGGGCCGCTGCGGCGGGCCCGCACATACGTGCCCGTGCCGACGGAGGCGGAGGTGGCAGCCCTGCTGGCCGTGCCCGACGTGGCGACCGCCCTGGGCCTGCGCACCCGCGCGATCCTGGAGGCGGCCTACAGCACGGGGGCGCGGCTGGAGGAAATCTCCCGCATGAGGCTGAGGGGCCTGGACCTGTCCGCCGGCACGATCCGGATCATGGGCAAGGGCAGCAAGGAGCGGGTGGTGCCGCTGGGCAGGGAGGCGATCGAATGGCTGAGGCGGTACCTTGACGAGGTGCGGACGAAGACCGCGGCGGTCGGGAGCGACGCCCTGTGGGTTGGAACGCTGGGCGCACCGATGGGCGGCCCTGCGATCGGCCTGTCCATCCGGCAATGCGCGCGCAAAGCGGGGACGGCGACCAAGATCACCCCGCACGGCCTGCGCCGGGCGTGCGCCACGCACATGCTGGCCCGGGGGGCCCACCCCGTGCAGCTCCAGATGCTGCTGGGCCATGCCGGCCTCTCGCACCTCAGCCAGTACCTGCGGGTGCGGTTCCTGGACCTGAAGGCGATGCACGAAAGGAGCCGGCTGGGGCAATGAACGGCGCGACGCTGCAAGAGATCCTGGTCGAGTACCTGGAGCAGCTCAAGGCGCGGCGGTTCAGCCGGTGCACGGTGCTGCAGAACCGCTACGGCATCGGGCTGTTCCTGCGGTGGCTGGAGCAGGCGCACGCGGTCAAAACCGCCGACCGGCTGCGCCGCGCACACCTGGAGGCATGGCAGAAGCACGTGGCCGCGGAGACGTTCAAGGGCCACCCCTTGAAGCCCCGCAGCGTCAACAAGCGCGTCGAGACGCTGAAGAACCTGTTGCGGTTCATGGGCGTCAAGGGCTACGCCGGGGGGCACCTGGAGGAGGCCGTCGAGTACGTCAAGGAGCCGAAGGTGCTGCCAGGCAGCGTGCTCAGTCACGCGCAGGCCCGGCGGATGCTGGAGGCCGTGGCCACGGACACGCCCGTGGGCTACTGCAACCGGGCAATGCTGGAGCTGCTCTACAGCAGCGGCATCCGGGCGGCGGAGCTGCTGGGGCTGGACGTCGGGGACGTGGACTTCGGCGGCGGGACCGCGCGGGTCACCGGCAAGGGGCAGAAGGAGCGCGTGGTGCCCATCGGCCGCACGGCCCTGGGGCTGCTGGAGAACTACGTCAAGGGCGTGCGGCCGTTCCTGGCCGGCGACCCTCAGCAGAAGGCGCTGTTCCTCGACGATGGGGGCAAGCGCATGCCGTACCACACCCTGCGGCGCATGGTGCATGCGGCCGCCCGGCGCTCCGGGGCCCCGGTCAACGTCACGCCCCACACCTTCCGCCGCAGCTGCACGACCGAGCTGCTGCGCGGCGGCGCCGGCATGTATCACGTG
>CAZJBP010000026.1:16687-25940 GCA_964544115.1 uncultured Victivallales bacterium | reverse complement strand
TGAAGCCTGCCAGCGTGAGGGCTGGTGGTCGTACCAGTTGCCGTTGATGGATGGCACTGCAGGCTTCCATCCGATGGGATCCGCAATCTTTGATAGTTCGACCATAGAGGCGGACTCGAAGCGGTTCTCTGTCAGCGGTTCTTTTGGAAAAGGTACAGGGGAGCCTTCTTCATCCGCCATTCTTACCAATTCCCTGCAGATGGTGTCGGCATAGATGCGGTATCCTTTGTCGTTCGGATGGCATCCGTCGCACAGGAAGTCGTCGAAGGACAGCCCTTCTTTCACCAGCTTCATGACCGGCGACACGATATCAATGCATGGAAGTCCGTATGACACCGCGAGAGGACGGTGAAGTTCCCAGGTCGGAAGGTTGGAATAACCTGCCCCTGCTCCTATTACGAGAATAACAATCGCCGCTCCAGGAGCACGAGTGTGGAATTTCCGTATTATCCCCTCCATCGTTTCCATCGTGTCGGGAGATTCGCCGTCGTTTACGGCGAACTCCACGAAGATCAGGTCCGGATCATACGGTGTCACATCGCGGTCCATCCTGAAAACCCCGAGCTTTGACCCGGTGCCGCCAATCGCGGCGTCGATTGACTTGATCGTGGCTTTTGGGGCATGGGCTTCAAGCCAGGAGGAGACCAATGCCCGATAGGAAGTCTTCTGCGGATCCGTGGCGCCTGCACCCCAGGTGATTGAACCGCCAAAGAAGACCACATTGGCGCTTTCGCCTGCCTCCATTCTTTCAAATACTTTCGACAAGTGTGGGTATTTCATAACAGATTGCCTCAACAGCCTTACGGCGTGTTCTCGAACAGGAAGTAGTCCATCATGCCGTTCAGCCCTTCCGGGAAACAGGCGTAGAGAGCGTGGACTCCGCGTACATCCCGGACGGAGCAGGCGTCCTGGTTCGCGTGCAGCACGCCGATCGTCTCGCCGGAGGGTGAGCCCAGACGGAACTCAACGGTCCCCTGACTCGCCTGGTCTCCCGGTGATGAAGGCTCGGGACACCATTTCACCCGGCACCGCTTGAACCCCCCTTCGCCGAAGTCAAGGTTGTCGTACCGCACCCATGCCCCTCGCTGCATCTGATATATCCCGGTGTTCCCATGAACACGGAGGCTCCGCATCCGGTCATAATCTTCGGCTTGTATCTTCTCAGGTGCCTGCCTGCGGCCGAGAAGCGCGCGGTCAAAGGGGAAGTCATCCTTCAAGCCGATCATATCAAGGTTGAACGGCCTAAAGCCCATCTTCAGTGCCGGCGAATCCGGCTTCAGGCGGTAGTCAGTAAAATGCCGGTCATGTTCCGGCCTCGTGCGATCGAACATCGGGTCGGCGTAGATGTCCCCCTTGCCCCAATTGCGCTCCTCACATGCCCGACGTAATTCCGCAGGCCAATACGGTTCGGCCGGGGCAGGGAAGATCAGGTTCGGACCAACCTGCGCGAAGAGCGCCGGCGGATCCTTGACGTTGAACCTGAACAGCGCCAGACAACGGTTGGCGAGGATGTTGCGGGCCGCTATCATGTCATGCACATTGCCGCCGTACTCCCACACATCGAACGGCGCGAAGAAGTCGTTGTCCGCGAAGATGTTGTTCTCCACCGCCTGACACTCATTGGTCATCAGCACGGCGGACGAGTTCTCTCCGCCCTTGCACTCGTACACGATATTGTTCCTGACGGAAAGGAACCCTGTGTGCCCGTCCGGCATGAAGGCTCGCGCGAACCCATCCCAGAAGACGCACGGATTGCAGTCGTGGACGGCGTTGTTCTCCCAGATATTGCCGTTACCGACCAGCCAGAGCTCGATCGCTCCGTAGTCGTGGCTGTCGCGGCAGACATTGGCAACATCGTTATAGCGGATCACGTTGTTGCGGGTGTGGAGATAGTCGAACTCCGTGGCCGCCGTGTCGCCATAGGCCCCGAGTTCGACCGTACCGCCCTTGCCGGAGATGGCGTAACGCGGCATGCGCCGTATGACGTTGTGGGTTATCTCGTTATCTCCGCTCTGGAACATCTGGATGCCGCATCCGTGGCCGACGAACTGACCGCAGTCGGCGATGAAGTTGTTGGAAATCAGGTTCCGCCTGTTTACGTCGGACTCCGCAGCGCTCTTGAAAGCACCCACCCCCGGAGCCCATCCGTTCAGGTACACGCCGGCGAACCCGGCGTCCTCGATCCGGCAGCCGTATACCGTGCAGTCCTGGACGGAATAATTGAGGTACACCGCACTGTGCCCGGCCCCGAGGATCTCACAAAACCGCACGTCGATCCCGCGCGCATTCTCTATGGTGATCAAGCCGTGCCGCAAGGGCTCCGGTATGGTGTTATCCTTTTCCTTGAGGGCGTAACTGAAGATCCGCCAGCTTTCGCAGAAGTCTGAACCGGTAAACGCGATGTTCTCGAAACGCAGGTTGGTTACGGGCTTGTCCGGGGCGCTTCCGCAGATGTCGACCACCCGCTGGACCGTCGGCGCGACAATGAGTTGTTTCTCAATCGGTTCGCTTAGCGGCCAGCAGTAGACGTAGCCCTCGTCGGGCTTGAGACACCACTCGCCTGGCTGGTCCAGCAACTCCAGCACGCCCTGGATGTAGAAGCGATCGTTGATCCCCTTGAACATGGGCGCCCAGTTACCGCTGGCAGGAGTGATCGTGAGTTCCGCCGACTCCCGATCGAAACCAACGACCTCGTGAATCTGCGAAAACCAGTCCGACGCATCCATCGCGTACACCTGCGCATGATCGAAGTCGTAACCGCGCCAGGCTTCCGGCACGCGGATGCGATCGTCGCCAACCCTCATCATGTCGCCGCGATAACCGCTGCCTTTTTCGGGATAGCGCGCCATCACAAGGCTCCGGCCGTTTTCGAACAACCGGAAGAACCGGCGGCCGGGCTCGACCTTCGCGCGATAGATGCTGCCCTTCCATGGCTCCCAGCCGGTCACAGGCGTCCCACCGTAGACAACGGTCTTCATGCCCGGATCGCCCGCATAGACAACGCTGTGCCCGTTTGTCCCACCGTCCCGCTCGTCGAACCGGAGCGAGACGGACTGGAAATACGCACCGGGCCTCAGGATCACCGTGATGTCCTCGTCCAGGGCCTGGTCCCTGCTGCGAAGTTCGCGGATGGCGTCGCGGGCCCTTTCAATAGAATGAAAAGGCCTCGCGCCGTCACCGGGGTTGGTGTCCACACCTTCCGGCGCCACGTAGAACGTTGTGCCTGCGATCTTCATTTCTGCACCTCCCCCGGCATTCCCCTGCCATCTGCATCATGCACCCTGCGGCTCTATGTCGATCGTTTCGCCGACACCCGTCTTCAAGATAAACCGCTCGCCCGACACTGACTCCGCCTGCTTGCTGTTGCGTATGACGCGGACGGTCTTGCCGGGCCACGGATTGACCATGGTGCAGGTTCGGCCTTTCTCGCTGACAACCCTTACGCCGCCAATCGTTCCGTCCCTGAACTCCGCACTGACCAGGAATGCGCCACGCGCACGGAGCGTGCCGAAACGTGCGTTCCCGCACTCGCGGGACCAGCAGGGGAACAGGCGCAGAACGCCTTCGTGGCTCTGCAGGAGCATCTCTTGAATGGCATTAGGCACAATGCTCTGGTGCTCCATGCCGTGCGGATTATCACGAATCATGCCGTTTGGCAGGGCCCAGTGCCCGAGCATGTTACGCATCTCCTTGAGAATCACAGTGGGATCATAACCCACGCGCGCCGCGGCGGCATAGAAGCTGTTCATGCCGTTAAAGTCCATCCACCGGTTCATCACGTGGATCTGGTTGCGGGCGCGCTCCAACAATGTGGGAGTGCTGTCCAGCCCGATGCCGCCAGCCGGGTAGATATGCTGAATGCCGAGGGTGTTGTCGCCCCACCACGGCGGCCCCTGCTCCGTGTAGCGGAAGATCGGGAGCGTCCACGTGTCGGTGTTTTGCGGCAGATGTTTGGGCGAGCATTCCTTCGGCAGGTCCCGGACCGTGCAGGTGGGGTAGTCGCTCAAACGGTCGCGGATATCCAGCCACTTTGAGCGGTGGTCAGCGTCCACGCCGAGTTCGGAGCTCATGTCGAGTACCAGGTTCATAACCTGCTTCACCAGTCCCAAGGTTTGAATAGGGTTCACATTCTCGCCGGAACCTTCGTGTACGGCGTCCTTATAGATCACGTAGCGACCATTCTCGAGAGACAGGGATTCCTCCCAGAAGCGGGCAGTGCCGCGGACAAATGGATAGGCCTTTCTTCCAAAGTCCAGGTCATAGGTCGAGTACCACCGCAGGGCCAGCGGTACGCAGCAGTAGCCGGCGTTGCTCTTCTGCCCCCACAGATTCGCATCGGAAAGGCTGCCCTTCGGGCCAATCCCGACCGGCAGTAGAACTCCGTTGGTTATGCCGAAGTGCTTGAGGCTCCATTCGTGGCCCATATTCAGCGCCGCAAGAATCGACACATGACAGGGATCGGCCTGCTCAACGTGGTTGGCTGCGTAAAGCCCGTAGAACGGTGCCACGTGGTTGTAGTTCAAGTGATAGTCGCCGTTCCAACTGGGCTTGTCTGTCGTGATCCACCCGAACAGGCCCGGCGGAAAATCACACACCCGGCTGGCGCTGGCGAGGACGTAATGGGACAGGTAGTACCGCTGCTCCAGAACTTTGTCCGGGATTTCGATGAAGGACTTGGCCCAGAACTGCCGCCACCACCCAACATGCGCAGCGCGCACACGGTCCAGAGCCTCCGGCCCCAGTTCGTTGGCGCGGCGTACGGCGGCCTGACGAAACTCTGCATGATCGAAGCGGCTGCAGACGGACGCGAAGATAAGCACCGGCTTTCCCGGTGTGACCGTGAACTCCCTGCCGCCGCCCACAACGCGCAGGGCGCAGGCCGCGCCGGCCGGGACCAGCACATCCTGCTCAAAACGACGCTCGACCACCGCCAGATCACCCGTGGCGGCTGCATCCTGGCCCGGCAGATACAGGCTGGCCCTGCCCTGAAGTGCGCCGCCTTCCGCTGACAGCTTGATCCACAGCAGATTCTCCGTCGCCGCCACGCCGGTCTCCAACGACAGCGTCACCTCCGCCTGCGTGAAGCGGCCGGTGGTGATGGCTTGCTGGAGATCCTGTTCCACCAGATAGCTTGCGTTCTTCAGGCCCGGAAACTCCAGTTCCAACCGGGCCAGAGGCACCGGATGAGAGCCTTCGCCAGCGCGCATTATCCACAGGTCGTTCTTGTTGATATAGAATTGCAGCTTATCTGGCATGCCTCCGAGCGCCGCGAGCGTGTCGCCGTTGCCCAGCAGCGGCGCATCCATAGAATTGTCCGAGGGGATCCTCTGTGGCGGCGCGGTGAACACCGCGCGATAGTCCATCGCCCACGCCGCCCCGTCCGGCGTCAGCGACATGGCTAACCCGCCTCCGAGCACCAGAGTTGTGATCAACATCTCTTTCACAGCTTCGTCCTTTTCAGTCTAGTTCAGCAGTGTGCCTGCAGCGCAAAAACAACCCACCATCACAATGCATGTTGAGTAATTGCACGGTTCTTCGTCCTACGTCCTGCTCCGCCGCACGCGGGCCGTCACGCCCCAGGCCCGGCCGTGGTTGGTGGAGAGGGCTAACGTGATCCGGTTCTTGCCCTCGTCTCTGACGATCACGGGGCCGACTTCCGTCCAGTGCACGCCGTCCCGCGAGGTCGCCAGCGAGACGTTATTCGCGCCGGGGGCGTCCGTCTTCGTGTCGCACGTGAGGTAGAGGTAGTACAGGCCGCCGTGGTGCGTCATCCACACGTCCCACATGGCGCCGGTGTCTTTGGCTCGTGCCTTGTAAAACATTGCCATCTCCTGCGGGATCTCCCCCCTGGCGTGGCCTACGCCAGCCAGCTCATGGTGATGGCGATTGCGGCGGTTGCCTCACGCGCCCTGTCGTTCTCGCAGGGCCTCCAGAACCACCGGGATCGACGCCCGCCAGTTGGCCGGCAGATCTTCCGATACCTCGAAGGCGAGCCGGCGGCCGTCGGGGGCGGCCTCGTCGATCAGCCGGTGGACATAGGCCTTCAGTTCCGCGGGCGGCAGGCCGTAGGCCGACACGTTGATGTTCACCCAGAAGAGCTTGTCCGGCCAGGCCTGCCGGCATTGCTTGAGGGTCATGTCGCCCTCCGGCGGCGGCGTGAGGGACTCGATCAGGGACACGGGCGCTTCCGCGATGGCCTCCTTGCAGGAGTCCAGTTTCCCGTCGTAGTGCGTGCCGATCACCTTGCCGGCCTGCAGGAGGGCGGGGAAGCACTTCTTGTATACCGGCAGGATGAACTGCCGGAAGCGCTCCGGCCCCATGGTCTCCGCCGTGAAGTTCTCCAGGCTGCTCACGTACTTCCCGGGGCCTTCGGCCACGATCGACACCGTGGTCTCGAAATTCCGGAGCATCGCCTCGTAGAGCTCCATCATCTCGGCTTCGAGGTCCATCAGGTGGTAGGAAAAGTTCTCCAGGCCCACGTAGTCCACGAGAATGCTCTGGATCGGCGTGCGAAAGACGTGCGTGCCCAGGAGGGCGTAACCGGCCTCCCGCTCCTGCGTTTCAGCGAAGGCCTTGAAGGCTTCCGCGCGCGACGCAAAGAGCGGGGTAATCTTCGTATTCCGAGCGATCCAGGTGGCGACCCGGTAATCCTCCGCCGTCTTCAGCTGGTAGTCCTGCCGCCAGCCGTTCATGCGGGTGGTGTGGATCTCGCCTGCGGGAGTGACCGCCCAGTCTCTCGTCATCTGGTGGCCGTTCTCCACCCACGACGCGCTGCGCCACTCAAGGCCCGGGGTCTGGTGGTTGGTCAGCCCGAAGCCGTAGGTCAGGCGCAGGCCGTCGCGAAACAGCGGCTGCCACTCGGGGTTCTCCCACGGCTTGTCCCCGGCGAAGAAACAGTACATCGTGAGCGGGATCCGGTCGGGCCGCTCACCGGACAGGAAAGCTTCCATCCATTCCATCGGACCCGAGCATTTCATCGCCCAATACTCCCTCGCCGGCCGCTACTTCGCACCCGGCAGGATGTGCCGCGATCCCCAGGGCATTTCATAGTTGGCGCCGGACACGCGCGCCTGGAACTTCCAGCCCTTGTCCGAGCTCTGCACCTTGAAGAGGTACGGGTTCTCGACGAAGTCCGGCAGGAACGTCACATCCGCCGTGTCCTGGTTGAACGCGAAGTCGCGCGCCCCCCGGGCCGTGTGAACCGGCTGGCCGTTGAGCCAGGCCTTCAGCCCGCCGTTTGAGCCCATGCGGAGCTTGTACTTGCCGCAGATGCGCTGGTTCGTTGCCAGGTACGCGACGGCGTTCTTCTGCCCGCCCAGCACGGTGGACAGGTCGATCACGCCGCCCACGCTGCGCACGTGCGTCCAGCGCTTGCCGGCGCATTCCACACCCTCGGCCGGCTGAACGCCGGTTTCGTTGATGAACGCCTCGTCGAGAGGATCCTTGCCTTCCGGCGCCGTGAAGGGGCCCAGCACCAGCCAGTCGGACAGGTTGGGACCGCCCCAGAAGAACTCCTTGGGCTCGAGCTGCGTCAACTCGCTCCACATCAATCGGGTATACCGGACGCGGAAGAGATACTCGTACAGCGACACCATGCCCACTTCGCCTGCGGGCGCCTTGTAGATGTTGTCGCTCGACCCTTCGTCCGGGCTGCAGACGACGGTGTCCGGGTAGCCGAGGACGTCGTTGAAGATCATGTCCACGGGGTGCAGGAACTCGTGCAGCTCAATCTCTCCCGGCTGCTGGTTGTTGTAGCTCCCGGGGTACAGCGGATAGGTCATGAGCGAGGCTCCGCCGGGGCCGCCGCCGCCGGTGTCCGCCTGGTACGGCGTGTTGATCGCCTTGCCGTCGTCACCCACGTACTTGACGTAGACCAGCGTGTGTTCGAAGCGCTTGTTGTTGCCCTCGAGGCCCTTCACAATCATCGGTACGGTGGTGGCCTGCGACGCAATGAACGCCGGGACGGCCCCCTGGATGACCTCCAGATGGGTCAGCGGCTCTTCGACGACGAGGTAGTCGGGCACGATGTTCAGCGTGCCGTCGCTGAACGTGAAGACGTACTTGGCAAACGCATCGACGCGCTTGCGGATATCGGCCATGTCCGACTCGTTCACTGTGCTTTGGAATCGGTTCTTTCCGCCATCCCACGAGAAGTCCACCTTCTTGAAGACGACCACCAGCGTGGGCCACGGCTTGGCCTTGGCGGGGTCGGTGTTCAGCGGCTTGACCTTGTCGCGGAAGGAATAAATGTGCTCGTAGGCCTCGAGCCGCTGCGCACGCGTGGACACGCAGCGGTCGATGACGCGCTCCCAGTTGGCGAGGGCGGAATCCCAGTCCTGTTTCGCCTCGGCTGCGAGGGCCTTATCCCGCGCCTGCTCCGCGTTCATGAGCCCAGCGTCGGCTCCCGGAATCGCAAAGGACGTGCCGCCGGCAACCGCCAGGGCGGTCGTCAGCGACAACAGGCCAATCACCGCGATCGATAGTGCGCTCACATCATCGAAGAATGCCATGGTGCTCCTCTTCTGCCGGCGTGCCGGCGGTCCGTTCTCTCCTCCATCAGTGGGGGCGTAGTCTGCAGAATCCGGCCGCCATGTCAACACAGGGCCGGACGTGACCTGGCGGAGGCGGGCCGGCGATCAGCCCAGACCCAGTTCCCCCTGCACCCCGGAGTCGCTCCCGCCGTCGTCGAACTTGGCGTTGAGAGCATCCAGCTTGGCGAGGTAGTACGGCACATTCTCGTCGCGGCGGGCGGGATCCCACTCGGAGACCAGGCGCGAGGCCTCGTGGACCGAGACGCTCTTCTTGGTGCCGGTGACGTAGTAGGACACCTGGTCGCCGGCGCGGTAGTCCCGGCCGGAGGCCAGGGCCAGTTCGTAAGCGGCGCTGCGGGACCGGCTGCTCTTCTGGAGCTTTGCGCGATAGGTGGCGGGCGAGTCCTGCAGGTGCTCCGACTTCGCCAGCATGGCGATGGGCCACTCCCGAGCCCGGATGGCGTCCTCGTACCTCTGTTTCAGGGCCGGCGCCTCGGCGTCGCGCCCCTCCAGCTTGAGCCGCAGCCGTTCCTCCATGAAGCGGCGTTGGAACGGCTCGAGGCCGCGGGATTTCAGGGCCGCGCCCTTGATGACGATCTCGCCCGACGACTCCAGCAGGGCGTAGTTCTTCATCTTGTAGCTGTACATCGAGACGTATTCGCCGTCGAATTCGATTTCGATGCCCTCGGGCAGGGCCTTGGCGAACGCCTCCCGGAAGGCCG
>CAZJBP010000026.1:0-16587 GCA_964544115.1 uncultured Victivallales bacterium | reverse complement strand
GCGGGCTCCGGCGGAACGAAGTAGATGCCGTCGGTGTCGATCTCCACCGGCGTGGCGCCGTGCCGGCGGAGCCAGTCGATCATGAACTGTAGCAAGCGCCGCCCGTCAGCGGCGACGGTCTCGGCCGCATCGAAGTCAGCGAACCGGGCCTGGGAGAATCCCAGGTAGCCATAGAAGGAGTTGATGAGGATCTTGAAGGTCGTCTGCAGCGCGTCGTGGAACTGCCGCTCCGCGTCGGTCGACGCGCGTCGCATGCGCTCCTTGGCATCCATCCGGACATCGCGCAGGTGCTTGAGCAGTCGCAGGAACACACCCGCCTCGTCGCTCGCGGGAGCGATGGCGCGGGTCAACATCAGCGAGGGGTAGAGCGACCGCACGTCGCAGTGGTGGACGTTGCGCACCACCCCCTGAACGAACATGTCGGTGTAGCCGCCGGCAAACGGCCGCGCCGCGCCGGGTATCGGGAGCGCGTGCCCCAGCCGCACATACTCGCGCACCATCAGCGCGTCAATGCGTGTGGCCGAGCCGCGCACGCAGACGTTCTGGTAGGAGTAGGGGAGCATCTGGGTCTGGACGAACGCGCTGCGCGACAGCAGGTCGCTGAGGCCGCGCGTCTCAGCCACGTCGTCTTTGCAGTACTCCATGACCCGCTGCGGGTCCGCCTCGAAGACGCGCGAGATCTGCGACCCCTCGATGTAGACCCGCCCAGGGCGCGCCAGTCCGAAGTGCAGCGCGGCCTCTTTGAGGCCGTATCCCGACAGGGAGCGGTGAGACACGTCGTACGCCTGCAGCATGAAGAGCGTATCCACCACGTGCCGGCCGGTGATCTCGAAGCGGTCGTAGGCGATCGTGCGCTCGCCGAAGCTGACGCGGCTGGGGCGGCGCCGCGCCACGCTGCCGTCGCGACCGAGCTTGAGCGGAACCTTCCAGCGGGCGGCGCGCTCGGCGAGGTACGGCAGGTCGAAGTTGAAGACGTTATGCCCCTCGATCACGTCCGGGTCGCGCTCGCGGACGAGGCGCACAAACTCCCGCAGCATGTCGCGCTCGTCGTGTCCGGCTCCGGAGATGACCTGCGTCCAGCCGGTGCTGTCGCCGAGGGCAATGGCGATGATCCGGTCTCCCTCGCGCTCGGCGTTGCAGAACTCATAGCCGGGCGAGGTGTAGCACTCGATATCCACCTGCAGGCGGCGCACGTCCTCGAACTGCATGCCGCCGAACAGGGTCCGCCCGGTCAGCGTCAGGTGCTGGTGGACGGGGTCGTTGACGAACAGGTAGGGCGCGTTTGGCGCGCTGGGCGCGCGGCCCGTGGTCCTGGCGAGCCAGTCCCTGGCCGCAAGGCAGTCCGACCAGGACCGGAACACCGCCAGCAGGTTGATGGGATTGGAGCCCTTGAGGGCCCGGGCCTCGAACTCAACGGGGCAGTCGGCGATTGCCTTCAGGTCGGCGGCAATGAAGCAGCGTAGCGGCTCATCGAGGGTTTCCGTGCGTTCCGCCGTGCGCAGGTAGAGCCGGGCCACATCCGCCTCGGCTCCGCGCACGTGCTCCACGGCCACCAGTCCGGGTTCGGGGCTGGCGCCAAAGAGGAGCGGGTCGCGTGTGGGTCCAGTCATCTCCTAGTGATCATGCCGGTCGCCGATCCCGATCTCCGGGAAGGCCGTCAGCCAGATCTCCACCCGCACCTGATACTCGTCGTCCTTCTGCGTGCCGTCGTCGCGCGTGTATCCGGGCATGACGCCCGCCCCGGTCCGCACGTGCATGCAGTCCAGGTTGCGTTGGACGTACCCGCCGACCTCCTCGAGGCGGCTCAGCTCGAACTCCTCGCGGGCGTAGACATTGAAGTCCCAGTTGTGGGTCGGGAAGAAGGTCAGGTCGGCCGACAGCAGGCTGTTGCTGTCTCGGCGGTAACGGTATTCCACGTCGGTCTTCCAGTAGCGCGCAGGCCGGATGAAGAACTGGGTGTTGAACGTCTGCAGTTCGTCCTCCTGCGTATCCCACCGCGTATCCATGTCCACGCGCAGCCACAGCGTCGGGTGCGACTCCATATTGGCGAAGACGTCATCGATGCCCTGCTCCGCGCCGTACTCATCCTCAACCCGGTAGTAGGAGTAGACGTCGAGGTCCACGAGATCGTAGGGGCGGTCGTTGCGCTTGGTCTGGAACTTATTGCGCATACCGAACTTGACGTTGTTCTGGTCGCCCAGGTTGTCGACCTTGTCGAACTGGTACAGGTCGTCGGGCATGAGGTCGGGCTCGGGCACGAACGTATAGTTCAGGTAAGGCTCGGCCACGTGCCGCAGCGGGTCCACGGCGCCGCCTTCCCACGACTTGAACGCCTTGTAGGACACCTCGCACCCCAGCTGGAACAGCGAGCGCATGTCCGCGCCATGCGTGACCCAGCGCTGGGTGGTGTTGGTCTGCGTGGTCTCCCCCACGGTTGTGACGACGCTGCCGTCGGCCTGCGTGACGCTGTTGGTCGTGAGCACCGTCGAGGTGGTGTTCACGTCGACCAGCGAAGCGGTTTCCGAGTAGTACGTGGCGCGGTAGCCGGCGCGCGGGGTGACGTTGAGGAAGCCAAAGAACTTCTCCGGCCGGTAGATGGTGTTCTCCGTGTCGGCCCGGAAGGCGGAGTAATCCTCTTTCGACGACCCGTCGGCCCAGAGCTTGTTCAGGTAGCCCGCCGACGATTGGCCGCCATAGTAGTACGGGCCGTCGAGGATCTCCTGGCGGGGGAGGGACACGGACAACTGCGGCAGGCGGTCGAGGTCGTCGTAGAAGTCGTTGAGCCGCTTGCGGGCCTCGAGCGAAGCGGTATAGTTGTCTCCGCGGTAGGTGTAGACGGCGTAGTTTTCGGGCTGGTTGCTACGGCGGTAGTCGCCCTCGAAGAAGTCCTCCAGCAGGTCGACATCGCTGACGTAGTCGAGGTTGACCAGGGCATAGTCGCGGTCGCCCAGCGTCTGGTCGTGCTGGAACCGGACGCGGTAGCGCTGGCTGTCGATGTCCTTGGACGTCAGGCTCTCGTCGTCGTCGTACGGCTGCTGGTCGTCGAGTCCGTAGGCGCTCAGCTTGCCGTTCCAGTCGCCCTCAGGATCGCGCCACTTGATGTCCTGTCCGAGGCCCACTCCTCGCTTGGTGCGGTAGTCGACGTGGGTTTCGCCGCGCAGCACCTCGTCGGTCAGGGGGTAGCGGTACGAGGTGAGGAGGAACGCGCCGACGCGGCTGTTGTAGCCCGGCCGCACGCTCAGCCCCATGTCCTCGTTCAGGTCGCGGTGCCAGAAGGGCAGGTACATGCACGGCACGGGGCCGAGATGCAGGACCGCGTGTTCGCCCTTCAGGCGGTCCTCAGGCGTCAGCTCCACGTCCCGCAGCTGCATGTGGTAGTGCTGGGAGCCCGGCGCGTTGGTGCAGGTGCTGACGTTCGCGTTGTGGGCCACGTAGCTGCCGTCCGCCAGGCGGCGGCTGTCCTTGGCGTAGATGTGGAACGGCTCGCTCGCGCCCGACAAGTCCATGGCGGAGCTCTCGCGCGTGCGGAAGTTGTACTGGATCGTCGTGCCGGTCCACGGCTTCTCGCCGGGCGCCGCCCGCAGCACGACGTTCCCCTCGGCGACCACGTCCTCGGTGACGGTGTTGACGCGCACCCGGTCGGCGCGCAGCTCCTGCGGTCCCTTCCGCACCACGACGTTGCCGCTGGCGACCGCCCATCCGGTCTTGCGGTCGTATTCGAGTGTCAGGGCGTCGATATCGATCTGTTCGGCGGCCGGAGCGTTGGTCGCCACGACCGGCGCGCCGGGCGCGGCTGCTGCCGGCTGGGATTGCGCGCGGGCTGCGGACGCCGCCGCCCACACCCCCGCCGCGAAGAGTGCCATCAAGAACAGGCGGCCGCCTTGCATGCGATTCGTCTGCATACCCGTCATCTCCCGGCATGGGGTCCGCGATGGGGCGCACAGCGCCCCGCGGCCTGCGCCTGTCCGTGCGCAGCCGCTCGCCCGTAACGCCACCGCCAGCCCTTCATACACGAACCGGTCCGGCCACACAAGCTGCCGGTTTGGCCCGCGTGCGGGGCGCCGGCGTCAGCGCTCGGGCGTCGCGAAATACACCTCGTTGGTGGTGGCGTTGGCCACCGAGAAGAACTCCACGTGTTTCGCCGGATCGGAGCGGAAATTCAGCCCGCCGGAGAACCGGTTCTGCATGTCGACGAGGATCTGCTCGTCCTCCGTCCGGAGCCGCTGAAGCACGCGCGGATGCACGGTGACGACCAGGTCGGGCAGGGTCTTCGAACGCGCGTGCGTCCGCATCACCGCCGCGATCCGCCGCTGGATGTCGACGCTCATGCTCAGGGGGGACCTGACGCTCCCGTGGCCGGCGCAATACGGGCAGTCGACGTACATCGTCGAGAGCACGCCGGCCTCGGCGCGCTGCCGGGTCATCTGCAGCAGGCCCAGCTCGGAGATCGGCAGCACGTTCGTGCGGGCGCGGTCCTTGCGGAGGGCGTTCTTCATGGCGCGGTGCACCGCGTTCTGGTGCTTCCGACTCTTCATGTCGATCAGGTCAACCACGACCAGCCCGCCCACGTTGCGCAGCCGCAGCTGCCGCGCCACTTCCTCGACCGCCTCGGTGTTGACCTGCAGGATGGCTTCCTCCTGCGAGCCCGACCCCTTGTGCTTGCCGGTGTTGACGTCGATCGCGATGAGCGCCTCGGTTTCGTCGATCACCAGCGATGCGCCGGACTTCAGCAGCACCTTCCGGCGGAACGTCTCGTCCAGCTGCCGTTCGATCTCGTAGTGCTCGAAGATCGGCAGCAGGCCCTCGTAGTGCTGGATCTTCGACTTCATCCGCCGGGAAATGCGGCCGGCGACCTCCTTGATCCGGTCGTACTTCTCCCTCGAATCGACCACGATGCGGTCGATCTCCTCCGTGATCCAGTCGCGCACGACGCGCTCGACCAGGTCGGGCTCCTCATACACGCTGCAGGGCGCCTTCTTCTCCGCGATGTTGGTCTGGAGCTGGTTCCAGATGTCGATCAGGCTGCGCAGGTCGCGGACGAAGGCGCGCTTGGAGGCGCCCGAGGCGGCGGTCCGCACGATCAGCCCCGTGTTCGCGGGGATGGTCAGGCGGTTGAGGATCTTCTTGAGGCGATGGCGCTCGGAGGCGTCGCCGATCTTGCGCGAGACGCCCTTGAGGCCGGTGCCCGGCATCATGACCAGGTAGCGGCCGGGGATGCTGATGGCGGCGGTGACGCGCGGCCCCTTGGTGCCGATCGGCCCCTTGGTCACCTGCACGACGATCTCAGACCCCGCGGGGAAGCGCTTCTCGATATCCTGGTTGGTGTAGCGCTTGCGCTTTCCGGCGCGCCGCCGCGGACCGTCCTCGTCCTCGTCCTCGTCCACGTCGAGCTCCGGGTCCTCTTCCGGCAGCATATCCCAGTAGTGCAGGAACGCGTTCTTGCGCATCCCGATATCCACAAACGCGGCCTGCAGGTCGTGTTCGAGGTTCTGGATGCGCCCCTTGAAGATGCTCCCGACAATGCGATCTTCCGAGGGGTGTTCCACCTGGAATTCCTCCAGGCGTCCATCCTCCACGACCGCCACGCGCATTTCCAGCGGCTCGGCGTTGATCACGATCAGGCGTTTCGGCTCTTTCCTTTTTAACCATCCAAACATCGATGCGTCTCTCCTCCCTTGTGACCGGCCGGGATTGGCGCCGTGCGCCGCCCGAACCGGGTCTCTTCAGCTATCCGTTTGTGTGTTCCGCGCCGGCGCTCTGTCGCCGGCGCCCTCGTCTCAGCCCTCAAAACGTTGCGGCGAGCGGATGTAAACGCTCTGCAGAATTCCCAGCCCGCCAATGACCGTCATCAGGAACGATCCGCCGTAGCTCAGCAGGGGCAGCGGAATCCCGACCACCGGGACCAGCCCCACCGTCATCGCGATATTCACCCACACGTGACTGATGATCATGGTCACGATGCCCACGCACAGCAGGCGGCCCATCCGGTCAGGGGTCGACACGGCGATGTGCAGGCCGAAGGCCGCCAGCAGGGCGAACAGCGCCAGGATCACCGCCGACCCGACGAAGCCGGTCTCTTCGGCGATCACCGAATACACGAAATCGGTCGGCGACACCGAGCGCGGGAGAAAGCCCAGAATGTTCTGCGTTCCGCGCAGGTACCCCTTGCCCTGCAGGCCGCCGGATCCGACGGCGATCAGCGACTGGTTCTTGTTCCAGCCGGCGCCGAGAGGGTCGCGATCCGGCCAGAGCAGCACGAGAATCCGGTCCTTCTGGTACTCGGTCAGCGGCAGGATCCGCTCGATCCGGATGCGGGTCGCATCGCTCAGCTTGAGCATTTCGGGCAGTGCGACGGCGGCGACCATGGTCGATGCGGCCAGCAGGCCGGCGACGACCAGTCCGCCGACGTAGCGCTTCGGGACTCCGGCGACGAACATCATGAGCAGGATGGGGGGCAGGAAAACGAGGGCCGTCCCCAGGTCCGGCTGCTTCGTCACGAGCAGCAGGGGAATCGCCGTCAACCCCAGGACCCCGGCGAAGGTGCGGAAGCGGGTCAGGTCGACGGCCGGCCGGCTGAGCAGGCGGGCGGCCAGCACGATCATGGCCAGCTTGGCGAACTCGGAAGGCTGCATGCCAAGGGGCACCCCGGGCACGAACAGCCAGCGGCGGGCCCCGTATCTCGGCGGGCCCCACACCAGCACGAGCACCAGGAGCACCAGGGAGAGCGCATAGAACAGCCAGCTTCGGCGGCACAGGCGGTGGTAGTCGTAGAGCGAGATCAGGGTGTGGGCCACCGCCCCCACGGCGATCCAGATGAGCTGCTTCTGGTACAGCGACTTGACCGGCACGTCCTCGCTGATGAAGCAGGCGCTGTAGATGAAGACCACGCCGATGGCCAGGCAGATGCACACGGGCACCAGCAGCAGCAGGTGCATGCGCCGCAGGCGCCGCAGGTGTCGGAGGAGCGCGTTCATGCGCCGCCTCCTTCGACCGCTCCCGAGGTGCGCTGCCGCTCGATCTGGAACACGCGGGTCATCAGCGCCTGGATGCGCGGCGCGACGGTCCGTCCGCCGGAGACGCCATCCTCGACGACCATCGCCATCGCGTAGCGCGCGCCGGTGTAGGGCGCAAACACGGTCATCCAGGTGTGGCGCTGGATGTTGGCGGTCTGACCGTACTCGGCAGTGCCTGTCTTGCCGGCCATTTCCACGCCCTCGATGCGGCCGAAACGCCCCGTGCCCGTCGGCGCCTGGACCACGTCGTACATGCCGCTGCGGACCGCGAGCAGGGAGGTCCCGGACCAGTTCATCTCGTTGACCACCTCGCCGGGCTCCCCTTCCTTCGCCACCAGGCGCGGCCGGTAGACCGTGCCGCCGTTGGCGATCGTGGCCATCAGGGAAGCCAGCTGCAGCGGAGTAGCCGCCACGAACCCTTGGCCAATGCTGACGTTGCAGGTGTCGCCGGGCCGCCATCGGTCGCGCCGGTCCCGCTGCTTCCACTCGTCGTTCGGCAGCCGGCCGGGCGCCTCCGCCGGCAGTTCGATGCCCGTACGGCGGCCGAAGCCCAACGCCGCGGCAGTGTGATAGATCCGGTCGTAGCCCGCGGCCAGTCCCAGCTGGCAGAAGTAGCTGTTGCACGATTGCTCGATGGCCTTGCGCAACGCCAGCGTGCCGTGCCCCAGCTCGTACCAGCATCGGATCGGCCGCGCCGTGCCGATTTGGAAGTAGCCCGGGCAGTTGTACTCGGTGGACGGCAGGGCGCAACCGTTCTCCAGCGCGGCGAACGCGACCACGGGCTTGAACGTGCTGCCCGGGGGGTAGGTTCCGGCGATGGCCCGGTTGAACAGCGGGCGGTTCTCGTCGGTATTGAGCTTCTTCCACTCGGGCTGCGAGATCGACGGGCAGAAGGCGTTCGGGTCGTAACCGGGCGCGCTGGCCATCGCCAGGACGTCGCCGTTGCGGGGGTCGAGCACGACCACCGCCGCGCGATCCTCGCCCAGCGCGGCTTCGGCGGCGCGCTGGATGTCCAGGTCGACGGTCAGTCGGATGGAGCGGCCCTCGCGGGGGGGCTTCTCGGAGATCACGTCGTGCTTGAACCCGGAGGCGTCCACGCGCAGCAGGCGGCCGCCGGCCTGGCCTTCCAGCGCGGCGTTCATGGAGCGCTCGATGCCGGCTTTTCCATCGATGTCGGGCATGTAGTAGTGGAACTCCTCAATCTCGTCCGGATCGGGTTCCGCCCGTCCGACGTAGCCCAGCACGTGCGAGAGCGAAACGCCGGCGGGATACTCGCGCACGGGTTGCACGTAGATGTCCACGCCCCGTACGGCCCCGCCGCGCTCGCACCAGCGCGCCAGCGCCTCCGGGCTGATGTCGCGCCAGGCCAGGAAGGGCATGGGCATCCGCTTGCGCAGGTGCGCGTAGACGTCGTCCCGGCTGACTTCCGGCGGCAGGTCGATCACGTCGGATACGTTCGCGATGACGCGCTGAATCGCATCCACGGTCCGTTCCAGCCGCCCCGGCTGGCGCAGCTCCTCGATGTAGAGCGCGATGCAGTAGCTCGGGCGGTTGCGGGCGAGGCACGCGCCGTTCCGGTCGTAGATCAGGCCGCGCACCGCCGGCAGGCGCACCCGGCGGACGCTCTGCTGGGCCTGGTTGTCGCGGTGGGTCTGGGTCTTGACGACCTGCTCGCGCCACAGCGCGATCGCCAGCAGGCCCAGCGCCAGCCAGAGGCCGAGCAGCACCACGCCCACGCGGCGCACCTCAACTCGTACGGTCTCACTCAAGGCCGGTCACATCCTCCCACACGTCGATGTTGCCGGCAAAGGCGTCCAGCCGGTCCGCCGCCAGGCAGACGACCGGCAGGGCCACCAGGCCGAGGCCGGCGGTCCAGCCCGCCTTCAGCAGTGCCCAGCCGGCCGAACAGGCCAGCAGGCCCGCCAGGCGCAGGGCCACGTACAGGACGGCCGTCACGCCGAACGAGGCGGCGGCGCCAATCAAGGCATGGGGCACCAGGTGTTCGCGGGTGATCAGGTCGCTGGACCGGCCCGCCAGCTGGCCGGCGGCGGCAAAGGCCAGCACCGACCATCCGAGGGGAATCTCGCTCAGCGCATCGTGCAGCAGGCCGGCCGCCAGCGCGGCCACCATGGAGAGCGAGCCCTTGCGGTTCAGCGCGTAGTAAAGCACCACCGCCAGCAGCAGCGGGGGGCGGGCCTGCCCCATGAATGCGTACACCGGCAGCCCGATCTGGAGCACCGTCGCCAGCACCAGCAGCATCACCATGACGACGAGGTCCATCACGGCAGCTCCTCCGCGTCCGAGCCGGTGATGACGAACACGTACCGCAGCCGGTCCAGGCGGGCCGCCGGAATCACCTCGGCGCGCTGGTACAGCCCGGCCGGCTCGACGCCCGCCTGCACCACGAACCCCACCAGCAGGCCCTCCGGGTAGACGCCGCCCAGGCCGGAGGTCACGACCTCGTAGCCCTGGCGCATCGGATCCCCGCGGGTGACGAAGTCCACCGCGCACGGGCTGGCGGCGCACAGCAGCTCCGGCCGGCCGGCATTGTCCCGGGAGACGCCGGTGCCGCGCAGGATGCCGAAGCCGTCTGTCTGGGGGATGCGGCAGGAGATCCGGCAATTGGGGTCGGTCATGAGCAGCACGTCGGCGGAGCCATGCGAGGCGCCGGTGGTCTTGCCCACGACTCCGTCGGAGGTGATGACCGCCATGTCCGGGCCGATCCCCGCCTCCCGGCCCCGGTCCAGCCGGACCGTCTGCCACCAGCCGCTGATCTCGCCCCGCGCGATCACCCGGCACAGCACCATCTGCTCGCGCCGGCTTCGCCGGAAGTCCAGAAGGCGACGCATCTCGGTGGTTTCGGCCGCCATGGCCTTCCAGCGCCGCGTCTCCAGGCGCTGGGCGACAATCTCCTCCTCCAGGCCCCGCAGGCGTGCCTCCTGCTCGCGGCCGCGCGTCAGCTGCTGCCAGCCGCCGGACAGCCGGTCGGCGAGGAGGAGCCCGATGTTCTGGAAGGGGGCGGCGTTCTCGCGGGTGCCCTGGCGCACGCGCAGCGCCGTCGGCGCCGGCAGATTCAGCAGCGCGACGACGGCCAGGACAACACAGGCTGTGACAACACCCCGACGACTCACAACACACTCGTCACGGAGACGGTTCCGCAGGTCGCGCGGCAGGGCTGTCAGACGGGAGGCGGCAGGTCGGATCAGGCACGGTCAACCGAGGTCTTCCGCAGGAAGTCCAGCTCGTTGAGGACCACGCCCGTTCCTTCCGCCACGGCACTCAGGGGATCGTCCGCCACGTGGACCGGCAACCCGGTCTGCTCGGCAATCAGCTTGTCGAGACCGGTCAGTAGCGCGCCGCCACCGGCCAGCACCATGCCGCGGTCGACCAGGTCCGCCGCCAGCTCAGGCAGGCAGCGTTCCAGGGTGACGCGGATGGCATCCACGATCGACGAAATCGGCTCCTGCAGGGCTTCACGAATCTCCTCGGACGTAATCGTCAACGTCTTTGGAAGACCGGCCACCAGATCCCGCCCCTTGACCTCCATGCTGGTCTCTTCAGGAAGGGGATACGCCGATCCCATCGTGATCTTGATCTCCTCCGCCGTGCGCTCTCCAATCATCAAGTTGTACACACGCTTCATGTACTGGACGATGCACTGATCCATCTCGTCACCGCCCACGCGCACTGACCTGCTATACACGATACCGGCCAGGGATATCAGCGCGACCTCCGTCGTTCCGCCGCCTATATCCACAATCATGTTACCCGCGGGTTCCTGCACGGGAAGCCCGACCCCGATGGCCGCGGCCATCGGCTCCTCGATCAGGTACACTTCCCGGGCCCCGGCACGGGTTGCCGAATCCTTCACGGCGCGCTTCTCGACCTCCGTAATGTCGCTAGGCACCGCAATGATGATTCTGGGCCGGATCAACTTCCGCTTGGTGCTGACCTTCTTGACGAAGTAGCGAAGCATGGCCTCGGTGATCTCGAAATCCGCAATCACGCCGGCTTTCATCGGGCGAATGGCCACGATGTTGCCCGGCGTGCGTCCGAGCATCCGCTTGGCTTCCTCTCCCACGGCCAGGATCCGCTTGGTTCCCGCCTGAACCGCCACCACCGAGGGCTCGCGCAGCACGATACCCCGGTCCTTCACGTAGACCAGGGTGTTCGCGGTGCCAAGATCAATCCCGATGTCGTTCGAAAATAGTCCGGAGAGGGTGCTCCACATCTGAAACCTACATCTTTCCCTTCTCGGGTTTGAGACAGGCTCCCATCAGCCTCAAGCGGGCGTAATGTGAGCCATAGGGGCGGCTAGCGTCAAGCACTATTGGGGCTCGGATCGCCGCTGATCCATTAGCGCTCAGGGGGTAGCATGCGCCTCGCTGAAGTGCGAAAAGCCTGCACGAGGGTCGCCTTGGCCAAGGCTTGAAGGGTGTTGGGGGGGGCGGCAATGAGCGACAAGTCTTCCGGGGCGGGCACGGATGCTCGGGATCGGGTCTTCGACAGCAAAATGACGTCCGTTGCCGATTTCAAGTTTGATGCCAAGGTCGCCTCGGTCTTCGACGACATGGTGGATCGTTCGGTTCCCTTTCTACGGTGAGTTCCAGCGCATGGTGGCCGAGATGGCTTGCGACGTCTCAGAGCCAGGCACCGGGATCTACGACCTGGGCTGCGCGACCGGGGCCACCCTTCTGGCCATGGACTCCACCGTCGACAAGGAGGTCGAGTTTGTCGGCGTGGACGATTCGGACGAGATGCTGGCAAAATGCCAGAGGAAGATCGACCAGCACCCGTTCTCCCGCAAGTGCCGCCTGGTGCGGGCCGATCTGAACACCGGCCTCGATATCTCGAATGCCTCGGTGGTCGTGATGGTGCTGACCCTCCAATTCGTGCGGCCGCTTCACCGCGAGAGGCTCGTCCGGTCCGTGCTTTCCGGCCTGAACCCCGGCGGATGCCTGCTGCTTGTTGAGAAGGTACTCGGGGAGGACTCCAGCATTAACCGCCTCTTCATCGAGTATTATTACGAGATGAAGCGAAGGCACGGGTATAGCGAGATGGAGATCTCCCAGAAGCGGGAAGCCCTCGAGAACGTCCTGATTCCCTATAAGCTGACCGAGAACCTGGCCCTGCTGCAGCACTGCGGGTTCCGGAGCTGGGACACCTTCTTCAAGTGGTACAACTTCTGCGGCATTGTGGCCTTCAAATAGGACGTCCTGAATCATGATCAAGATTGGCAACTTCTTCTTCCGCTTCCGCACGGCGGTATTCCCGGTGCTGGGCCTCCTGGTGCTTGTCCCGTCGGGGCCGGTGCTGCCGAACAACCGGCTGGCGTTCGCGCTGGGGCTGGCGGTGGTCATTATCGGCCAGGCGCTGAGGGCGCTGACCATCGGCCGCGTCTACATCAAGCGCGGCGGCCTCAGCCGTCGCGTTTACGCCGCCGACCTCGTGAGCGACGGCGTCTTCGCGCACTGCCGGAACCCGCTCTACATCGGGAACCTGCTGATGCTCGCCGGCTTTGCGCTGGCGATCAATTCGCGGGTGGCCCTCTACGCCGGCGGCGCGTTTTTCGTCTTCGTTTACATCGCCATCGTCGCCGCCGAGGAGAACTTCCTGCGAGGGAAGTTCGGTCGAGCGTATGACGCGTACTGCCGCGACGTGCCGCGGTGGTGGATCCTCCCCCGGGGGTTCTGGGGCGTGGTGTCTGCGCCCGACTTCCACTGGCGGCGCCTTCTGGTTAAGGAATACGGAACGTTCTGCAACTGGACGGCGGGCCTGCCCCTGGCCCTCTACCTGCGTCGCCACGCCTTCGGAGTCGGCGGGTGCAGCTTTGCCTGGCAACCGCTCGACGGCGTGCTGCTGGGCTCTGCGGCGGCGGCTTTCGCCTTCTGGGCCGTGGCGCGAGGACTGAAGAAGACCAAGACCATCGTGGGCGACTGACCCGTCCGGCTTGCCCTCCTTCAAAAGCCGCCCCCGCGTTCGCTTGCCGATGCGGTCGGACCGTGGCAAAGTGGCCGCGATATGCAGCTGTTCGACGCCCATTGCCACCTGCAGGACGAAGCGCTGCTCGGCCGGATCGATCGGGTTCTGGCGCGGGCCGCGGAGCGCGGCGTCTGCGCCATGCTGTCGTGCGGCACGGGGGCGGGGGACTGGGGCGCGCTGGCCGCGCTGGCCTGCCGGCACCCGCAGGTTCTCCCGGCCTTCGGCGTGCACCCCTGGCACGTCGACCAGCAGCCCGCCGATTGGCGGGAACAACTCCAGCGCCTCCTGTTGGCTCACCCCCGCGCGGCGGTGGGGGAGATCGGGCTGGACCACGTCATCGACCACCCGGCGCTGGAAGCGCAGGCGGCCGCCTTCCAGGCGCAGCTCGAGCTGGCCGTGCGGCTGGAGCGGCCGGTCGTGATCCACTGCCGCAGGGCGTGGGGCGCGCTGCTCGAGGCCCTGGACCGGGCGGGGCCGCTGCCGCGCGGATTCATGGTCCATTCCTATTCCGGTGCCGCCGACATGATCGAGCCGCTGGTCCGCCGCGGCGGCTGTTTCTCGTTCTCCGGTGCGGTGACCCGCAGCCACAACCGGCGCGCACACCGCAACGTGCCGTGTGTGCCGCTCGACCGGCTCCTGATCGAGACCGACGCGCCGGACCTCACCCCGTCATCCCCGGGCGGGGACGAGACGCCCGAATGGGCGCAAACCGGCGTGAACGAACCCGCATCGTTGCCGCAGGTGGCCGCCAAGGTGGCCGCACTGCTGGGGGCGCCGGTGGACGAGATCGCCGACCTCACGACGGCCAACGCCCGGCGGCTCTTCGGAATTCCGGATGCCTCAGCCTTTGTCTCCGGCAATGAAACTCCAATACCCAACCCTGAGACCCCATGAAGAACGGACAACCTGACCTTCCTCCTTCCCCCCGGGTCGCGATTGTGACCGGAGGCGCGCAGGGCATCGGCAAGGCCATCACGCGGCTGCTGCTGAGCGATGGCGCGGCGGTCGTGATCGTGGACAACGACACGGAAGCCGGCCGCGAGACGGAAGCCGAATTCCGCCCCCTCGGCCCCGTGCGCTTTGTGGAAACGGACGTGGCGTCGGAGGACGCCGTGCGAGCCATGGTCGCCGCCACGCTGGACACATTCGGCGGGATCGATGTGCTGGTCAACAATGCGGGAATCGGCCATTCAAAGCCGGTGACCGAGCTGACGCTTGAGGCGTGGAGCCGGGTGCTGGCGGTGAACCTCACCAGCGTCTTCCTCTGCGTCAAGCACGCCGCGCCGTCCCTGCGCGCGCGCCGCGGGTCTGTCGTCAACATCGCCTCCACCCGCGCGTTGATGAGCGAGGCGAACACCGAGGCCTACTCGGCGTCGAAAGGCGGCGTGGTCGCGATCACCCACGCCCTGGCGGTGAGCCTTGGCCCCGACATCCGCGTCAACTGCATCAGCCCGGGATGGATCGAGACCGGAGACTGGCAGAAGGCTGCGCGCCGCCGCGAGCCGGTTCACAGCGAGGCGGATCGCCTGCAGCATCCGTCGGGCCGGGTGGGGTGTCCCGACGACATCGCCGCGATGGTGGCACACCTGTGTTCACCGGCCGCCGGCTTCATCACCGGCGCCAACGTTGTGATCGATGGCGGGATGACCCGCAAGATGATCTACGTGCCGTGACCTGACGGTTGTGCCGGCCCGCCGAAATTTCTGCCGCCCTTTCCTCAAGGCGCTTCGGGCGCGGGGGCGGCGGGAGCAGCCGCCTCGGGCTGCGCCGCGGGAACTTCAGCCGCCGGAATGGCGACCGGCTCGCTGCCGGCCGGGGCCTCGACAGGGACCGACGCTTCCACCGGCGCGCTGATCGGCGCGGTTTCGGCCAGAGCGGCGGGACTGACGGCGCCGTCCGGAGCCGGCATGGCGGCCGGAGCCGCAACCGGAACCTTGTCGACGACCGACGCCTCTTCCGTCTGCGTGTGGGCGTACAGGATCGCCAGCGCCGACGTGTTGACCAGAAAGACGATGCCCACGACCACGGTGGCGCGGGTCAGCACGTTGCCGACCTGGCCTCCGAAGAGCGATTCGCCCATGCCGGCGCCGAAGGCCATGCCCATGCCCTGGCTGCGCGTCCTCTGGATGAGGATGGCTCCCACCAGCAGCAGCGACGAAACGATTTCAATAACGATGAGCAACGACCTGATGACGGCTCCGAACGTGAACATAGCCACTCTCCTGTTCCCAAAGCGGAGGGTGCGGGCCGGCAGCGCGCCGTTGCCTTCCTCCTCTGTCTCGACGCGCCGCGTCAGCGGCGCGCCCTACATGGCCGCCCGAACAATGTCTACGAACGACCGACTCTCCAATGCTGCACCACCGATGAGGCCGCCGTCAATGTCCGGCTGCGAGAGCAGTTCCTTCGCATTGGAGGGCTTCATGCTGCCGCCATACTGGATGCGGATGGATTGGGCGGTGTCTTCGTCCGCCAGTCCGGCCAGCGTCTCGCGGATGAAAGCGTGCACGTCCTGGGCCTGCTGCGGCGTCGCCGTCAGGCCGGTGCCGATCGCCCAGACCGGCTCGTAGGCGATGACCAGGCGGCGCAGGTCGGCGGCGCCCAGCCCGGCCAGGCCGCCGCGGGTTTGTGTCCCGATGACCGCCTCGGTGCGCCCGGCTTCGCGCTCGGCGCGCAGTTCGCCGACGCAGACGATTGGCGTGAGGTTTGCGGCCAGCGCGGCCTTGACCTTGCGGTTGACGTTCTCGTCGGTCTCGTGGAAGAACTGGCGGCGCTCGCTGTGCCCGAGGATGACATAGTGGCAGTAGAGGTCGCGCAGCATCGCGGCGCAGACCTCGCCGGTGAACGCCCCGTAGCCCTCCCAGTGCATGTTCTGGGCGCCCAGCTTGATGCTCGTGGCGGAAATGACGTCGCCGACGGTCTTGAGCGCGGTGAACGGCGGGCAGAGCACCACGTCCGCCTCGGCGCACTCCCCGAGGTCGCGCACCACGGCCGCCGCCAGATCCTGGGCCTCGGCCAGCGTCTTGTTCATCTTCCAGTTGCCGGCAATGATCTTCTTGCGAAGCTTCTTCACCATGTCGATTCTCCCGGGTCTACTTGTCTGTCAGCGCGGCCACGCCGGGCAGAACCTTGCCTTCGAGAAACTCGAGGCTCGCCCCGCCGCCCGTGCTGATGTGTGTCATTTTATCCGCCAGCCCGCTCTTGTTGACCGCGCTGACGCTGTCGCCGCCGCCGATGATGCTCACCGCGCCGCTGGCCGCGACGGCCTTGCAGACTTCGGTGGTGCCGTTGGCGAACTTGGGCATCTCGAAGCAGCCCATCGGGCCGTTCCACACGACCGTCTTCGCGCCCTTGATCGCGGCCGCGTAGGCCGCGGCGGTCTTCGGGCCGATGTCCAGCGCCATCCAGCCGTCCGGAATGTCGTTGCCGACGAGCTGAGTGTTGGCGCTGGCGTCAAACTTGTCCGCGGCCACGTTGTCCACGGGCAGCAGGAACGTCACGCCCTTCTTCTTCGCGTCAGCCAGGGAGGCCCGGGCGTAGTCGAGCTGGTCTTCCTCGCACAGCGACTTGCCGATGCTGTGGCCCTGGGCCTTCA